>JAFYAT010000044.1 GCA_017540585.1 Bacteroidaceae bacterium | reverse complement strand
ATCTTTAGGGTCACGGGCAATATTACCCTCGATGCGTCCTTGGTCTTCTACGAAGTTGCCCCATACGAGTGCGTTGTACTCACGCTTGGTTGTCTTGTTAAAGAACTGAAGACCGAGGTGAGTCTTTGCCTCTGCTGTCTTTGCCACGACGAGAAGACCGCTTGTATCCTTGTCTATTCGGTGTACAAGACCAATCTCTGGGTCGTTGATGTCGTACTCTGGATGGTCCTTGAGGTGCCATGCTATGGCGTTGAGGAGTGTTCCGTGCCAGTTTCCGAATCCTGGGTGAACCACAAGACCTGCTGGCTTATTGATAACCATGAGGTCGTCGTCCTCATATACTATGTCGAGAGGAATGTCCTCTGGTATAATTGCGTTGTCGTAGTGTGGACGGTCGAGCATGACCTGCACCACGTCGTATGGCTTGACCTTGTAACTGCGCTTTACAGGTTTGCCGTTGACCATGATGAAGCCAGCATCGGCAGCCTTCTGCACACGGTTACGTGAGGTGTTGGAAAGGTGTACAAGCAGGAACTTGTCCACTCTAAGGAGTTTCTGTCCTTTGTCGGCAACTACCTTGAGGTGTTCGTAGAGACCTGCGGAGTCTTCATCCTCCACTTCCTCGTTGTCGCCAGCAAATTCCTCGTCGATATATTCGTCTTTGTATTCTTCCTTATCCATCAGTCCTCCTCGTATTCGTCTATGTCAAGATTGTCAATATTAGCGAGTGTGTCGATTTCGTTGCCCGAACCTACATGAAGTGTTATAGGACGATTGGTTGACACCATGTCGCCTGCCTTGAGCATACGTGAGCCTTGATAGACGCTGATGACAAGTCCCTTGTCAGGACTTTCCACCATCATGTCCTCGTTGAGTGTGAAGCCGAGGTTGGAGAGTATCTGATGAGCCTCGTTGGCTGTGCTGTAGCCAGCCACGTTAGGGAAAGAGACCTTTGCCTCTCCAAGCTTGATGATGGAGAGATAGATGTTACGTCCGTCCTTGACATAGCTTCCTGCCCTTGGTGTCTGGAAACATACGGTACCTGGCTTGTAGCCGTCCTTGCGTGTAGAGTCGCTTACCACTCCGATGAGTCCATATTCGGCAAGCATATCTTTGGCATCCTCCACGTCCATACCGTCGAGATTAGGTACCTCGATTCTCTCTCCGTGGTGACTGTAGTAGTCGATATAATATAATGTTGCAACAGGTGCGATGATGAGCACAGCCACCATCAATCCTACGTTTATCCAAAAGATACGAGCCTTAGGTCCGTTAAAATATGATTTTATATCCATTTTCCATTAATTATATAAAACGATGCAAAGGTACAAAAAAGAATTATAAATTAAGAGTTAAGAATTAAGATTTAAGAATTAAGAGTTAAGATTTAATTGAGAATTATGTACACAACTTGCTTTACACACTATAATAATAAAGGTGTAAGACATTAAAAAAGCAGAAGTTTCTGTGAAACTCCTGCTTTTGTTCTTTTCTTCGAACACGAATCAATTATTTTCCGTGGTGCTCGCTTGAAACTGTAAGTGACTTGCGACCCTTGCGACGACGTGCTGCCAAAACTCGACGGCCGTTAGCTGTCTGCATACGCTCACGGAAACCATGCTTGTTGATTCTCTTTCTGTTGTGAGGCTGAAATGTTCTCTTCATATCTTTTATCTTTTTTATTGTTATTAATCTTCTTGAATTATCTCATTCAATCTTGTTGCCATAGAGTGCTTCACTTCGCACTAAAAGCGGGTGCAAAATTAGGCATTTTAAATAAATAGACAAAATAAATTGCTGATTTTACACATCTTTTTTTGTCATTTTAATGAAAAACTGTAATTTTGCACTCGATTTCGATAAGAAAGAATACAATTATTAATATAGTTTGAGTTTTTGAGGAATACAAGCTAAGGCTAATCTTAAAAACTTGAAAACTCGAAAACTTAAAATTTTTTAGAATTATATGGCTATTTTAGCAGGTGACATTAAGAAGGGCGTTTGCCTCCGCCTTGATGATGGCAAGATTTGGGTAGTTATCGACTTCCTTCACAAGAAGCCAGGTAAGGGTAACACAGTTATGATTACAAAGCTTAAGAATGTTGAGGATGGTCGTGTACTTGAGCGTACATGGATTGTATCAGCTAAGCTTGATGACGTGACTGTATCTCACCAGCAGTTCCAGTACCTCTACAAGGAGGGCGACGACATGGTGTTCATGAACAACGAGACATTTGAGCAGGTTAATATCGCTAAGGACCTTATCATCGGTGGTGACTTCCTCAAGGAAGGTGAGACTATGGTAATGGCTACTATCGATGACCAGACAGGTGCAATCCTCACAGCTGAGGCTCCTGTAAAGATCGTTCTTCAGGTTACTTACACAGAGCCAGGTCTTAAGGGCGATACAGCTACTAACGCTACTAAACCTGCTACACTTGAGACAGGTGTTGAGATCCGCGTACCACTCTTCATCAACGAGGGTGATATGATTGAGGTTGATACTCGTGACGGTTCATACGTAAGCCGTAAGTCATAAGCAATCATTTGCATCATAAACCTATGGCGGAGTCTTTTGGGGCTTCGCCATTTTTTAATAAAGTGGGTTGGAAGGATAGCTTCTATAAAACTTACAAACTTAAGAACTTAAGAACCCAAGAACTTAAGAACTTACAAACTTAAAAACTTAAAAACTTACAAACTTACAAACTCACAAACTAAAGAATGGTTGACGTCAACTTTTCATCGCTAAGTGAGAATGCACAACGCCTGCTGTGCCTCTATGCATACCAATTCTCAGGCTCATATACTGGAATAGAAGAGATACATGAGTTGCTCAGGGACTCTTTCCGTGATTATGATGCTGACAAGGTTCTTGACGAGCTCTTGTCGGCAGGATACCTATTGGACAGAGGCTACAGCTGGTATCAGAACTCAAAGAGCTATCAGATACCTCAGGCGTATTTCCTGCCCGCCTTGTTCTATACCCTTGAACAGAGACGTGACCTTGTGGCTGAGTTCCTCAACATGAGATTGCCAAAGTTGACTAATCTCAACGTGATACGTCATTCTGTTGCACAACTTGTGGATAGCGACTACAAGATGTGTAATGCTGCCCAAAACATCTCACGAGGTGAGATGACTTTCCTTCTTACTATTGATATCAACGAGAAGACACGAGTACTCTTTGCCAACCTCAACAAGGAGGTGTTCATGTGGGTGTTCGATAGGTACATTCAGCAACTCTGTGAGGATGACAGAGTGGTGGATACTTCCATTCTCTACCGTGTCATAGATGACAACTTGAACTTGCTCATTCACAACAAGCGTAATATGCGCTCGCTCGTGAACCTTTATAGATATTTCCTCGATGGCACGTTGCCAGATACGCCTGTTAGCGAAAAAGATGGAGCAGGTATTGCCCTTGCTGCCATACATAATACCGTTCGTGGCAACTATGACGAGGCAATCAAGCTTTTTGCCCTTGCCTTCAAGGTGCTGAACCCTATAACAGAATGTAAAAATATGTTCATCAACTATCTGATGAACTATTTCCTCATACTTGCCTATACTCATGAGGCAAGCACGGATTCACGCAATAAACTTCACACTTTTGTCAACAAGAAAGAGATAGACACCTATCCAAGTCTTCGTCCTTCATGTCTTGTGGCAGAACTTATGCTTGAAACCAATCCAAGCATGACACGTAAGCAGATTGTTGCGAATTTCCGTATGCAGAGGGATTCCTCCAAGCATAATGGCTATTTTGCCATGTATTATTTCCTTGCACGATATACGGGATGCGAAGACGAGGATGTGGTGAAGTACGCCATCAAGACTCCTGCTCTCGCTATCCTTCGTCATGAGATGGCTGCCTTCCTCAATCTTACGGATGAAGACAAGGCTTTCCTTGCCTCAAAGTACGGCACCACTCCTGCCCTTACTTCCATACGTTGCCTCTCCCAATGGGAACTTGCCATACAGACGCTTCGTCGCACGCTTAACGGCGACATGGATTCGCCACAGAGCAACGATGCGTCCGTACGAATGATGTATGTACTCGAGAATGAGAATGACGAGTACGTGGAAGTACGTGAACAGAACCGTCTCAAGAACGGAGAATGGGGCAAGGGTAAGTCAATCTCACCTGTTGCCTACAAGATGGGTAACCTCCCTTTCATGAACGATGCCGACAAGCGCATTCATCAACGCAGCATGAGTCGAATGTACGATGGAGTACACATCAAGGATGTCATTACGGAGATGACTGATGAGAGTCGCCTCTATGTGGGCAAATACTCATATCAGCTTGTCAATGTGACAGAAGATAAGCCTTATATCATAATCGACAAGGATGCTGATGGGTTCCGCATAAGGTCGAACGTGAATGCCTCACAGCTTGACGACGGCCTACTCATACGTCATGAGAGCAAAACAAACTTCTCGTTTACACGCCTTACAAAGGAACAGGCTTTCCTCTACAAGACGCTTCTCAACCAGAGCGTTTTCCCTCTTGAAGCTGAGCAGCAGATAAGGGATATCCTACCTATGCTCGGTGCGCAGATGGAGATTCACTCCGACCTTATCGAGGGTGGTTCTACGCTTTCCATGGTTGAAGGAAGTCCTGTGGCATGTCTTCAGATTACTCCTCACAAGGGTGAATATTTCCATATATGTATTGCTGCTAAGCCACTTCACGGTGGCAAGAAACTCTTCATGCTCGGCGAGGGTGAAGATGTCTATATAGATGAAGCTGACAGTATAAGGGTACGTGTGCATCGTGACCTTGAAGGCGAGAAGAAGAATCTTGCCATCATTCGTCAGGAACTCGAACGCATATACAAGAACAAGCAGAATTTTGACCCTGACTTCATCAAGTACCTTCTTGACCCTAAGGAGGATGTCGATATTATGGAACCTGAGTACGTACTCTCGCTTGTGGAGTTTGTGCAGGATAATCCTGATGTGATGTATGCCGAATGGCCAAAACAGGGTCGTCTCAATCTCCGCAAGATTGTTGCAACGGGCAGCAGCTTCTCTGCAAGCATACAACTCAGCACACGTGGACAATGGTTTGAGGTGGAGGGCGAAGTAAGGATAGACGAGAACACCGTCCTTTCCATGTCTAAGCTCCTTGACCTCGTCAATAAGTCGAAGTCCAACTACATACGCCTTGAAAATGGCGACTTTATCGCTCTTGGTGCAGCCTTGCGACGCCAGTTGAGTACCATCAACTCTATTGCTGCACGTGACAAGGGTAACATACGCATTTCTCCATTCTCGGCAGCACTCCTTGATGACAGCACACTTGACGGAGTCATCAAGTTTGACACGGACGAGTATGTCCGCACGTATCGCAAGCGCATACTCGACAGTTCGGAGTATTCGCCAGCCGTGCCTGCAGAACTGAAGGCAGAGCTTCGTCCTTATCAGCTTGAAGGTTACCAGTGGATAGCACGTCTTAACTCGTGGGGGGCAGGTGCACTCCTTGCCGACGACATGGGACTTGGTAAGACCATACAGTCAATATCATTCTTCCTCCTCAAGGCAGACGAAGGACCAACGCTTGTCGTTGCTCCTGCTTCCGTTGCGCCTAACTGGATGAGTAAGCTGGAAAAGTTTGCTCCTTCGCTCAACTGTAAGTTCCTCAACTCAGAGCTTTCACGCAAGGAAGTCATAGACAAGGCAGGACCTCGTGATGTTGTTGTTACTACCTACGGTCTTCTCCTTTCGGTCAGCGACTTTATTCTCAAGAAGGAATGGAAGGTGGCGTGTCTTGATGAGGCTCATATCATCAAGAACCGTGGTGCAAAGACGAGTGGCGTTGCTATGAAGCTTAATGCCGAGAATCGTATCATGCTTACGGGTACGCCTATACAGAACCACCTCAGCGAGTTGTGGTCACTCTTCCAGTTCGTCAATCCTGGATTGCTCGGAGGTTATAGCGACTTTAGCAACCGTTTCGTCATTCCTATCGAACGTGACAAGGACGAGGAACGACAGGAGATGCTCGAACGTGTGGTTCATCCGTTCATGCTCCGCCGTACAAAGAATGCCGTGCTCAAGGAGCTTCCTGAGAAGACGGAGATTTACCAGACGATACAGATGAGCAACGAGGAGAGTGCCATCTATGAGGTCATCCGCATGAGGGCAGAGAATATGCTTCGTGAACTTGGTGACGAGTCAATGGATGTGAACGTCCTTGCCGAGATTACCCGTCTTCGTCAGGCTTCTTGTAGCGCAGAACTTGTTGAACCTTCATGGCAAGGTCCTTGTTCAAAGGTTACGGCTCTCATTGAACTCCTCAGCGATGTCATCGAGGGTGGCAACCGAGCACTCGTGTTCAGCCAGTTCACATCATTCCTCAGCATCGTGCGTGACACATTTGACAAGGAAGGCATCGAGTATCTGTATATCGACGGCAGCACACCTGTCAATCAGCGAACGGTACTCGTCAATCGTTTCCAGAAGGGCGAATGTCCAGTTTTCATCATAAGTCTCAAGGCAGGAGGACTTGGTCTTAACCTTACGGGTGCTAACTATGTCTTCCATCTCGACCCATGGTGGAACCCAGCCATAGAGCAGCAGGCAACTGACCGTGCCTACCGTATCGGTCAGCGTCAAGCGGTTACCGTCTATCATCTTGTGGCACAGAACACAATTGAAGAAAAGATTATTCGTCTCCATGAACGCAAGCGTGCCCTCGCCGAGAACATCCTTGAGGGTACTGAGTTCTCTCACAAGCTTACCGGTAAGGAGATGCTTGAGATGGTAACAAGATAAATTCAAAATTCAAAATTCAGAATTCACAATTCAAAATTAGAGCTTCGCAACCAAGTTCCCCTTTATGGCTCAATAAAACAAGCAGGATATTTCCGATGATGCTGGAAATATCCTGCTTGATTTTATTCTATATGTTATATTTAGCGGAGTGACTTTATTGCTTCTTCCATGGTCATGCTTGGCTCTTCTTCCACTTGCTCCATGCTGTGGCGAATGGTGCAAGCCAGCTTGTATGCTTGTTCAAGTTCAAGCATCTTGTTCCAACGGCGAGTACTCATTCGTACAGTTACCGTTCTTGGACTTCTTGCTATTATCGTATTCATAAGCTTTGCGTATTTGTTGTTTTCGGTTGCAAATATAAACATTTCCATACAAAGCACAAAATTTCGAATTGTACAGTTGGTAAGAGTTTCTTTACAAGTCTTTTTCACCACTAATTACACAAATAGCACGAACTATCACATTCTCTCAAATTATTACACGAAGACACCACGTGGTGTCGGCGAATTTCTCGAATCATGAACCGTCATGTCTTTTTTGTAGCTGAATTCGCCTAATTGCGAGAGCAATTATTCGTGAAATCCATTCGGAGTGCAAGGCGTATCTAATTAGGTTTTCGTGTTATTTGTGTAATTCGTGGTTAAAAAAGATGGAAGTCATGCCTATATGCTTTCAACCGTACAGGTCGCAAAATTTTCGTTCTTGCTAAAGGACTAAAACACCGTCTGTAAACGGCATCCAAAATCGATTACTAACGATGTGGTAAATCGATTATTAAACGATATGGTAATTCGATTATTAAAAGATGTGGTAAATCGATTATTAAACGATGTGGTAATTCGTTTATTAATCGATATGGTAATTCGATTATTAATCGATGTTGCACATCGTACCTCGTTCGATGTGACATATCTTACCTCGTTTGAAATGGCACATCTTACCTCGTTTGATGTGACATATCTTACCTCGTTTGAAATGGCACATCTTACCTCGTTCGATTTTGCCATTCTTTCGGTGATGAAAAAAATACTACTGCGCAGTAACGACTTCAATAATATGCAATATTGAGGTCATTACTGCGCAGTAATGTTTTTACGCAACAGCACATGATGATGTACATCGTGATTTTCACTAAAATATCTCAGGTGAAAAACGGACTGTAAATAATGCCGCTTATTGCTTGAATCTTGCCGTGAAACTTGCACTTACGGTCTTGTCGGTCATTTCCACTTTCTCGTCAATACCTTTGAGTTTGTTCAAAATGTATTTGTGAGTATTTTCAAGCTTGAGTGGCATTGTTACGGTAAGTTTAAGTTCATCATACTTTTCCTCTGGAATGGAGTCGAATCTAAGGATGTATTTGACGTCCGTCCATGTTTCTTTTGTGAAGAACTCGTTTATTCTCTTTGGAGAGTTTTTATCAAAAATACATGTAAGTTTTGTTTTTTCAATGCCTCGTGGCGTAATCCAAGCTTTTGGCTCAACCTTGAAATACTGCGCTAGATTCTCACCAGATGCTTTTCCGTACAATGTCTTGTCACAAGTCACAGTGACTTCTCCATTTATGTATGCGGTATAGTGCAGAAACCACTGGCGGTTCTTGTCATAGTTTTCAAGTTCTTTTTGTATGAATGAAGTTCTCCTTCGATAATATGTTTTTAGGGTATCCTTAAGTTCATACCATTCTCTGTTGTTTAATCGGTTTTCTTCCATAAACTTTTCTTTGTCAAATGAATCCTCAAAGTCAAGTTTAAGTTGCATTGTAGAGTAATTGTCGAATGGCGCCTCTGGGTCATGAATGACATACGCCTCACTTTCTGGTGGCACGTGGATAAGCAAATTATGTATATATCCTCCATCGAGCATCAATCCATAAAAATCCTCTGGGCGAGAACCAATTATTAGTACATTGCTTGACTCTTCTTCATTTTTATCGCAAGATAAAAGAGCAAGAAAGCAAAGCGCCAAAAGAATAAACGTTTTCGTTTTCATAATGTTTGTTATTTTGCTTTAAAATTATAAATCATACTTTTGTTTATACTCCAATCTCCCTCATAATTTTTTCTAATCCAATTTTCTGTAAGTGTAAACCATTGTTTATCATCATAATTATCTTTGTCACCCCATCCCCAATTGAATCCAATCATGGTGATTTCAGGAGAGCTATACACATATTCGTGCTTGTTTTTGACATAGGGTAATGGTACTTCTGGTCCACTTGGAGAATCATACACCCATTCATATACGTTTTCTGTTATTTGATGTTCACGTTTATATCTGTCTGCAATGAACGAGTGTCCTTCCTTTTTACTGTCTTGACTATTGAGAATAGCTCTTGCTGTATTTTTGTTTGATATTTAGGCAAAAGCACTTATTATTACAGGCATGTCTTCTTGTAGGCTTTTACAAAGCTATGACACATTGTATGTTGAATGAGTACATGTTATGTTGTAAGATGGAAATACAACACTTTGTAATCTGCGAAAATCGGCATTTGAACAACTAATAAAAATAATTAGTGCAAATAAAAATTTGAGTTTCTTCATAATAATGTTTGGCTTGTTTGTTATCTGTGCACAAAAGTATGTAATTGTTCGTAAAAAAAAGACAAATCGATTGCAAAAACAATTTTTTATATGGAATAAAGGAGCGTTTTATGCAAAATCGATATTTTTCGATGTTTCTGATAGGAATTATTGTGAGTTTAAAACTTAAAACTTTCATTCAAACGGCTTATTTATGTAACATAGGGGAAGAAATGCAACAATAATCCAACAGAATAAGACGAAAGTAATAGATAGTGTTAGTTTATTGCCTAAAAAATACCTATCTTTGTGGCGTTATTCAAAAACTTTACTAAATAGTAGCGTTATACTAATTACTAACAAAAAATTATCTTAATGAACACAAATGGACAGAAAGTGAGTAAAGTAATGACATTTATAGTTGTTTTTGCTTGCTCTATGTTGTTTTCAGGAAGTGCATTTGCACAGAGAACGACAGATAAGCTTGATCGTGGACTTATTGCCATGAAGGTTTCAAGTGGTGTTTACATCAACTGGCGTATCAATGCCGAGGAGTATTATGGCGTTGAGTACAATGTCTATCGTGATGGTTTGAAACTTAATGACACTCCGCTCAAGGTTTCAAACTTTACAGACAAGACAGGTACAGTGAACAGCAAATATACTGTTGCTGCTGTGGTTCGTGGTGTTGAACAGTCACAATGTGCTCCTGCTTCCGTATGGAGCAAGAGCTACAAGGAAATCAAACTTACACATGAGGGCATCAAGAGTACACTCGTACCAAATGATGCTTGCTGTGCCGACGTTGACGGTGATGGCGAGATCGATATCCTCATGAAGTTCGATAACCTCAGCGAGATGGAACAGTCATACCCTAAGAACGGTCCTAAGATTGACGGTGTGGATACAAAGGAGTATTCTATTTTCGAATGTCTGAAGCAGGACGGTACTCGTCTGTGGTGGGTCAACTGTGGTCCTAACATGGCAGACTTCCAGAACAACGAGCAGAACATCGTGGCTTACGACTGGGACTGCGACGGCAAGGCTGAGGCAGTAATGCGTCTTGCTGACGGTTCAGTCATCCACATGGCTGACGGCACTACATATACCGTAGGTAATGCAAGCAAGAACATACGTGCAGCCAATGGCGGCGGCGTAAACTGGTTCATCGTTGCAGGTACAGACGGCAGCAAGGAATATCTCGTGTATGTCAACGGAGAGACAGGTAAGCCATACCAGTGTATTGAATATCCTTTGCGCTTCCTTGAGAACGGAGAGACAGACCCTGAGGTGGCATGGGGACACAAAGGTTGGGCTCACCGTAGCTCAAAGCATTTCTTTGGTGCTCCTTACCTCGACGGACGTAAGCCAAGCATCTTCCTTGCAAGAGGTATCTATACAAGACACAAGATGGTTGCCTACGATGTAGAGCCAACGACACACAAGCTCGTTCAGCGCTGGGCATGGAATTGTAATGCTAATGGTCCTTGGAAGGGACAGGGCTATCACAACTACATCGTTGCCGACGTTGATGAAGATGGACGTGACGAGATAGTCTTTGGTTCAATGGTCATCGACGACAACGGTAAGGGACTCTCAACAACTGGTCTCGGTCATGGTGATGCACAGCACGTTTCCGACTTCAACCCATACACAAAGGGCCTTGAAATGTTTGCCTGCAACGAAGATGCACAGGGATACAACTATCGCGATGCCACTACAAGTACGATATACAAGCGTGAGCTTTGGGTCGGAAAGGATGTGGGACGCTCAATGATGGGTAACTTCACAGACAGCTACCCAGGCTGCATCGGTGTGGCATGGGGAGACCCAATAAGCAGCGTAAAGAACGCTAACATAAGCGGAATCTCTAACACAGGTATCAACGATAACTTCCGCATCTACTGGGACGGCGACCTTTGTAGCGAGACATTCAACTACCTCAATGGCAAGAACACTGAGGGTTGCGTTGCAAAGTACGGTAGCTGGAGCCCAATATACACTTGCGAGGGTTCAATGACTAACAACGACACTAAGGGTACTCCTTGCTATCAGGGCGATATCCTTGGCGACTGGCGTGAGGAAATCATCATGCGTACTGCAGACAACAACATACGCATCTATTCAACTCCTACTGCCACTACTTACCGCATTCCTACACTCTGGTCAGACCACCAGTACCGTAACGCAATGGTATGGCAGATGTGTGGCTACAACCAGCCACCTCACCTTAGCTACTTCCTCGGTAAGCTCGAAGGTATCACAATGGCACCTCCACCACTCACCATGAACGGACGTACAGAGGTTGCCAACGGCGGTGTAATTGATGCAACATACAACGACAAGCACGCTATCGTGTGTGAGACTAACGACACTAAGGTGAGTCTTGCCAACGGAGCTAAGCCATACATCCTCACAATCAACGTACCTTCATGGGTACAGGGTACTGCAGCTTCAAACTCAACGGCTTCAAATACAACAATAAAGTACAATTATTATACATGCGAGGTCACAGATGGCTACCTTGATGGTGAGGCACGTCTCATCAAGCAAGGTGACGGTAAGCTCAAGCTTCCAAAGGCTGACTTCCTTCACAAGGGTGTGACTGAGGTTTGGGCAGGAAGTCTTGACTTCGACGGTACACTCAAGAACTCTTCACTCTGGCTCAACCGTCACACTACACTCAACTCCAACGGCGGTCAGTTCCGCTCAATCACTACTTGCTACGGTTCATCCGTATGTCCTGGTGGCGAGAACTCAATAGGTGAGGTTAATGTTGATTCACTCGTACTCGGCTTCGGTTCACGTCTTGTTTTCGATATCTATTCAGATGGTGCAGTTGCCGATAAGATAAACACTAAGTATCTCAGCATAGAGCGCAAGACAGGTACTGCGTGGACGCAGGGCGGTCCTAAGTTCCTTGCACCTGTGATTGTACTTGTGCCACACCTTGCAGCAGGAGAGGACAAGATTGCTCCGGGCAAGTACAACCTCGGTAAGGTAGAGAATGTTATCTCTGGTGCTGTGTCCAATATCATCCTCGAAGGTCTTGCAACAAGCAAGAAATCAGTATATGTAGAGGACGGCAACCTCATCCTTGATGTCCAGGGCATCCGTGATGCTGCTTCCGTTGTATGGACAGGTGCAAAGAATACTACATGGGATCTCGCTGATACAGAGAACTTCTCTGTGGAGAATGAACCAACAACATTCGTATCAAATGATAATGTTCTCTTTAATGATGATGCCAAGACTAAGTCAGTCACAGTGAAGGGCGAGGTTTCACCAGCCATTATGGAGTTCAATAGTACTGTCAACTACTCAGTAACTGGTACTGGTACAATTGTCGGTGATTCAAAGTTCATCAACAGCGGAACAGGTACTGTTACAATGGCTGGCAAGAATACTTACACAGGTGGTAACAATCTCAAGGGTGGTGTGACTTCCGTAAGTCTCCTTTCTAACGAATATAGCGAAGTAGGTAACCTTGGTGGTGTCACTACTGATGCAAGCAAGTTCACAATGGAGAACGGTGCAGTACTCTCTACAACAGCTGCTGTCGAAATGGGTTCACCAATGCAGATGGTAGGTGCTGAAGGTGGTGTCATCAACAACTCTGCGGACTTCGTTATGGACAAGGCATTCAGCGGTACAGTCCTTACAAAGAAGGGTAACGGATGGCTCAAGAGTGGTATTGCTTCTTCACTCCAGGAACTCATAGTAGCAGCAGGTACTGTTGATGCAAGCGCAAGGCTTGCAAGCACGGTAACTCTTCAGGGTTCATCTGCTGTCACAGGTACAGGTTTCCTCAATACTCCTATCGAGGTTGCAGACAAGGCAAAGGCTAAGCTTACAACAATGAACCGTGCCACAACTAACCTTGCACTCACAGGTACAGGACAGATTACTATTTACTGTGCAACAGAGAAGGGTACAAACTATTATGCTACACGCACTCCAATACAGCTCAACCTTAAGAAATTTGCTGGTACACTTGTTGCAGATGCTACATACGCTGCTGACGGACGTTTCACACTTGATACATCAAACGGTGGCGATGGTTGGATTCTCAATATCCCTGCAAGCCGTTATGTACAGAACACTGGTAAGACTCTCCGCATTGGCCAGGTTACTGGTACTGGTGAACTCGGTGGTTCATGTGCATTCACTAACGGTGCTTCAGTTGGTACAAATACATGGCAGGTAGGTAACGATGGTAACTTCACATTTGACGGTAAAGTTGTTTCTGGTGACAGGTTCACTAAGATGGGAGAAGGTAAGATGACTGTAACAGGTGTATGGACAATGTCTGGTGCTGTATCTATTGATGCTGGTACGCTTCAGGTAAAGAGTGGTGCTTCACTCGGTACTGGTACTCTCACAGTAGGAACTAATGGTTCGCTCCTCTGCGTGTCAAAGTCTGTATCAAGTCCTATGACCAACAGCTCATTCACTATTAATGGTACGCTTCAGGTAGGTATCAACAATATGGCTTACAGCGGTTACACTCACTTCAATAACAAGAATGTGACATTCGGTGCTAAGTCACGTCTCATCCTTGGTCTCCGCAAGTCAATCGGTACATCTACTGCTCCTAACAATGCTTACCTCACTGGTATCTCAACATTGAAGATAACAAGCGGTGCTACTATCGCGCCAATGCTTATCTCTACATACGTTCCAACAACAGACCCAGCTAATCCAGACAAGTTCGTGCTCTGGACAGAGGTCAAGACTGCTAACGTAGGTACTCTCAACTTTGAACTTCCTGAGCTTCCTGCATGGAACTATTGGGATACATCAGAGATTGCTAATGGTATTCTCTATGTACGTTGCAACGAGGATATATACAACGCTATCGAGGGTATTGCATCTGACGACATCGTTGAGGTTGACGTAACAAGCATGTCAGGCGTTGTTGTTGATCACTTCACTTGTCCAATGGGAAGTGTCAAGTCAACATTCGCTACACGTAACCTCAAGGGCATATTTGTTCTCAATATCGTCAATGAGGATGGTAAGCATACATCGTTCAAGACAGTTAAGTAATAATATTATCAAGTTGAGTACTTGCTAAACTTGAATAATCTTGCTAATCTGCATAATAAATGCCTCCAGTAACGAGCATGTACTCTGTTACTGGAGGCATAAATTTTATGTAGTGCGAAAGAAGTCGTAGCGTGTTATCTGTTCTTCTTGTCGTACTCGTAAAATTCTTCTTCGTTGTATGTCTTGCCGAGGAATTTCATGATGACCTTGTATATTGCTTCACGACTTGGAGCGTTGAATGTGTCACATTCCTTGTAGAGGTTCATGATACTGTTTGAAGTAGGACGATATACGCCATTGCTGTAGCAGTAAGCACCCTCGTATGTTCCGATGCCCTCATTCTTATAGTCAGCATTTTTGATGAATTTCTCCCATACTGGGTGCTCCTTGTTGTAGTCGATGTTGGCAAGTGCTCCATCATTGTGATATATGGCGATGATATTCTTGTCGTCATCGGTAGGATTTCCGTCGAACTCTACGTTCTCGTCTCCGAGGAATGCGAAGCCGTGACCTCCTGCCTCGTGACATACAAGGTTCTTCTCGTTTGCCATAAGAAGGGTTGTGAATGAGCCTTCGGTGTCATGCTTTGTGTAGCTTTTAGCCACATAGTTGCCGTTATATACCACGATGATGCGCTTTACTTCGTCGCTTGTCTTCTTTTCTACGTACTTCTCAGCTGTCTTTGCTTCCGTGTCGTAGAGGAAGTTGTCGGTAACATCAGTAACGGCAGCGAGGTCGTTGCTGTCATCCACCTTGTAGATACAATAGCAAGTGAAGTACTTGCGGAATGTCTTGTATGGTTCTACTGCAAAGAAACGCTCCATTTCACGTTTCATCACCTTGTCGTACTTACCGCTTGAGATGTCCTTGTCTGTAAATCCGCGTCCTATGAAGAACAACTTTATGCCGTCACCTTCGCTTGCCTGTTGCATGATAAGGTCTTCTCCATCATTACTCTTGTCTGTTGATCTTACGATAGACTCCTTTGTGTTTATCGTGAATGTCTGACCTGCCTTGATACCAGTCTCTGGCTCGTCAATAAGGAAGAGTGACTTGTTTATCTCGAGCTCATTCTCCTTGACTGCTGCAAGGTGGTATGTCATATTGCCCTCTGTTGGGAATACTGGCAAGTAGGCTGTGTAGTAGTCGTCCTCAGCTTCCATGACCTCCTTAGGAATGAATACGCAGTCGTATGCACCCTTGTATGTGTCGTCGGAGAACTTACCGCTGCTTATGTCGAAGTCGAACGTAGCCTTAGGATATATTGATGCATTCTTGGCAAATACCACGAGGTAGTTCTTGCCTTCCATTTTCTCCTTTTCCACTGTTAACTTGAGGAAAGCGAACATGTGCTTGAAGTCGAGGACAAGCTTGCCGTCCTTCACAGTACCTACGCTGTACATCACGAGACCGTGTACTGACTTCTTACTGTTGTAGCAGAAGTTGCCCGCATCCTTGTTTGCTATCATGTGGTTGTCCTTCACATTGATGCCGATGAATCTCTTGTCGAGTACTGCATACACCTTTTCGCCCTCTTCTGCCTCCAGTTTATGTGAACCAGGGAAAGCTGTAAACACAACCGTAGAGCCATCTCTCTGTATAGAGCCAAAGTAAGCGTACGTACCATTCTTAGTGAAGAGAGTGATAGAGTCACCGTCCTGCCACATTAGGTCCATGTTTCCCTCATCGTCCTGCATGGTAGTTCGTGTACCGTTAATCTTTACGTTAGAGGTGATGAGCACGTTCTCTCCGAACAACTCAGCTCTCAGTTCCAGTCCGTCATTGTCTTCGCTGCATGAACAGACCAAAGCAAGGAGACAAAGGAATATGCCTCCTATGAATAAGATAGATTTCTGTCTCATAAACATTGCTTATTATGCTATTTATTCTCTTGTTATATTGTTATTATTTTGAATTCTTAATTTATAATTATTCTAAATCTCGCTTTCTCCCTCGATGAAGTTATCTACAATCATTGTCTCGCCATTGAATACTGCATAGGTGAATAGAGTCATCCACTCGCCTAGAAGGATGAGACGTGAGTTCTCACCAAAGATAAGGTCAAGCTCAATGTGACGGTGACCGAAGATGAAATAGTTGATGTCTGGATGCGTCTTGAGATAGTCCTTTGCAAAGAGTACAAGTCCTTCCTTGTCCTCTCCCTTGTAAGGTTCCTCACCGTTGGTGTCAGCACTCTCGTAACCTACTAATTTTGTGGTATTGTCAAAGTCCTGACGCTCGTCCATGTTGCCACCCTTGCGCTTTGTCCTGCTGTGCTTTGCCCAGTTGAGTCCGAAGTCATACAGGAAGTCAGGGTGTATGAGTTTGCGTGTCAGTGCACGTAACGTGTTACTCTTAAATATACTGAACAGGATCTGTGTTCTCCAATTGTGGTCGCGATAGTCAAGACCATCGCCATGTGCGAGGAAGAACACCTTGCCCCTTATCTCACATACGCACTCTTCCTTGTGCAGAATCACACCGCATTCATTCACGAGGTAGTCATTCATCCACTGGTCGTGGTTGCCTGTGAAGTAGTGAATTTCCACGCCCATGTCCGTAAGTTCGGACAGCTTGCCGAGAAAACGTGTATATCCTTTTGGCACTACCTGCTTGTATTCAAACCAAAAGTCGAACATGTCGCCAAGCAAATAGATGGCTTCCGCCTTGTCCTTTATCTTGTCGAGAAAGTTGACGAGGCGTCGCTCATGAGTTCTTTTGTGAGCTATGGCACGACAACCAAGGTGTGCGTCACTCAAGAAGTAGATATTCTTCATATTTATATGGTTTTCTAGAGGGGCTAGAAGCTCTAGTTGTTCTAGATTTTCTTTTATCTAGCCGTTCTAGTTATTCTTTATTGTATTGTCCCTGAGGCCGCCCCCTTTGGGGGCTGGGGGGCCTTACATAAAGCCCAAGTCCAGTTTTGCCTCTTCGCTCATCATGTCCTTTGTCCATTCTGGCTCAAAGACAACTTCCACGTTTGCGTTCTTCACTCCGTGGATGCTTGTGAGCTTCTGGTTGATGTCCTCAAGGATGAAGTCGGCAGCTGGACAGTTTGGTGCTGTGAAAGTCATGTCTATATTGAGGTCATAGACGTCTTCGCCTTCAGGCTCAGTCGAGTCTATGACTTCAATCTTGTATATCATGCCCAGGTCGTACACGTTGACTGGTATCTCAGGGTCGAATACGGTCTTGAGCATCTCAATTGTCTTGTCTTCTATTTCGCTTTTCTCTATCATATCTTTTTGTTAAGTTTTTATATTTTTGAGTTTGTGAGTTTTTAAGTTATTAAGTTTGTGAGTTCGTAAGTTTGTGAGTTTTTAAGTTTGTTGGTTCTTGAGTTTTTGCACTCTTGAGTTTTATGTTTTGCGTTTATTCTGTTCCCGCAATAACTAAAAAACTTAAAAACTCACAAACTAAACTTTTAACTTCTAATTTTTAACTTTTAACTCCACCAAAGGTGGCTATAGTCTTCCGTTCTCTGCATACGAATAGTAGTCGTTGTTTGATACTATTACGTGGTCAAGCATTCGGATGTTCATTATGTCGCCTACTTGTTTTACCTTGCGTGTAATGTCATTGTCGGCGTTGCTCGGTATCATCTTTCCGCTTGGATGGTTGTGCACAAGGATAAAGCATGTCGCTTTGGCAAGTATGGCTTTTTCCATCAGTACTCTGGAGTCAACGGCGGTCTCTGTTCTTCCTCCCTGACTCAGGTGCACCAGCTTGAGGAGTGAGGCGTTGTTGTTGAGTAGTATTGCCCAACTCTCTTCGTGGTCGAGA
Organism: Bacteroidaceae bacterium; assembly: GCA_017540585.1. Taxonomy (GTDB): domain Bacteria; phylum Bacteroidota; class Bacteroidia; order Bacteroidales; family Bacteroidaceae; genus Minthosoma. Next base: position 30,270 of record JAFYAT010000044.1, on the reverse strand, counting down.
TCGCGCACTCGTGGTTGCATGTAGTCAAACACATCCTGTCCTGTGCTGAACTGCTTTATCTTGTCTGCATCCTCCAACGCTCGGCGACGTCCTATCTCGGCTGCTGCAAGTATGGTCAGAGCCCTTGCATCTCCTATTCCATTAAATTCCTTCAATTCGTCCACGGTCATCATGGAGAGACGTGTCAGTTTGCCGTCACATGAGTTCATTACGTCTTGCATCAGTTCCACCGCAGTCTGTTTTGTCGAACCGCCACCAATGAGTATTGCCAGCAACTCTGCTACTGTCAGTGCATCTACTCCCTTTTCGAGTAGCTTCTCTCTTGGTCGGTCTTCTGCCGACAGGTCTTTTATTGTGATGTGACTCATGTTTATTTTAGGTTTGAAGGTTGTCAGGTTGAAGGTTATCAGGTTTTAATGTCCTGATGCCTCTGTCATCCATCTCCTCCCTTAGGGGAGGCTGGGAGGGGGCCGCCCGTCCCTTTATTTATAGAAATTCTTCTCAAATGCAGCAAACTCGCTCTTGCCGAGTACGCAGCGTAACCACCATGCCTTGATGAATCCTAAGCCGTAACCCATCAACTGGACGTAGGCTGCAATGATGCTTAGTACACCTATCTTCACACTCTTGTTCACGATGCTCGAATCTGTGAAGATAAGGAGCATGTAGAGCAATAATGGACAGAGTGGAATCCACCAGAGGGTAGGGAACGTGAAAGCGGATACTATTGCGAGTGCCACGAGGAATATCACTCCTACCGTGAACACCATTGGGAGCATGTGTACCAGTTTCATAGTCCCTGGGTGACGCTTCTCAAGGTTGATGCGCGCTATGCCTGAGTTGAACACCTGCTTGAAGAATTTCCTCATGTCTGTTCGTCTCTTGTGCCATACCCACGCTTCTGGAAATAGTCGGCACGTGTAGCCGTTCTCGAATATTCGGTAGCTGAAATCTATGTCCTCTCCGAAGCGCATCTTTGAGAATCCGTTGAGATTGTTATATACGCTTCGCTTCATTCCCATGTTGAATGAGCGAGGGTAAAACTTGTCCAGTTTCTTCTTGCCCCCACGTATGCCACCAGTCGTGAAGAATGATGTCATGGAGTAGCTTATGGCTTTCTGTATGTCCGTGAACGACTCGTGTGCGGCATCTGGTCCTCCGAAGGCATCGCAAGGGTTGGCGTTCAGCTCTGCCTCTATTGCTGCAAGATAACCAGAAGGTATCACGCAGTCGGAGTCGAGAATAAGGACGTAGTCGCCTTGTGCCTTTTCCACGCCATAGTTGCGTGCAGGGCCCGGTCCTCCGTTCTCCTTCAGGTAATATTTGATGTCAAGTTTGCCGACGTACTTGTTGCACACATCCTTGCAAGTCTTCTGCGAACCATCTTCGACGATGATTACCTCGAAGTCCTTCACCGTCTGTGTCGTCAGACTTTCGAGTAGCTCGTCCACCTCGTCAGGACGATTATATACTGGAATTATTATTGAATACACTTGTGTGTAAGTTTTTAAGTTCTTGAGTTTTTAAGTTTTTAAGTTCTTGCGGAGGGGCTAGCTGTTTTATTTTATCTAGCTCCTCGCCCCTATGGTAACTTCTCCCTTCCCATAGAGGGGGAGGGCTGGGGAGAGGGTCCGCTCCTCTCCTCCCTCAGGGAAGGTCGGGAGGGGGCCATCCTCCTATTCAAAGTACAGCGTCAGAACAATCATCTTGCTGCGGCCAGAGTCTATTGACTTGGTGTAGATGAGCATGTTCTCGTCTGTGAGGTCTGTACGCTCCTTCTCGATGATATTGCGGAGACCATAGCAGAATTTTATCTCGGGGATGAACTTGAACCACGGAGCGTAGAAATCGCATCCTATACCTGCTTCGAGGTAACAGTCAAAGTTCTTCAGCAGTATCTCTTTCTGTCTCTTGATGGTCAGGTCGAGCGTCGGACTTATTCCTGCCATCATGTAGGGACGGTAGTTGTTGAATCGTTCAGCACTGAACTTCAGGTCGAGCGGAAGGGATATGTACGTTGACTTCATCGACATGTACTGTCTCTTGTAGTCCTTCTCGTTCCTGAATGTCATGTTCTTCGTTCCGAAGTGCATCGACGGTATGAGCCTTAGCGAGAGATGCTTGGTGAGATACATCTCGCCGAGGATGCCGACACTGAATCCAGGTTCGTAGTTCGGTGTCTCTGCAAACCACTGGTTGCCGTTCTCGTCCGTATATCCGTTGTGCTTCAGCTCGATGTCCTGCATGTGAGTACCCACGAAGAATCCGTAGTGGAATCGTCGCTGGTCTATGTAAGGACGGAACATCACTTTCCTTGTCTGTGCCGACATGATTGCTGACGACATGGTCAGAAGACATAGTAATGCAATCCTCAGGACTGTGTTATGTGATTGTATATAATTGCTCATACAATTTTTAAACGAGAAAAGCACAGAATTATTTTGTAAGATTGTCTCTTTATACGTAACTTTGCGCAAAGTTAAGAATTTAATTTAAGATTTAAGAATTAAGAATTAAGATTTTGAAGTTAGTGACTTGGAATTAGATTCTGAGATGCAAAAGATGGTAAGCTTTTTCCTTAAAAACGATGAGGAGGAATTGAGGACTCATTGAGGACAAACAATGCAACGTCTTAATCTTATGACTTTCTCGCTTCTTTACTTCAAAAAACATGTAACAACAAATACAAAAATAAATATGAAACTGACAGTTATTGGCGCTGGCAATATGGGTGGCGCGCTCATCCACGGATGGGCAAAGAGTGGCAAGGTAGGTAGTATCACAATCTCAGACAAGAATGAGGCTCTTCTTGCAAGTTTTAAGGAGAAATATCCCTCAATCACGACAACAACCGACAATGTGGCTGCCGTAAAGGATGCTGATGTCATCGTTGTGGTCGTAAAGCCTTGGCTTATGCCTCTCGTCCTTGGCGAGTTAAAGCCTGTGCTTGACCTCAAGAAGCAGATTGTGGTGAGTGATGCTGCCAACTTCACGACAGACAAGCTTGCTGAGACACTCGGAACAGACGCTGCCAACTTCTTCTATGTCATTCCTAACATTGCTGCTGAGTTCGGCGCAAGCATGAGTTTCATTGCCAAGGGCAGTAACGCAAGTCAGGAGAGTCTTGACTGTGTGAAGTCACTTTATGATATATGTGGCGACACTCTCGTCGTTACCGAGAACCTCGTAGGTCCAGGAATGATGATGGCATCATGCGGTATTGCTTATGTTATGCGTTACATCCGTGCCCAGATGGAAGGTGGATGCGAGATGGGATTTTATCCTCAGCAGGCAAAACAGATTGCACTCCAGACTATGCAGGGGGCTGTCAGCCTTCTCAAGGAGACAGGTTGGCATCCTGAAGAGGCTATCGACAAGGTTACTACTCCTGGTGGAGTAACCATCAAGGGACTCAACGAACTTGACCATGCTGGTTTCAACTCTGCCGTGATTCGTTCGCTCAAGGCAGGACTTATGTAGAAAGACACCCGAAGGGGGGCGGTCGTTCGGTATATTTGTTCAAGTTTTGCAAGTGTCCAGCTTGTAAAAAGTTGAGATAAGGAGTTAAGGTTTCGTGCCTTGGCTCCTTATTTCTTTTTTGCCTTTGGTATCATCTTCGCATAGCATTTTCACGGGTTTGCTCATCTTCAATTCATGCGAAATATGGGATATTTATAGTTTTTCGACAAAATTCTTTTCTTTTTTTTGATTTGAAACAAAAAAATTATACATTTGCAACGTCAGTCTTACGTTAAAGGGAATGGCGTCAGACGCTGTTTTATTGCGGGGAAGACTTGTTATCATAAAGTTGAACAATTATATTTGAAATGAAATATGAGAACACAGGGAAGAAATGTTAAATACCTATTCTTGGCACTACTTTTTGTTTGTGCCCAAAATCTTTTTGCAAAAGTCGAGATTGTCGATGGTGTATATTATGACTGTATTGAATCGGGCAGGACTGCATCGGTCATCAGGAGGTATGATGCAGGTGCGAATATCCTGATGCCATACATTGGTGATGTCGTCATTCCGGCAAGGATTACAGGAAGCAACGGAACCGTTTATACCGTTAAATATATATCCACAGACGCTTTTCAAGGTTGTACGGAACTTACGAGTGTTACTCTCCCAGAGACAATCGTAACTATCTTTTCACGTGCATTCTTTGGATGTACATCACTTACATCCATCACCATTCCTTCGTCTCTTGAGGAGATTGGACAAGCTGCATTCTATGGCTGTACGTCGCTTTCAAGTGTTATTGACCTTGATAAGTCAAAGGTAAAGGTCATTGATGCCAACGCATTCTGCCAGTGTGGTAGCCTTGCCGATATTACGTTTCCTAACACCATAGAGACGATAGGCAACAGCGCATTTGAGAATGCAATGACACGCACTCGTCTCTTTGACCTGCATCTTCCAGCATCGCTCAAGCGTATTGGCGACAAGGCTTTCCTCGGCATACGTCTCAGCTCAGTATTCATCCCTCGTAATGTGACTAATATCGGTTTGAGGGCGTTCGAGACATCTGAGTGTACTTCCCTTTCCGTCGATTTGGCAAACAACGTGTTTGACTCTCGCAGCAACTGCAACGCCATCATCGACAAGTGGAACAAGTCGCTCCTCTTTGGATGTGACAAGACGGTCATCCCAGAAGATATTACTACGATAGCATCATACGCATTCAGCGGTTGTCAGGGAATCACGTCTGTCGTGATACCAAAGTCTGTGACCAACATTGGCAGTTATGCTTTCTTCTGCTGTTTTCAGCTCAAGAAGGTTGCAATCCTCGGTGATGTGACAGAGTTGCAGGAGTCATGTTTCAATATGTGTCCTATCACGGAACTTGTGTTGCCATCATCACTTCAGAAAATCGGACACGCATCGCTCAATTCGCTCATGATGAGCAAGCTTGAACTTCCTGAGAATCTTTATTTCATCGCAGATGGCGCAATATCAAGCAACCGCATACTCGAAATCATATTCCCTGCATCCTTGACATACCTCGGTTCCAAGGCTGTGATGATTAGTAGCACAGGAACAACTTTCATGTTCCGTGGAGATGTGCCTGGCTATGTGCACGATGATGCTTTCGGCAGTTTTGAGGACGATCACAACCCAGTTGCCAAGCACACTTTGAAGGTCAAGGAGAACCTTGCAGATGCCTTCGTTGGTACTCCATGGAGCAAGTTCGGCACAACAGAGACATACGATGATATCATCGACCTTGACCCATCTGAGACAGACGTGGAGAATGTGGCACGTGTTGATCTCATCGACGGACAGGTGTACGATGCAACCAACTACCGCATTGCGGAGACACTCACATACACACGTAATTTCCAGAACACCAACTGGCAGGCATGGTACGTTCCATTCCCTATGGCTTACTCCGACTGGAGTGAGAACTTTGAGATTGGACGCATCAATTCACTCCGTATGTACGACACAGATGATGATGGAGAATTGGACGACACCGAGATGGAGGTCATCATGGTAACTGGTGGAAATATCTATCCTAATCATCCGTACTTCATACGTGCCAAGAACACGGGCAAACAGACTTTCACACTCTCCAATGCTATGGTCTATCCAGCTGAGAAGAATACTATCGACTGCTCAACGGTGGAGACTAAGTTCGAGTTCACTGGTACATACACTGTCGTGTCAGGTTCTGAGATGGTTGACAATAGATACTATGCCCTCTCAAGAGGTCAGTTTACGTACACCACCAACACCAACGCTTATCTCAATCCTAATCGTTGGTACATGAATATAGCCAATCGTGGTTCGCAGGTCTATCACAACAATGTGCCTGCCCGAATGAGAATAACCGTCAAGGGTGAAGAGGGTGACATCTTGTGTGAAGACTACTCACCAGCTGATGAACTCTTTGATGGCGAGGAGTATGTGACCGGTATATGCACAACACCTGTTGCTGATACACATGCAGACGCACCAGTATTCACACTCGAGGGAATCCGGGTTGATGCAACTGGAACACTCCAGCCTGGCGTTTATATCAGAAACGGAAAGAAATACATTGTAAGATAGGAATAGAGTTATATACGTTCTAATACACGAACGTTTGTGCTGTAAAAATCATAATCCCTGTGGCGAGACAAGTGCTCACCACAGGGATTTGCTTTATTCATGAAGAGTGTTTACTGCTGCTTGACTTTCTTCAGAAGTTTCTCTACCTTGCTGGTATTCTTCTTTATCTGCTTGGTGAGATAGTCATGAAGTCTCATTAAGGACTTTGAAGCAGCAACCTGATCATAGTTCTTGTCAAGACGAGTCTTGAAATTAACAAATTCCTTAACAAGTGCTTCGTTTACAAGCTCCACTTCTGTCTGAACAGATACGTTCATTGACTCAAAAACCTTGAGCGACTCATCAATATATTTGTTTCTTTCATCAATGTTGTCGATGACCTTATCAACCAAGACCTTTATATCAGCCTCTTCCATTTTGTCAGAGAAAGAACGCTTCAAAGACTTGTAAGCCTTTTCATTTGCGTCCAATTTTTGTTCAAACATCATTAACTTCTCACGATCCTCTGGTGTAAGGCGACTCAAGAATTCCATGTGCTTTTTTGTACCTTCATCAGCAGGCGTAAACTTTGAACCTTCTGGAGCATAAATTGTCGTAGTGCCTGTTGGCTTAACAATAGTCAATGACGGACTATTATTAGTGGAGTCGGAGTTGTCAGCAAGCTTCTTTGCATAGAGCTTCTCATAGAGGTCTGGTCGCATGGACGTGATGTAAAAGATGTCGCCCTCTGCCTTGTCCTTTGCATTCATCTTCCATGAGATGGCATAGACATCACGGAGCTTAGGATTGGTTGAATTCTTTGTACACATCATCCATGTCTCTTGTTTCAGATTAGACCTGATATCAATATACTCGATGCCTGATTCTGAGCATACAGGCACATTGATAAATTTCTTGTTACCCGTATTGCCTGGAACGACATGTACAAGCTGATAGCTCTTTGGTTCATCCTTCTGGAAGGCTTTCTCAATGTCTTCCATTCGGTCATAATCCATCCATGACTTGAAATGGATGACCCTCACACTCGACTCCACCACCCCTGTATTAGGGTCCTTAGTCACGGAGTAAGTAGTAGTCTTATGCTCTTCACAGTCATTTATGATGTTTTCAAGCACCTTTATCACATTGTCTGGATTCTGTACCAAAACCCTTCCCCTGCGCCACTGCTGCTGAGCATATCCTGATGTAAATGTGCTGCAAGCAAGAAGCAGCAAAAATATTATTCGTTTCATATTTCTTCTTGTTTTGTAGTTAACGGGAGTTAACAGGGAGTTAACAGGAGTTAACGGACGATACTCTGAATAAATTTTGAGATTAACGATTTGACATTAACGAACAGACATTTGTCCGTTAACTCCCATTAACTTCCAATAACTTCTCATAACTCCCATGAATGATAAAATTTACTTATTCTGTGCCGTATGTTCAAGATTGAACTTGGCAATTTCCAGCTCAAGTTCCACCCACTTGATGTAAGCCTCATTAGCCTGTTTCTTCATGAGGGCAATCTCCTCCGGAGTGTATCTGTAGTTCTCGGGACGAGTAATCGGAAGGTCACTCTCCGTGAGTACTACAGCACGGGCATCGGCATCCTGTGTGTCTGCCATTGCCACCTCCTGCGGTGTGTCTTGAACGGTTTCTATTTTATTGTTCTCTGCCGTTACTGTCGTTTGTGCCACGAGTTCATGAGGTTCGTCCATACGAGGAACGGCTGGTTTCTGAGCCTCATCAATGGCTGTACGCCTTACATCAACAGCCTTAGTGGTGATGTCTGCCACCTGTGGTTCTGCCTCCTTTGTACGATGGCTTTCCTTCACGTCGTCAGCCTTTGGCTCTGTCTTCTGTGCCATGACAGGAGCAGATGCATTGTCCGTAATCCTTGGCGGCATGAGGCTCACGGCAATGACTACAGCAGCACATGCGGCAGCCACCCAGTACCACGTCATGCGACGAGGCTTCTGCTCCTCAGCCACACGTGTCATGAGACGTGCATTGAGGTCAGCCGCCTTGCGAGGACGGGCAACCTCCTCCTGACGGATTGCCTCACGCAGGTTGTTGTCCTGCTGACGCAAGTTGTTTATCATGTCCTCTTTCATTGTTGTTGATTATGTTTTTTATTATTTTACAAAGTTTCTTTCTCGTCCTGCACAACCGTGATGCTACGGTGGTAGGTATGTTGTTGGTCACGTAAGCTATTTCCTTGATGCTCATCTCATCATAGTAGAACATGGTCACTATTGCCCGTTCGTCGGGTGGCAGGTGTCGCAAGGCATGCCTTATGGTCTGCACCGTCTCTTGGTCTGGGTGGCCGAGAGTGGCTTCTACTTCTTCTTCCGTCATCGAGGCTGTTTCCTCTTCATGGTCTTCAAGGTATATGAAGGTCTGTTGCTGACGACGCAGGAAGTTGATGGACTCGTTGTATGCGATGCGTGAAATCCACGTGGCAAGTGTAGCACGTTTTTCATCATACTGGTCAATATTCTTGAACACCTTGATGAATACGTCCTGATACACCTCTTCTGCATCCTCGTTTCTCGGCACCAGTCTCACCACTTGGGCAAAGACATAGTCGCCGTAGCAATCGAGCATCATCTGCTGTGCCTTGGGACTTCGTTTCCTCAGTCCCGGTATCATATTTATTTCCTTTTTATCTGTTTCCCTCATGTTAGTCTGGTCTTCTGTCTATATATACGTAAAGGTGTGGCAATACATTGCACAAATGTTATATTTTTTTGAAAAAATATTTTAATAGCCTTTTTTATTGGTACACAAGGGACATAAATGATATGGAAAATACACACTTACAGCAATTCAAAACTTCAGCAAGTTGAGCACCTGCTGAGGTTGATTTACTTTATTTCTTCTTTGCATAGCTGGCGATGGCAAGCTGTTTCCTCTCCTCGCTATGGTAGGTGTCGAATGTAGGGTTACAAATCTCCAGTAACTGGACGGAGGTCATCGTGTCGCGTCCTTCGCCACGTTTCCTTACGAGTGCAGCACCTCCCTCTGATGGGATTTTGACGCAAAGACAACCATCTTCGTTCACCTTTATCTCTATGCCATTAAGGAGTGATGCCAATGGTTTCTTGAAATCATCGGTCAGGTGTATGTTTGCATGGCTGCATTGTGTGTATGGATATGTGTTTGGTTCATTGCCAGTCATTACCTTTTGTGTGCACGTGATAATTTCAAGGGTGTCACCTTTCTTCCAATCCTCGTTTTCCTTGGTTATCGCAGATGTCAGGTCAAGTATGGAGGTGTCAGGATTAAGCATGAGTGTGCTGACCTTGAGATTGCTCACCATCCAGCCGTCTTCGATGTTATATTCTATGGCTGGCAGCGTGCCGAATGATACGATATATGGTGCAACAACCGAACCACGATTCCAGTCACCTTCATGCATTGTCATATATACGGCAGGGCGTGACAGGTTGCATGCCTGAAAACGTGTGTAGTCAGATTGTCTTGGTGCTTTCGCCTGGAAGTTGTCTTTCAGGGCATCTTTCATCGCTCCATAGATGTTGATGATATTCCTTAGCTTCAGCCTTTGTGTCTGCTGGTTTTCTGTGCGAGGATTGTTTACCTTGTCAGGACGTGCACTGAGATATGTCTGTCCGTTGAAGTTGCGAAATACCGCATCACCCATAAGTCCGGATAATGCTCCGTTGATACCTACTCTTGCCATGGTTATGTCTTCTGATTTAAAGTGTAAAAGGTGTTTGCATATACGTGATGGTGGAATATGTGACTTGGTACGATTTGTTTGAATCTTTGCTGGCTGGTAGCTCCTTTCTGTTTATTATACCGTCATCACAAACCACGATAGTGGTAATATGTAAGCCCCGTTATAGAAATAAAAATGTCACATTATGGACCTTCTGCTATGCGTCATACATGCCTTCGCTATGAGTCCGCTGTGAGTCCGTTGCAAATATACAATGATTTTCTTTAACCACCAAATCATAACCCATTAATTTCCCATTTCTAATGGGAGGTAAATGGGAGGTGAATGGGAGGTAAATGGGACCCATAACGAATTCAGAGCGGACTCATAGCGAAGGCACGACGGAGTCATAGCGTTGCAGAAACGTGGAAATGGGGTGGTGTTTTTCAATTACCAGTTGTCTAACATTAATGGTGAAATCTCAATTATCAATTTTCAATTCTCAATTAAACAAAAAGAGTGGTGCAGCTTTGCTGTACCACTCTTTTGCTTTGTACCCCGAGCCGGGCTCGAACCGGCACATCGTGAGATATTGGTGTTTGAGACCAACGCGTCTACCAATTCCGCCATCGGGGCAGATGATGTTTGGAATTGCGGATGCAAAGGTATGATTTTTTTCTTTACTCACAAAGTTTTTTGGGAAACATTTTATATCTTTGCACGTAAAATTTATGAAAAAATGAAGAAACTGGTTGCTTTGTTAAAGGATAAACCTCGTCTTTATCAAATAATCTTCGGTTCGGATGATGCTCCAAGCAAGACGTTTGACATCGTGGTGATGGTGGCTATCGTGCTCAGCGTGGCGTGTGCCTTCCTTGAGAGTTCGATGAAGGTGGAGGATTTTTCGTATGATGCACTCATGCGTCAGGAACTGACGACCAAGGGTGTGCTCAAGATGGCAATCATCGTGCTGGAATATGTATTGTCATTAATCTTCGCTGTAGAGTACATCCTTCGTGTGTATTGCTCTCCCAACAAGAAGGAGTATGTGCTGAGTTTCTTCGGTATCATCGACTTTCTTGCCACGGCTCCTCAGTTGCTTAGTATCTTTTTCCCGGCATTGCGCTACATGGCTCTGATGCGTACGTTCCGACTTATCCGTATCTTCAGGGTTCTCAAGCTGTTTGCTTTCATCAACGAAGGTTATTTGCTGCTTTTGTCCATCAAGAAGAGCATGACGAAGATATGCGTGTATTTCCTCTTTGTGTTGGTTTTGGTTACGGTCATCGGCACTCTTATGTTCATGATTGAAGGTAATCTGCCTGGTTCTCAGTTCAAGGATATCCCTTCGAGCATCTACTGGGCAATCGTGACGCTCACCACCGTAGGTTATGGTGACATAACACCTGTTACTGGTTTTGGCAAGTTCCTGTCTTCACTCGTCATGATTCTCGGTTACACCATCATCGCCATCCCAACGGGCATCGTCTCCGCCACCATGGTTGATGAGACAAAGAAGAAGGGTGCCAATGGCAGATGTCCACGTTGCAACCAAAAGACTGACCTCAAAGCCAACTACTGCAAACACTGCGGAGAGAGGCTGTAGGGAGACCAAGACCCACCCCAGCCCTTCCTACAGGGAGGGAGCTTGATTACACCATACGCTATAATCAAAGAAGCGATAGACACTATAGTTGGTACTATAGAATCTATCGCTTTTATTTTCTTTTGTGAGAATGGGTAACATTCTGCTCCCTCCCTGTAGGGAGGGCTGGGGTGGGTCTGTCTTACGACAGTCCCTCAATCTCTCCGTTTACGATGTCTATGCGTTCTGCCTGAGGTGACATACTGAGTCCTGGCATACGCATGATGTCGCCTGCTATGGCTACAATCATCTCGGCACCATTGTTGATGACGAGGTCGCGTATCTTGATTGAGAAGCCTGAAGGACAACCATACAACTTCTGGTCGGCTGAGAATGAGTACTGCGTCTTGGCTATGCAGACAGGGTAGTGCTGGATTCCCAATTTCTCTATACGCTCAAGCATGCGGAGAGCAGTCTTTCCGTATGTTACGCTGTCAGCTCTGTATATCTCACGGCACACTTTCTCTATCTTTGTCTTGATGTCGTCCTTGTCGTCGTAAACGAAGTGGAGTGGCTGTGATGGTTTGTTCTCTATTGTGTCGATAACTACCTGTGCCAGTTCCTTTGCTCCCTCACCACCTTCCATGAAGGCATTGTTGACGGCAAAGCCAACACCTATCTTCTCACAATGCTTGCGGAGTATGTCAAGTTCGGCATCTGTATCAGTCGCATAACGGTTGAAACTTACCACTACGCTCTGTCCGAACTTGCGGATGTTCTCTATGTGGCGGTCAAGGTTGTCGAGTCCCTTGATGAGTCCCTCGATGTCCTGTTCCTTAATCTTCTCCAATGGCACTCCACCGTGCATCTTGAGTCCCTGTGTGGTGGCAACGATGACTGTGAGCTTTGGCTGGAGACCGCTCTTGCGACACTTGATGTCGTAGAACTTCTCGGCACCGAGGTCAGCACCGAATCCAGCCTCCGTGATTACGTAGTCGCTGAATGTCATCGCCAACTTTGTGGCAAGTATAGTGTTACATCCGTGTGCTATGTTGGCAAAAGGACCGCCATGTACAAATGCTGGAGTCTGTTCCGTTGTCTGTACGAGGTTAGGATGTATGGCATCCTTGAGAAGCACGGTGATTGCACCTCCTACACCCATGTCCTTTACATAGAAAGGCTTGTCGTCAAATGTGATACCGAGGATGATGTTGTCGATGCGACGGCGAAGGTCATCAATGTCCTTAGAGAGACACAAGATAGCCATAATCTCACTCGCAGGAGTGATGTCAAATCCTGTCTCAGCAATGATACCGTCAGTCTTTGTTCCGAGACCTGTAACGACGTGTCGCAGGTTACGGTCGTTGATGTCGAGCACACGTTTCCACAGCACTTCCTTGAGAGCAAAGCCTTCGTCACGATGCTGGTAGATGTAGTTGTCGAGGAGTGCAGCAATCATGTTGTTGGCAGAAGTGATTGCATGGAAGTCTCCCGTGAAGTGGAGGTTAATCTTATCCATTGGCAATACCTGTGCGTATCCGCCACCAGCAGCACCACCCTTTACGCCGAAGCAAGGTCCGAGTGATGGCTCACGCAGAGCACATACGGCCTTCTTGCCGAGCTTGTTGAGACCGAGTGCAAGTCCGATGCTGACTGTCGTCTTACCGATACCAGCCTTTGTAGGCGTGATGGCAGTGACGAGGATGAGGTTGCTCTTGTCCACCTTCTTCTGGTCTATGAGCGTCTCAGGCACTTTTGCTATGTAACGTCCGTAGGTTTCCAACTCATTGAGCGGAATACCGATATAGTCTGCAATGCTGTCTATGTTCTTAAGACTGCATTCTCTGGCTATTTCAATGTCTGTCTTCATTGAGGTTAATGTAGAATATTTAGAATTACAATATAAAATGTCAATTACTTACAAACTTGACATGTTCTTTTGTGTTTGCTGTTGATGTAAACCATTCATCCCCCACACTTTCGGAGTTAAAAATTAAAAGTTAAAAATTATAAGTTTAGTTGAGAAGTTTAGAAGTTTCTGTTGCTTATATGGAATTCAAGTAATCTCTAATTTTTAACTTTTAATTTTTAACTTTTAACTCTGAAAGCATGGGGGATAAAGGCTATTATTCTTCTGTCTTTTCTTCCTGCTGTTGTTCAGCTTGTGTCTGCTGCTTAGTGTATTCGGCAGGTTTTACACCATAATGCTTGGTGAAGCACTTTGTGAAGTATGATGGACTGTTGAATCCGACCATGTAGCATATCTCGTTGACACGATACTGCTTAGACTCCAGCAGATGTGCTGCGTGCTTGAGTCGGATAATCTGAATCATTTCGTTAGGTGTAACGTCGGCAAGATTCTTTACCTTAGCAAAGAGTCCGCTTCGGCTCACGTTCATCTCACTTGCGAGGAAGTCAACAGATATCTCAGGATTAGAGAAATTCTTCTCGATAGTATTCTCCAATCGCTTGAGGAACTCGTTGTCGGAGTCGCTGATGGTGAGGTACTTGATACGTGCCTCGTGTACCTCATGCTCCTTCTGAGTGTTAATTTCTTCAATCTCAGCCTCGTGTTCCTCGTCCTTCTTCTTGAGGAAGTATTTGATGAGGAAGTAGATGCCGAGGACGAGCAATATGAGATAGAGACACTTCACAGGTGTGTTCCAGTAGAATGGAGGTGTAATGACGATAGTGAGTGTCTTCTCGTTCTCGTTCCATATACCATCGTTGTTAGCAGCACGAACATGAAGGACGTATGTGCCTGGAGAGAGGTTGGTATATGTTGCGCTATGCTCGTGTGTAGGTGTGTTCCAGTCGTCCTCATAGCCTTCGAGGTAGTACTGGTACATATTGTTCTCAGGCATGAGGTAGCTCATGGCAGAGAATGATATGCGGAGAGAGTTCTCCTTGTATGAGAAGCGTACCTCTTCCACACGGTTGAGGTTGTCGCTGATATGCTTGCTTCCGATGGCAACGGGCTTGTTGAATAACTCGATACCTGTAAACACAATCTGTGGTTCCACGATGTTTCCCTTCATCTTCAATGGAGTGAACGAAGTGAATCCATGTGTCGTACCGAGGTATATTGTACCATCAGTACCCTTACAAATTGCGTTCTGGTTAAAGTTTATGTTATCCATTCCGTCGCCGCTCTTGTACTCACGTACTACCTCCTTAGTGTTGGTAGAATATACGATGAGTCCTTTGGTAGTTGCCATCCAGAGGTCTGTATTCTCACCAGTTATACAGCGTACGTCAGAATTTATCTCGCGTAGTTCGATAGGTTCGAACTCGTCGTTCTTAGCGTTGTAGTGGAATGCACCTACTGAAGTACCTAACCACAGTTGTCCTGCCAAATCTTCATAGATACAGTTGACGATAACCTTGGCATCGTATGCTGCGTCTGATGTCTTGAAGTCTTGATAGTTTTTCCATTTACCATTAGAAGGGTTGTAGCGGTAAACACCACCCTCGTCAGCACAGCACCAGATGTTTCCGTGTTTGTCTTCCTTTATGTCAATGACCACACCACCAGTGCTCTGTTCTCGCTTGCATGTTCCTGTGTTCTTGTCAAACGTGAGGATGTTGTTGAATGTTCCAATCCACACCTTGCCATTTCGACTCTTGTAGATGGAGTAGGCACTTACACCGTAATTGTTACCGTCAGCACCCTGAAGTGATGCGAAATGTTTTTCTTCTCCTGTCTTGACGTTGATGATATCAAGACCAGTAGAATATGTACCTATATATAACTCGTCTCCGTCAAGGTACATACCGTGGACGTTTCGTTTCTCCTTGGCATCCTTTTTTTCGTGTGAACGGAACTGCTTGGTATCCTTGTTGAATGAGGACAATCCTCCGTCGTCACTACCTATCCATAGTGTGCCGTAGTTGTCTTCGCAGAAATTGCTTATGATGTTGCCACTTACGGAGTTGCGGTAGTCTGATTTCGTGTAGTTTGTAAAGTTGGATGCCTTAGGATGTACATATTCCAGTCCACCATAGTATGTACCTACCCAAAGTCCTTCTTCCTTGTCGATGAGAATAGGGTAGGTGTATTTGTCGATAAGTGCGCTTGGCGAAAGTTCGTCCTGACCGTAGAATGTTGTCTCCAATGTTGAAGGGTCATAAAGACAGAGACCCTGGTCAGAACTGATAAAGAATTTACCTTGCTTGGTTTCTGAGATACAATGTATGTGAGGGATGCGGTCGCCATCATTGCTGATAGCTACTGTTGCTTCCAGTGTCTTTGGATTAACCTTGATAAGTCCTGAGTTCCATGTTCCGATGTATATATAGCCGTCTTTTCCTTCTGCCAAAGATATGTTGCCTGTACGTATGTCGCTGCCTTCTGGCTTCTTTATCTTGACAGGCTCAAGCATGTCGTGCTTCTTGTTGTAACGTACAATGTTGTGCTTGTTCCAGTTGCTCGTAACCCACACATCACCGCTCTTTGTCACGAGAAGTGTTGCAGCAGTTATGTCGCCATCTGGCATCTTGTAATGCTTGAGTTCGCCTTTGCGGTTGAGGCTGAAAACGCCTTGAGAGAATGTTGCAAACCATATCGTACCGTTATTGTCTGACATGATTCTTGTGACAAGTGATGATATCTCTTCACCATCGTTAGCCTTCTTCTTGAAGGCAGCAATGCTGTCACAACGATGCGAATAGAATGTTACGCCTTCGTTGTAGCCAATCCAGATAGTGTCGCCCAACTCGTGGAAAGAGTGGGTGCTTGCTTTGGACTTTGCACCTCGTGGATAGGTGAAGGTGTGACCGTCGTATCTTGCAATGCCATATCCCGTTCCAATCCAGATGTAGCCGTACTCATCCTGCAACAATGACCTTACATTGTTACAAAATAGTCCGTTCTCAATATTGATGTGCCTGAACTTTAATTCTTTTGTATTCTGTGCAAATGTCGTGGCGTTGTTTAATAGTAATGTTGCCGTGAGAAGGAATGTTTGCACAAGTCGTGTACATCTATATTTCTTCATTGTTTTTTGGTTTTATGGCGCAAAGATAATGAAAAAATAGTCTAATCGCTGTCACTTTAGATTTTTTTCATATCGTCATTGTCTATTTTTTTAATTCTTTGTACCTAATAAAAACGATTTGTCATGTTATATCTATAAAGTACATGTTCAATATAGGTAGAAAACTAACAATTAACAATAGATATGAAGGTGTGTAAAGAAAGTGAAGAACAAAACCTTAACTTCTTAACACCTTAACTGGTCAGTTCCTTTGCATTACGAGGTGGTCTCACTGAGCGCGTGGCGATAACGTGATGTCTTCGGACTACTGGAGAGTTTCTGTTGACGATCATAATTCTGAATTATTAATTTCTAATTTAATATCATGGCCTATGGAAAGAATATCCAAGACAATGTGCCTTGCAGCATTGATGCTTGCGGGCATGGCGCAGAGTACAACAGCTCTTGCTGCCGATGATGGGGAAACACCATCCCTCGCTGAACCTGTGACAAAACTCGCTGACCTGACTATCGTGAAGGAATACGAGATGACGCTTCCTCTGCCGTATGGTAGCAAGTATGAAAATATCACGGTCTCAACTACGCTTGATGGTATCTACGATGCACTTGGTGCTGAATCATCCGTGCTGGATGAAGTGGTGGCTGACTACACCTTCACACGTACAGTCAAGGACATAAAGGAGTCGGAGGACGGCATCCCTGTGTATGCGTGGAACGAAGACCTTGCAAAGCCAGGTGATGCTGCCGTAGATGGCTGGTTCGGCTTGTACTATCAGGATACTGATGACGGTACGGAAGCTCAGTTCTTTGGCAATGCCCCTAAGTCATGGGGTGCTGGTAACAACACGTTCTACACTCAGAAGATTTCGCTCAATGACGGTGAGTTCTCCATTCTTACGGGACAATATCCTGGTGTGCTCAATGTTGGCGACAAGTATGAAGCCAATCTCTATATTATAAATGGTGATAAGGCTGCAATCGTACGACTTGTAACTGACGTGTATGTTCCTGTCATTCCAGCTGTGGAAGAATTGACAAGCGTGGGTGATACAACCATCGCTATTGAGGCGGAGGCAAATGATGAGTATGTGACTAAGACATTCCGTGTGAATATTGAGAAAATATGTTCGCTTCTTGGTTGTGAGACGACTGACATAAGTAAAGTGTACGGTTTTGCTGATGCTAATACGCTTACAGGTGATGCTACGGCTGACAATGGCGGTTTCTTCTTCAAGGAAGATGGAACTGTGGGCGGATGGTCAGACAATGTGATGTTCTACATTACGGCAGCTGGTCTTTCAAATGGTAAGTTTGCTATCGGTCAGCGTCCTACTAAGTTCACAGGCATAGAGGAGAACAGGACTGTTGAGGCAAGCTTCGTGTTCCTTCATGGCGAAAAGTATTATAAGGTAAACTTGAAATATACAGTCACTCCAGCTGTTCAGCATGAAACTCCTACTGAATTTACTCTCAAGAGCGTGGAGTATCTTGGCAAGCAGATTGTGCCACATGAGTCAGTTTATGATGTAAATGCCAATACAGTTCTTGACCTCGACTATATAGAGTCATTAATCGGCACAAAGGACTTCAAGATTTATGCAGACCAGATTTCTGTAAACGAAGAAGATCAGACAACGACTGTCAAGATGGGTGATAACTACAACTGTGACCCTAAGCCTGGTTTCTGGTTCGGTTCAACAGAGATAGATGCACCAGAATATCGTAATTGCGTATCTGCTGACGGATGGAGTCCTTCTTCTTCATTTGGAGTATCTTATTCTGATGGTGAACTTGTTTGGTTCCGTTATCCTGGTACTCATAATGCTGGAGATACATACACGGCTAATCTGTATCTGGTAAATGAACAGACAGCGGACTATATTAAGTATGTCATTACGGTCAAGTATGTTGAAGAGATTGAACCAGAGCCAGAAGTGGTTGCTGAGGAATCATCTGTTGTGTTTGTGGATGAGAGTTCTGATGACTCATTCCGTGGCTTGATAGATAATGACAAGGTGTGTGAGCTTCTTGGTATTGATAATCTTGCAAGTTCTCTTGATGATGTGGCTGTTGTCTTTGCAAAGTCACCAACAATGACATTGATTGACAATTTAGGCAGTTATGCCGCTTTTGCTAAAAACGGTTATGTTACAGACGATGAGGATAATGGAGCATTTGCAGTAACTATTGATGTTGACGAAAGTGGCAAGTTGTACATATTGGCTGATTATATTGATGCGGACAACAAACAGATTGATGCCGTTGCTAATATTGGTATTCAGTATGCTGGCAAGCGCATAATGTTTAAGGTCACATTCTCAACTACAGACCCTGCAACTGGTATTGCCGTTGTTGGTGCAGATTCTGATGTACGTTCTTCTGTTTATTCTCTCTCTGGCACAAAGGTTCTTCCTAATGCCAAGGGCTTGAATATCATACATGGTAAGAAAGTACTTGTAAAGTGATACTACCTACATAAAAAGAAGAAAGGTCAGCTTCGCGATGTGCGGAGCTGACCTTTTTATTATGTTGAAGGTTTTGTCACCTTCGTAGTGAGTCTTTTATCGTACGTTTACCTTCTTGCCGTTGATGATGTACAAGCCTGGCTTGAGAGCCTTGATGTCATTGCCAACATACTGACCGTTGATTGTGTAAATCTTGTTGTCAGCAGGCTCGTCTGTTGTCACGTCGTCGATAGCAGTTGCTTCCTGTGGAAGGTCACCAACAAATGATGAGACGCTGTAGCCATTGATGTTTGACAAGCTTGTCTGGAATGCTACCTCATAGAGGTAAGACTTAGAAACGCTAACAACAACCTTGTAAATCTTGTTTGCATCAAGTCCTGTTACAGGAATTGCAACAGCACCATTTGTTGTGCTTGAGTTAGATGCTGCAACTGTAGAAGATGCTGTGAGAGAACCATTAGCGTTCTTAGTGCACTGGTAAACCTTTACGCTGATTGAACCAGTAGAGCTGCTGAACCAGCTTGATGTGCTGCGTCCGTAGCCGTAAAGTTTTACTGCTGTACAGTTAGTAACATAGAATGTCTCTGTTGCTGCTGTTGAACCGTAAGAACTTGATGTGATGGCACGTGCGTTAGAACTTGAGTTGAAGAATGATGAGTAGCCTCCGAATACGTCAGCCTTGCTCCATGTTGTACGAACTGTAGAGATGTTGCTTGCAGAAATCCATCCCTGATAGTCTGATGAATAGTATGCACCATAAGCAGGAACAGAAATCCATGCGTTGCTGCCATCGCTGACAATTGAGTAGAAATTGTTTACTCCATATACACCAGCGTTGTTGATTGTGTTGTACTTGCGGAGGTCAAGGTAGTTGTCTGATGCTGTACCACCAGCAGTTGTCTCTGGCTGAGTGGCAGTAGCTGTGAGGTTCACGTTTACAGAAGCTGTGCCGCTTGTGATTGTTACCTTACCTGTGTAAGTACCAGATGTCTGTGGTGTGAATGTAACAGTTACTGTCTTGCCCTGAGCAAGAGCAGATGCAGATATTGTTGCAGGAGTTACTGAGAAGACACCATTAGAGTTTGTGAGAGAAACAGTAGCTGTGTTAGTTATATTTGTTCCTGTAACTGTGAAAGTAGCAGATACTGGTGTGCCAGTTGTAGTAGCAAGTGAAACTGAAGTCTTTGACACTGTGAGTGAAGGATTCTGTGATGGCTGTGGGTCAGGAGTTGTTGAACCACCTGAAGTACCAAGAATTGCCTGAATACCTCCAAGAGCGTTGATCTTACCGTTACCGAAGTGTGAAGCATTTGCACCACGAGTAGTGTATGTATCGTTGATGGCAGTATTCTTCATTATGTTCTTGACTGCAGTTGTTGTGAGTGACTGGTTAGTCTCCTTTGCAGCCTGAAGCCAAAGTGCTACGACACCTGCAGCAACAGGTGTTGCCATAGATGTTCCCTCCATGCTTCCGTAAGGATTAGTAGTGTTAGAGTTAACACGGTACATCTCGTAGTTAGCATACGTATTGTCAATGTAGCCACCAGTCTTGTGGTAGTGGTTTACACCTGCAACAACAGTTGCACCTGGAGCAGTAATCCATGGGATAAGCTGTCCTGTGGCACCCTGTCCTGCTTCCTGGTAACTTGAGAAGTAAGCAATGTCGCCAACAGTATATTTATGTGCAAGGCTATGAGTAGTACCATTGTAGTCCTTTACACTGTTCTTTGAAACGTATGCACCTACAGCAATGACACTTGGCATTGTTGCCTCGTCGCTGATAGATGAGTTGTCTGAACCTGCTGCCCAGTTGTAGCCACTTGTTGAAGGAGTGCTGCTGAAGTAGCTGCTTGTTCCTGCCCATGTGTCGATAGTTGTGCTACCGCTTGTTGGATAGATCTGGATTGCAAGTGTGTACTTACTGTTGTAGAATGCACTACCGTTCTTAGTTGTCTGAGTTGTGCCCTTTGAAGTGAGACCAGATGTCTGAAGAAGGATCTGACTCTTTGAAGAGTTGATGTAGTCAAAGTAAACAGTGAGTGTTCCATCGTAGTAGCTTGAAAGTCCGCTTACTGTCTTGTAGCTTGAGTTTCCTCTTGTGACTGTTACAGATGTCTTTACAGCACCTGTGCTTGAGTCAAGGACAAAAATCTTACAAGCAAGGCTTCCGCTGATTGTAGAACGTGACCATGCGTTAGCAATGATACCGCTGTAGTAGTAACCATCATCGGTATTGCTGTATGCGTGGCTACGGAGCACTGTTCCGAATGGGTTTGAGCTTGAAGAAGTGCCAGAAGCATGGAAACCGCCATTGCCTGATGCTCTACCAGCATCGTTTGATGCAGCAAAGAGACATATGTGGTTAGGGTGGTTGTCACCAAAGTACTGTGATGTGATGCTTGCAAAGTCACCTGTACCATCGTGAGGACCATACTGTGAACCCCAGCTGTTGCTTACTACAACTGGCTTGCCCTGTGAATCTGCATAGTTACAGATCTTTTGGAAAGCATTTGCCATGTATGTGCTTGAAAGACCCTTTACACCTGCAAGGTAGAGGTCAGCACCTGGAGCAATACCTCCGTAAGTAGCACTTGCATGATTGTCTGTTACAGTTACGTTGCTACCGTTGATGATAACGCTTGAACCACCTGCTGTAGATGAAGTGTGAGTACCGTGGTCCTCACCAGAGTCGTCTGTTGTAGGAGCTGAGCTTGTGATGCTTGTGTATTCCTTTGCAGATGAACCGTTATAAACGTATGCACGCTTGATACGTGAGTTTCCGTTCTTGTCCTTGAATGCAATGTGCTGGAAGTCGATACCAGTATCGATTACACCAAGTACGACACCTGTACCATCATACACCTTTGGAAGTCCTGCTGCAATAGCATCTGCAGAATGAGTGAGTACTGCACCTGTGTTTGTGGCTGTACGTGCAGCATTAGTAGTAGGGCGCATAAGTGGTGAAACGTTGATGCGCTGTACATTTGAAAGGTTTGCTACTGACTCAAGTGAGTCAACAGGGATGTTAGCTGTGAGAAGTCCGTCGTTGAACTTACACTGAACCTGTACTCCCTTAGCCTCGAGTTCGCTGATTTCAGCCTCGTTCTTAACGCGGATGAATGTAGAGATGTACTTGACGCCATTCTGAACCTCTGGCTCAGCATAGATACGTCCGCCATTCCACTCTAACTGAGCGCGGTATGACTCATCAAGCTTGAGTCCAAGTTCTTTCTCCTTTGCTGGAGCCTTACGACGAACAACTTCTTTTCCGTCCCTTTCATTCAGGAACATCTGTGTTGTAACAGATAACTTGTTGTTGATGTCGCTTTGTGCAAACAAGAATGCACCTGATGACATCATCAATCCAAAAAGTAGAGATTTTTTCACCATAGTTGTTTTTTGTACTTTATGGGTTATTATTAAAAAATGAATATTTCAGCCCCCTCCCTTGTGGAAGGTTGCCTGTTGTTAATTAAAAATTAGTTATTTTTTTGCGTTGTAATTTGTTTTATTTTGTAAACGGTTTTATTTTGTTGTTGTGGATACAGAAGTTACTTTCTGTTAGAATTTGGCGCAAAATTATTTCATTTTATTGTAATGACAAACATTTTTTCCTACTTTTTTTACAATGCAATGGTATTTTTTCATATTTTCTCCACTTTCTTGCCAAGAAATGACAATGTTTGTTCATGTTTCGTCATTTTTGTTTTAAGTGAATAATTACGTTTTTTCGTTATCTTTAGTTGTATGTGGCGTACATTACCATGCTGGCACCATACTTTCGTTATTGTTGAATACGGAGTCGGAAAAGTCCTTTGTTGCATGAGCTGTGAAGGTACCATTTGCATCATTAGTGATGGTGAAGTGTTTCGGCATGGACGATTCGATGGCACGTGTGTCGTCTTTGTCGGCAAGTACTATTGTGCATTTACATCCCATTATCTTCGCATTTTCAAGCAGCTGCATGAGGACGTAGCGGAGCTGACCATGACCGTATGGCATGGTGAAATAATAGGTGCCTTCTCTTTGCTGACGCATCACAAGCATATTTTCCACGATGGCGTAGTATGTCTCTCCGTTGTGGCAAAATGTCTTGATGGCAGACAACAGTGGCTTCTCTTCCTGACTTGCAAGGAACGTCTCGATTGCTTGTCTCTCGCTTGGTGTAATCTTCTTGAATGGAACCATAGAAAATTAAGAATTAAGAATTAAGAATTCAAAATTCAGAATTGGCTGCGCATGAATGTTTGTTTTAAACGAAAAATTTTACGTATCTGTAATCTGATTTGTGACAATTATAATGCACCTTCGGTGCAGTTTTTACACTCTAAGTCACCAATTGGCCACGAATTGTCAAAAATATTTAATGATAATTCGTGTTTAATTAATGATAATTCGTGTTAAAAATTTCGTTTCTAGACATCGCGTGACTTCATTCTGAATTTATTTGATTTTACCT
Organism: Bacteroidaceae bacterium; assembly: GCA_017540585.1. Taxonomy (GTDB): domain Bacteria; phylum Bacteroidota; class Bacteroidia; order Bacteroidales; family Bacteroidaceae; genus Minthosoma. The sequence continues at coordinate 7,043 of JAFYAT010000044.1, read as the reverse complement.
TTACATGGATTATTTTACGGCACAAAGATAGTTATTTTGTGTGATAGAAGAAAAAGTTCACTAAATCTTTGTATTTTTGCAACGAAAATAAACTTAATATGAAACATATACTAACTATTTCAATTCTTTTTATTCTTTCTGCCCTCTGTGTGAGTGCGCAGAATGTGATTAACCTTGCTGGAGAATGGCAGTTCCGTATCGACAGAGACGGAAAGGGCGAAACTGAAGGATGGTTCAAGACTGACTATGAGTTTGATGACAAAATTCTGCTACCAGCTTCCATGCCTCAGAGACTCAAGGGTGACGACATAAGTGTGAATACCAAATGGGTTGGATCGCTTTATGATTCAAGCTATTTCTTCAATCCTTATATGAAGAAGTACCGTAAACCGGGCAAGGACATGAAGCTTCAGTTCTTCCTTACACCAGACAAGCATTATGTGGGCAAGGCGTGGTACAAGCGTACTGTGAATATAGATAAGGTGGATATGGCTACGGGTTATGTCCTATACCTTGAGCGTCCTCATATCGTGTCTGAGGTTTGGGTCAATGGCACTAAACTGAATGTGTCTTGCAACTCACTTTGTGTACCACATATATATAATATAGGTAGGGGAGTGCTCAAAGCTGGAGACAACACTATCGCTATCTGTGTAAACAATGACCCGGAAACTGTCAAGGTAGGACAGGATTCTCACTCAGTTTCCGACCAGACTCAAGGTAACTGGAATGGTATTGTTGGTAGAATGGAACTACGTTCTCAGAGTCGTATCGAGGCTTGTAGGGTTTATGCAGACATTGATAGCAAGATAGCACGTGTGCATCTAAATCTTCGTGCTCTAAGTGCAAAGGAGAATGCCACCGTCACGCTTCGTGCCGAGGCGTTCAATACGAGTGCATCGCATTCGGTGGAGGCAAAGCCAGTTGACATAACCCTTGCTGACACAGGTGCTATGGAGACTGACATCACCCTCAATATGGGTGACGGCATGTTGCTCTGGGACGAGTTTAACCCTCAGCTTTATCGTCTCTATGTTGATGTGAAGACAAAGACGGGTGTTTCATCTACAGAGACAGTGTTCGGTATGCGTAAGATAGAGATTAAGGATAAGATGTTCTATCTTAATGGAAGAGAAATACAGCTTCGCGGAACTGTGGAGAACTGTGACTTTCCTAATACAGGATATGCTCCTATGGACTTGGAATCATGGCTCAAGTTGTTTAAGCGCATGAAGAGCTTTGGACTTAACCATGTGCGCTTCCATTCTTACTGTCCTCCAGAGGCGGCTTTCCTTGCTGCCGACATGACAGGTTTCTACATTCAGCCAGAGGGACCTTCTTGGCCAAACCATGGCGTGAAGCTTGGTCGTGGCGAGTTTATAGACACCTATCTCGATGCTGAGGTAAAGGCTATTTGTGACACATACGGTAATCACCCTTCTTTCACGTTCATGGCATTCGGTAATGAACCAGCAGGCAATTGGGTGAAGTGGTCAGGCGACAAGGTTGAGAAGTTCAAGGCATACGACTCACGTCACCTTTATCCAGGTTTCAGTGTAGGTGGTGGATGGGCTTGGCAGCCTAAGAGCGAGTTTGCTGTCAAGGCTGGTGCAAGAGGTCTGAATGAGTGGACAAAGAAAGCACCAGAGGCAATCGTTAATTTCCGCAACAACATATCGATGTATAATGGTAAGGATATGCCTGGTACTGCTATTGAGATGCCTTACGTTTCGCATGAGACAGGTCAATGGTGCGCATTCCCTAACTTTGATGAGATAAGCAAATACACTGGCGTAAATAAGGCAAAGAACTTTGAGATATTCCGTGACCTGCTTAACGATAACGGTATGGACAGTCGTGCGCACGACTTCATGATGGCGAGCGGTAAACTCCAGGCACTTTGCTACAAGGCTGAGATAGAACGTACATTGCGTACTCCTAAGTATGCAGGTTTCCAACTTCTTTCACTCAATGATTATTCGGGTCAGGGTACTGCTCTTGTAGGAGTGACGGACGTATTCTTCGATGATAAAGGATATATTACCGACAAGGAATTCCGTGAGTTTTGCTCACCAATAGTGCCACTTGCACGTATTCCTAAGTTCACATACGGAAATGACGAGACCTTTGCTGCAGGTATTGAGGTTAATCAGTTCTCTGACCATGATTTAAAATCTGTAAGCGTGCATTTCGCTATATATAAATCTGTAAGCAATCAAGGCGATAGAGGGGCTGACGATTATGGTGTTCTTTTGGGTGAAAATTATCTTCCAGCAGTGGATATCCCTGTGGGTGAGAATAATGATGTTGGATTTGTGTCATACAATTTGAAGGACATCACAGAGCCTGCCAAGCTCACCCTTGTTGTGACAATCCCAGGTACGGATGCTCGCAATCACTGGAGTTTCTGGGTTTATCCTAAGCCTGTCATTGAATTTACTATTCATGACTTGGAACGTTCTGCAGCAGATGGATATGCCTATGTGAACTGTTCTCAAAAGAAAAAAAATAAGATTCTTACAAAAAAGAAGAATATTGCATTTAATGGTACTGACAAGGTTAGGGCAGGCAAGCGTAAGGGCTCGCTTTGGGTTGATGACATCTATCTTACCGATTCTCTCGATGAGCAGGCCCAGAAGGTGCTTGACAAAGGCGGTAAGGTGCTTATCTGTGCAGCCGGTAAGGTGACATATGGTAAGGAGGTCGTACAACAGTTTACTCCTGTTTTTTGGAATACTTCATGGTTCAAGATGCGCCCTCCTCACACGACAGGTATTTTTGTTGAGAATACTCATAGCATCTTTGACCTTTTCCCTACAGATTATCATTCTGACATGCAGTGGTGGGAACTTGTTAATCGTGCTCAGGTAATGCAGTTCACTGACTTCCCTAAGGATTTCCAGCCACTTGTGCAGAGCATTGATACATGGTTTGTGTCTCGCAAGATAGGTATGCTCTTCGAGGCTAATGTCGGCAAGGGACGTCTTGTGATGACAACGATGGATATTACATCATCTCTCTATACTCGTTGCGTTGCACGTCAGATGCGTCTATCCATCCTCAATTATATGCGTTCAGACCATTTTAGTCCTGTGTGGAAGCTTGATCGTTCGCTTATATCTGACCTCTTCACTAAGGTGGCAGGAGATGTGAATATGTTCACTAACGATAGTCCTGACGAATTGAAACCGAAACTGAAGTGATGGATTCAATATGCAATTAGGAGTGAGTAATTAGTAATGAGTAATGAGTAATTAGTAATTAGTAATTAGTAATGAGGAATTAGAAATTGATTGATTTCTGATTCCTCATTTTTCTTTGATTTTACGCTCTGAATGAATATTGTGAAGCATTTAAAACAAAGCAGGAGATAAACACCATTGGTGTGTTTACCTCCTGTTTGCTTTCTGATGTGTGTAGTCAGTGATTATTCACCTGGGTTGATAGCACCAGCTGGACAAGCGTCAGCGCAAGTACCGCAGTCAACGCATGCGTTAGCATCAATAACATACTTGCTATCGCCCTCAGAGATAGCACCTGATGGACACTCGCCTGCACAAGTTCCACACATTACACAATCGTCACTAATTACGTAAGCCATAATGTTTAATCTTTTTTATTGTTAATGTTTTTTTTATCCATTATCTTTGTCTGCTACTCATTTATCCGACAGACTGTGCAAAGATATGAAAGATTATCTTACCTGCCAAGAAAAATAATGATAAATAATACTCATTTCTTATTTTTCTTTCTCGATTTATACCTATTTCATCCTCTTGCAATACTCATTTGTGGGTATTGCAAGAGGATGAAATGAAGTGAGAGTGGGATAAAAAAAAAATCGACCCCCCTATGAATCTATCACCGGAGGAGTCGGGAATGAATGAATAAAATATAGTGAACAAAATGCTCTCCGAGGCATTACGCCCCAAAAAGCAGTGCAAAGGTAAGGCATTTTATTTAATATCAAACTATATTTTGTGTTTTTTACATAAAAAAATAATATATTTCTACCAAACGCCATATTTACACTACCATTTGGTTAAGTTATCTCTAAAATAGAACAACAATATGTAAGATGTGGCTGCCGTTTTTCTTTTTGTTGGGTGAATAATCAATTGCTAATGTGAAATTCATTTTTGTTTTTGTTCTTTATCGTTTGCATAAAGTTGATTGTAATCAATGTATCATGCCATTTAAAATTATGTAAACATATTATATCATTACGCAGCATTGTAAAAAGCCATAATATGTTTGACATGTCATTTTTACTCCTTCATGACGAGAATTTGTCCTGTGATGTGTCTCTTGAATGAAAAATTTCTCTCGAAAGTGCATTTATAATGCAATAATAGTCTAAAAACTGCGTTGAAAATACAATTTTTGCGCTGATTTTAAAAAGCAAGCCGCTTTTTTGTTTAATTACGACTTTTTCGCATTTTTCCCCTTTTATTTTGTCTCAATACTATGCAAAATGAAATAATTGAACAAAAACGACTTGAAAATATTAGCATCGTAACATGAAAATGGCGTATCTTTGCAATGTCAAAACGAAAATGACATGACAATAAAAAACGAATAAAGTTTTTCAATATAAATGTTCATTACTTTCTTGTTCAAGTTCATCTTCCCTAATTGGTTTTTCTTGTTCATTTATAACTTAGGGGCTATAAATTAATTGTTCAAAAAATTCCCGTAGCAATGGTTAATCCATTAAGAAAAAAAATGTTTCAGCCCTTTCCCAAAAAAGTTAAATGTTCATTATTCCCTTGAAAAAGGGCTTCTGTCGAGAATACAGAAGCCCTTTTTTCATTTTATCTTATCACTACTTTCTTTCCGTGAATGATATATATTCCTTTCTTGAGTGACTTGATGTCGTTGCCTACGTACGTGCCTTCAAGGGTGTAAATCCTGTCAGATGGAACATGTTGTTGTGCCTTGATGGATGCAATTCCTGTTGCTTCGTCAACTTCTTTTTCCTTCTGTTGCAACTCTTCCTCAGTCATTTCTACGATTGTCAAAAATTTCTTCCATTCGCCAGTTTTTTGATATACTTCCTTCATACCTGGTAGGACGTAGAGTGGAATGGAGAACATCTCCTTGTCGTAGAAGTCCGTATAAACAGATGCTGGTTCATTGATAAGAGAGAATATGTACGTCAGGCTGTCACAATCGCCAAAGGCGGAATAGTCGATACTTTTTACTGAGTTTGGAATTGTTACAGATTTCAGTCGCTTACAGCTCTTGAATGCCGAATAACCTATTGCTGTTATCGTTCTTGGGATGGTTAGCGACTCTATGTTATTGCAATCGCTGAAAGCACGATTTGGTATCTCAGTAATCTTGTTTGAGAGAACCAGTTTCCTTAGTTTAGTGCAACTTGCAAAGGCACATGCTCCAAGTGTTGTAACAGAGTTCGGAATGATGATAGAGTCAAGTTCTTCGCACATGAAGAAGGCAAATGGAGCGATACTTTCCAGAGAGTCGGATAATGTGATTGACTTCAGATTCGTGCAGTATGCAAAGGCTTTTTCGTCGATTTCCTTTACGCTTGATGGGAGTACCACTGAGTTGATGTTGGAGTGTTGGAAGAAAACCTCATGTCCTATTTTCTTTGTACCTTCAGGTACGACAATATCTCCGCGAAATGGTTTGCCTCCGTTGTAAGTAAACTCCACGTTCCTATATTCAAATTCAAAATCTGTAGCATTATTGTAATCTAAGGAGAAATCTACGATGTCATAGTTTACTTTTTTTATGTCACAGCCAGCAAAGGCATTTCCTGCAATCTTGTTTACTGTGTTAGGAATGGTGATTGTCTTGAGAGCCTTGCAGTTGGCAAAAGTTTTTGCTTCGATATTTGTTATCTCCGGGAGTTCGATTGATTCAAGTCCTGAACAACTCTCGTGTTTGTATTTAATTATTACACAGTATCTTACACATTAAACGATAGAAAAGTGATTAGGCGAATTCTGTGGAGTGTAAAAAATGCGAGATTTAACGTTTTTAACGCATAGACACAATGCAGAATAGGCAAAATGCAAGGTGCGGTTTGCAATTTATCCTTCAAATTGATAATTACACGAAGAATGGTCGAAGTCGTTGTCGCGAGTTTTTCGCTGTAACACATACTTTCAATGCCATATTTGAGTAGTCTGACATACCTGTCCGTTTATTAACAAAATTTACGTTTAGGCTAAAAACTGGTAGAAATATTCATATTAAGTCCACAAAACACGTTCTATTCACCATATACAAATATCATTTCTTTTTAAAAAGCATCCAAATTGCAAGCATTAAGAATATTTAACATCCTGTTGGTATATATTTGTATAAATTTCATTATTTTTACAAATTAAATTTGTGGATTCTGCAACAGGTAGAATCTGTATTTAATCAGTGAATGTTAAATAATTTAAAATATTAGAACTATGAAAAAGGATTTTTTATGGAGTTTAATGGCTGTCATGATAGCCATGACAATAAGTGTGAGTTTAGTATCATGTGACAATGATGATGACAATGGCAGCAATGGCGCTGACAATGTATCTGCCCTGACGGGTATTATCGACAAGGAGAGCGGTCTGCGACTGAAATCATTCGGCGAATATACTGTGTATTACAACAATGAAGGGTTGTTCGATTCCATTGCGCACAAAGATTATTTGGACGATTATGCTTTCCAATATGGTCCAGACAAGATTCGCAGAAGGAATAATTCTTTTTACAACTATGTGACCGAATTTGCCGTGAACTACGACAAAATGGGTCGGATGACATCTTACGAAAGCCAAGAGACCGGCAGCAGTATTTACTTTGAAAACAATTGGAATGGAACTGGTTCGGCATCCTACACCTACGACAAGGATGGACATCTGACATCCATGACCCAATCAGGAGGGGAGACCGGTATTGAAAAGGGTAAGCCATATACTGCCAGTTGGCTTGAAAAGGTCAAACTGACCTGGGAGAATGGCCTCTTTAAGGAAATCGCATACGAAGATATCGGCTTAGAGAATGCAAGGACTTGGTCGGCTGTCTAT
>JAFYAT010000043.1 GCA_017540585.1 Bacteroidaceae bacterium | reverse complement strand
CTCGCGACCCCAACCTTGGCAAGGTTGTGCTCTACCAACTGAGCTATTTCCGCATTATGTTTCCACCGTAAGTGAAGAGGATGAGACTCGAACTCACACGGGCTTAGCCCACTACCCCTCAAAGTAGCGCGTCTACCATTCCGCCACCTCTCCATTACTGGTTTATTTTACTGTGCCCACGACAAGACTCGAACTTGCACGTCTCTCAACACTCGCACCTGAAACGAGCGCGTCTACCATTCCGCCACATGGGCCTTGCGTGAATCACACTTCCTAAGAAGTCTTGAGCGGAAAACGAGACTCGAACTCGCGACCCCAACCTTGGCAAGGTTGTGCTCTACCAACTGAGCTATTTCCGCATTGTACGTTCCAAAAAGTGAGCGGAAAACGAGACTCGAACTCGCGACCCCAACCTTGGCAAGGTTGTGCTCTACCAACTGAGCTATTTCCGCATTGTGCTTAGGTTGTTTTAGTAACCTATGTACTTCCTTTTCGTTAGCGAGTGCAAAGGTAGGACTTTTTTGCAAACCCACAAACAAAAACAGAGAGAAATTTATATATCAATGTAAATTTCTCTCTGTTTTCAAAATATCGCTTACGAAATACGCATTATCGCACACACTATAATTATCTCAAGCGGTCCAATGAGCGTACAAGTGCCTCATCCTTGCGTATTCCTTGAATTGCCAAAATATTCATGATAATGCTAAAAATTGGCAATACAGAAAGGAAGGCAAAGTGAAATTCGGGAATCTGTCCAGGTATCAACTCCGCCAATGTAGCGTCATACTTGTATGTAAAGAGTGCAAAACAGAGCACATACCCCACGAGAAGCATTGTACTAATGATAGTAAGGCGTAACTGACGCATACGTTTACGGAAGAGCATAATGGAGAGAAGTGTAAGAAACATCACTAAAACAAGCAATATGCCCAAACAGAATGGCCCCCAGCTTTCATACTGTGAATATCCACCATATGTAGAGAATGTAAAATTTGAGAATGAAGCAACAGTCTCCCCCTCAAAAGTCCACTCGCCCATTGTATTCACCAATCCCACGAATGAGAAGATGAGTACAAGGGCGAGGTAAACTGATTGTATTCGCTGTATCATTGCTTATACTTACTTTTCCAACTGCTCCTTAGCAGGATTGCGATAATACACCTTATCATCCACGAATTCCTGAGTAGCGATGAGAGTTGGCTTTGGAAGACGCTCATAGTACTTGGAAATCTGAATCTGCTCCTCATTCTCGAACACTTCTTCAAGGCTGTCATTAGAAGTACCGAACTCCTGAAGCTTCTTTGAAAGTTCCTCCTTCATAGCAGCAGCGACCTGAGAAGAACGCTTGCCAATGATTGCAACACTTTCATAGATGTTGTTTGTATCACGACACAAGTCCATGATGTCACGTGTTACTGTTGTTGTAGGTGCATTTGTTTTCTTAAAATCCATAATCTATATTATAATTTATTTGTTATTCCTTCAATATATAATGTGTACTGTAGATTAATCCACAGATGTATTCTTCATCTTGGCAGTTGCATGCTTGAAGATATTGTTTGCTTCCTTGATGTACTTGCTATCAGGAAACTCATTTTTGAAACCATAATACTCATCAATAGCTTGACGAAAACGTTCGTCTGCCTTTTCTTCTACACTCTGTGTAGCAAGTTCATATCTTGCACGAAGCACCATCATACTCAATTCCTCACGAAGATTGGTATAAGGATAAGATCTCAGAGCATTCTCTGCCGTAATGATACATGCCTCATAATTATTTCCACCACTAAAACAGTTTCCTGTATAGTTACCAAGGTCATAATAAAGCTTTGCTGCATTATATTCTTTCTGTACCAAGCGATCCTGCAACTGGAAAATCATATCATTCACATCCTCACGAAGTGTAGAGTAAGGATAGAATTCGAGGAACTCCTGAAGTTTGGAAATTGCTGAATACGTAGGCGTTTGGTCAAGCCTTGAGTCAGGTGACTGCAAGAAATTTCCTCTTGCGCTGTAGAAGCGTGCAAGTTCTGAATATTCACCTTTAGGATATGTCTTGACATAACGATCAAGGAACAAGGATGCAGTCTCAAAGTCATTCAGGTTATAATAGCACATACTAAGCATATATAACGCTTCCTCTGCCCTATCTGAACCCTTGAATGGAATATAAACTTCTTCAAGTAGCTGATATGCCTTTGTATATTTCCCGGCAGCAAAATACTCCTTTGCTGCCTCATACTTATAATCGTAGTCTTGTGTTTTCAGTAACTGATTGTATGAACTACAACTGCCCAACGTCAGAGACAAAAACAATATGTAAATAAAATACTTCTTCATTTTCAATTTTAAAATGTGATGCAAAGTTACGCAATCATTACGAGAAAGACAATACCTTAAATTCAATTTTCACATCTTATAACAAAAAAAGCCTTTTTTTAGGACAAGTTAACTTAATTTACCGTAATTTTGCAGCATGAATTTTGATTTAACATCACAATATGAACCAACTGGCGACCAACCGGAAGCCATAAAGCAATTGACGGACGGAGTGCTTGACGGAACACCAGCTCAGGTACTTCTTGGAGTTACGGGTTCTGGAAAGACATTCACCATTGCAAATGTGATTAAGAATGCAAACAAGCCGACTCTCATCCTGAGTCACAACAAGACACTTGCGCATCAGCTCTATACAGAGATGAAGAATTTCTTTCCGAACAACGCAGTTGAGTATTATGTAAGTTACTACGATTATTACCAACCAGAAGCATACATCCCATCTACAGATACTTACATCGAGAAAGATTTACAGATAAACGAAGAGGTCGATCGACTTCGTCTTGCTGCCACTTCAGCCTTACTCTCAGGAAGAAGTGACGTCATCGTAGTTTCGTCCGTATCATGCATCTATGGTATGGGTAGCCCTATGGACTTCAGCGAAAACATCACGGAAATAAAGGTGGGACAAGCTCTCGACATGAACGTATTCCTCCGTAAACTTGTAGATAGTCTGTACGTTCGTAACGACATAGAGCTAACAAGAGGTCATTTCCGTGTAAAAGGCGAAGTGATAGATATTTACCTTGCATACGACGAAAAGATTGTCCGTATCAGTTTTGCATGGGACGAGATTGAGAGCATACAGGAGATAGACCCTGTAACAGGTAGTGTCATCTGTTCCATAAACGACTACAAGATTTATCCTGCCAATCTCTTCATGACATCAAAGGAGAAGACTCTGACAGCAATACAGATGATAGAAGACGACCTTCACGAGCGTCTCAAGTATTACGAAGAGATAGGCGATGTGGCAAAGGCACAACTATTGGAGATGCGTGTTACCAACGATCTTGAGATGATACGCGAACTCGGACATTGTTCTGGCATAGAGAACTACTCAAGATACTTCGACGGAAGACAAGCGGGAGAACGCCCATACTGTCTCCTCGACTTCTTTCCAAAGGACTTCCTGCTTGTAATAGACGAGAGTCACGAGTCCATACCACAGATTCGTGCCATGTATGGAGGCGACCGTAAACGCAAGACTACACTTGTAGAATACGGCTACAGACTTCCAGCTGCTCTTGACAACCGTCCACTACAATTCGACGAATTCGAGGAACTCACTCCACAGACAATATACGTAAGTGCCACTCCAGCACAATATGAGCTCGAAAAGGCAGAAGGCATTATCGTTGAGCAACTCATACGCCCTACGGGACTCCTCGATCCAAAGATAGAAGTTCGTCCAACCACAAATCAGGTGGACGACCTTATGGAAGAGATACGTATAAGAATCGAGAAGAATGAACGCGTACTTGTCACCACCCTCACAAAGAGAATGGCGGAGGAACTGTCCGACTACCTTCTCAGCAATGGTGTAAAATGCAGTTACATACATAGCGACATTGACACTTTTGAGCGAGTAGATATCCTTGACAAGCTACGAGCTGGCGTATTTGATGTAGTCGTAGGAGTCAACCTCCTTCGTGAGGGACTTGACCTCCCAGAAGTATCACTTGTTGCCATCCTCGATGCTGACAAGGAAGGATTTCTGCGTAGCCATCGAGCATTGACACAGACCGTAGGACGTGCGGCACGTAACGTGAACGGTATGGCCATTCTCTACGGAGACAAGATAACAGAGAGTATGCGACTCACCATAGACGAGACCAACCGTCGAAGAGCCAAGCAGATGCAATACAACGAGGAGCACGGTATTACGCCTACACAGATTAAGAAGGCACAGAAAGCCATCCACGAGGGCAAAACCGTGGATTACATCGGCAAGGCATATATTGACGAATCATTCCAGAAAGCAGCTGAAGACCCTATAATTATGCAGATGGACAAGGAGCAACTTCAAAAATCCATCGAGCACACCCGCAAGCTCATGCAAAAAGCTGCCAAGAACCTCGATTTCATGCTTGCAGCACAATATAGGGACGAGATGCTCAAGCTGGAGGAGATTCTGTCTAATTCATAATGCATAATGCAAAATTCATAATTACACACAAAACACAGAGGGCACAAAGGACTCAGAGAGAGCTACTTCTAAAATAAACAAACAATCTCAATAAAGTACAATCCTCCACCCTGATGTTTTAGGGCTTGGGGCTTCATGTTATGAAATTTATAAGGTTTATAAAAGATTGGGCATTGCCAATATCAATGCTATCAGGAGTTGCATCATATTTCTTATATGTAAACATTCATGCACTAGATTTTACCCACACATTTGCCCTCAAGGCAATAAGTGGGTACATACAACCAATGCTTATCTTCAGTATGCTCTTTGTCAGTTTCTGTAAGGTAAGTATCAAGCAGTTGAAGCCAAGACGATGGATGATATGGTCACTACTCATACAGACCATTTCATTTACAGGACTGGGCGCACTTATTATCGCCTTTCCTTATATTCAAGGAAAGGTGGTCATCGAAAGTGCTATGTTATGTATGATATGTCCTACCGCGACAGCAGCTGCAGTAGTAACATCAAAGCTAAACGGAAATTCAAGTGCCGTGGTAAGCTATACGTGTCTTATCAACCTTGCAGTTTCGGTTGTGGTACCTATCATCGTACCACTACTTCATGAGACAAACACAGACCTTACATTTTGGGGCTCGTTCTTCATCATCCTCCACAAGGTCTTTCCCACTCTGATTTTTCCACTTATGCTGGCACTTGCCCTGCAAGTCATAGCACCAAAAGTGCATGCAAAGATTTTGTCGTATAGAAACCTTGCCTTCAACCTATGGATTGTAGCACTTGCCCTCGCAATAGGAATAACGGTAAGAGCAATTGTCCATACTGAAGAATCAATAGTATCATTGGTTGGCATAGCCATTGCAAGCCTATGCTGCTGCCTCTTACAATTCATATTAGGCAGAATCATCGGAGTGAAATATGGCGAGACCGTTGCAGGAACTCAGACTCTCGGACAAAAAAATACCGTGTTTGCAATATGGATGGGAGCTACGTTTCTGAACCCAGTAACCGCTACAGCAGGCGGTTTTTACTCCGTTTGGCACAATCTATTCAACTCATATCAGATGTATCAAGCGAGAAAAAATCAACAGATACAATAGGAAAAGCAGATTTCCTTGTTTCATTTTCACAAAAATTCACAGCAAAACAAATCGCATCTGTATTTCAACAATTTGCAAATATAACTTTCAAAATAACAACACAATTTTGCACGAAATTTAAAATTATTCGACAAATTTTTCATACTATTTTATACTATTTGGAACATATCATTACCAAAAATGATATATATATACACTCAAAATATTTGGTGCATCCAGAATAAACACATATCTTTGCAACATAAAACAAAAACAGACAATAATCAGGTGAACAAAATACATAAGGGGTTTAATAATTCGGAGGATTAGTTTTCAGGTAATAGTTAAGGGTAATAAATATAAATTTAAAGGCAAAGGAAATGCATCAGTTGTGAAACTGGTGCATTTTCGTTTTTTATTACCCCAGAATATTTCATTTTATTACCTTTTTATACTATATTTGCACCGTAGAATCCTACGGGATAAGGGGTTCTGCAAAGTAATTTATTAACAAACAAGAAAAAAGAATCATTATGTTCAAGAAACTAATGAAACTCAAGGCTGAGCCAATACACTGGCATCAGTTCACACGCAAGCACGACGCCATCTTCCGCAGCCTCGGCAAAGAGATGAGCATAGGTGTGCTTAGCGTCTCAACTTTGCTCAATGCAACTCCTGCATCAGCTGCAGCTGAAATGGCCATCGATGCAGACAACTACGCAACGAGCGACGAGAAGACAGAGAGTGCGACTGACGCAGATGTAGATTCGGTCATCACCCTTGAAAGTATGGAAGTTGTGGCATCACGTATTCCGATGCCAGCAAGTAAGGCCGTGCGCCTTGTGCAAGTAATTAACCGCAAAGAGATTGAAGCAAGTTCTGCTCAGTCTGTCAATGACCTACTCAAACTATCTGCAGGCGTTGATGTGCGCCAAAGAGGTGGTTTTGGCATACAGACAGACATCGGCGTGAACGGTGGTAACAGCGACCAGTTGACAGTACTGCTCAACGGCGTGAACATCACAAACCCTCACACAGGACATCTAACAGTAGATCTCCCAGTCAATGTTGATGATATAGAAAGAATAGAGATTCTCGAAGGCGGTGCGAGCCGAGTATATGGTTCAAGCGCGTTTAGTGGAGCAATCAACATTGTCACTCGTTCGGGAAAGAGGAACAGCGTGAATGCAATACTCATGGCTGGCTCATACGGAACATGGGGAGGCAACGCTAATGGTACTATCATTAGCAAGAATTTCAGTAACAGGATTTCCGCAGGACACACAGAAAGTGACGGAAATTGCAACAACGATTTCACCAAATCAAATATCTATTGGCAAGGAGCATTTAGTTCTACCCTACTTGACGTAAAAACTCAAGCAGGATTCAGCACCATGAACTATGGCGCCAACACCTTCTATGGTACTGGTTCAAAGACCCAGTATGAGGAGAACCGCCGTATCATTACCTCCATACAAGCAGAGTACAAGGGTAAGGTACACATACTGCCACAGGTATATTGGAATCGTTCGCTTGACCACTATGTATGGACACGTAGCAATCCTGAAGCTTACCAGAATTTCCACCAGACAAATGTTTATGGAGCAAATATCAGTGCCTATACCACATGGGCGCTTGGCAAGACTGCTATGGGATTTGAGTACAGGAGCGAGAATATCCTAAGTACGCGCCTTGGTAAGGAAATACAGGATGGCAAGTCATATAAAGTACCCAATCATGATGAATACTACAAATACAAGGATTCAAGAAGTAACTATGGTTTATACCTTGAACATGACATACTTCTTGACAACATAAGTATCTCACTTGGTGTACTTGCCAACAAGAACACCTCCGTGGATGGAGGAATGAAACTATACCCAGGTATAGATGTATCATGGAAATTGACAGAAGGTATAAGAGTCTATGGTTCTTTCAACCAGAGTCTTCGCACGCCAACATTCACAGACCTTTACTACGATGGTCCTGGTCTTAAAGGCTATGCAAACCTCAAGCCTGAGAAGAGCACAGATTATTCCGTAGGTATTAACTACGGCAATAGGCTCATAAGTGCACAGTTGAAAGGCTTCTACCGTAAAGGCACAGACATGATTGACTGGGTGAAAGTGAAAGGCGAGAATATCCACACCACAGCAAACTCCGACATTGACGATATTGGAGCAGAAGCGTTGGTACGTCTCAACTTCGCTAATGAGTATGGTGCAAAGAGTTTCATCCAGAACATCACATTCAGCTACTGCTACAACTACAAGTATAGGGTAAACGAGGAGCAGGCTGAGCTGTATGTATCACAACTACAGTTTCTTCGCCACAAGTTCGTCACTTCACTCAACCATCGTATTGTAAGCCATCTCACGGCACAATGGGACATGCAGTTAAAGAACCGCAACGGCTCATTCTTCAATGCCGTGACCGAACAGGAACAGAAGTACGGCACATTTGCCAATCTTGACCTTCGTCTCAACTGGGCAGAGCCAAAATACGATTTGTACATAAGTCTTAACAATGTCCTGAACCATAAGTATTACGACATTGCCAATGTTGAGCAACCCGGAATATGGGTAATGGGTGGAGTGAAGATAAAGTACTGACCCACAAACAGCCCTATCTCCATGCAGATAGGACATTATTGATATTTAATACAACAAAATTATCCCAATAGTAGGAAAAGAATATCTATCAAGGTATTCTTTTCCTCATTTTAAGAGATTGTATGGTTTGTTTTTCGTAACTTTGCACGAAAATAGAAAATTCATGCAATTATCATGCCGTCTCTAAAACATAAGACATACATTCTTATTACATTGCTACTTCTGACACCTATTATTATGGTGGCAGGAGGAATAAGTAATAGTCCAGCAGGGAACAAGAAATACACCATCTGCCTCGATGCAGGACATGGTGGCAAAGACCCTGGTTGTGTAGGTTCAAACAGAAACAATCAGGAGAAAGACATTGCCCTTGCAATAGTAAAGGAGGTCAAGCGACTCCTCAAGGCTAACTGCTCCGACGTAAAGATTGTATGCACACGTGAAACGGATATATTCCACGAACTTGGACGACGAGCAGAGATTGCAAATAAGGCAAAAGCAGACCTCTTCATTTCCGTACATGTAAATGCCATTCCACGTAGTTCCACGCACAAACCAAGAGGCGTACAGACATACACACTCGCACTTAGAGGTGCAAGCAAGAATCTTGAGGTGGAAAAGAGAGAGAACAGCGTTATTGCCCTTGAAAGTGGCAAATACTACGATGCATATAATGGTCTCTCAGCAGAAATAGAGATTATGCGCGAACTTATGCAACAGCGTGACATGGAAGAAAGTGTCAACTTTGCAAAAATAGTGCAAGGCGAAATGGTTCATGGAGCAGGAAGAAAAGACCTCGGAGTTCAGCAAGGTAACTTTGCAGTACTTCGACTCACATATATGCCAAGTGTACTCCTCGAGGTAGGATTCATCTCCACAGAGGACGAAGAGCAGTTTCTTATGTCAACAGAAGGACGCAACACTTTGGCACGCTCCATATATAATGCAATAATAAAGTATAAGGCAAAGGTAACAGGAGTTCACTCAACACTCGTACCTGCAATTGCGGGCAAAAACCAGAGCACAAGCAAAGAAGCAGAAGAAGTAACCATAGAGACAGAAGACGCTCCTGTTGTGGTTACAAATACTGCTCAGACAAAACAGACATCAACAAATACAACAAAGCAAACAACTGCTACTCCAACGGTAAAGACAACCGCAACCAGTACAGTTGTGGCTGATGCAAACAGCACAATCTTCAAAATTCAAGTATCAGCAGGTTCTGCAGACTTGAAGGAGACAGACAAGCAGTTCAAGGGCTACAAGATAGAGAAGTACAAGGATGGCAACAAGTTCAAGTATTTCACAGGAGCATCAACCGATTACGAGCAGGTGCGCAAGACCAAGAACGACATCAAGGGCGATTTTCCTAACTGCTTTATCGTAGCATTCAAGAATGGCCAACAGGTAGATGTGATAAAGGCTATAGAAGAATGGAAGAAAAGCAAATAAGGTAAAAGGTTGTTAGGTTAGTAGGTATTATCAGGCTTGATACTCACATATCCATATACAAACCAACTCAAGACAGCCATACATCAATAAAATACAGCACAAGTTGTGCACAAACAAACTTACGAAACATAGAAAAGAAATATAAAGAAACGACATGAAATTTTTATCAAAAGAAGTTAAGATTGGATTAACAGCCATCGTGGCAATCATCATCATCTATTCTGGAATCATCTTTCTCAAAGGATTACAGATATTCAGCAACGACGAATATTACTTTGTTGAAATGAAGACTGCCAGTGGCATTACACCAGGCGATGAGGTTCTCGCCAATGGCGTAAAGGTTGGAATTGTCAAGACAGTATCATTTGTTCCAGAGAAGCAGAATATACTCGTACAGATAAATATAGACAAGGACTTTAATATTCCTGTAGGTACAACCGTAAACATATCAAAGGAAATGCTTGGTTCACCAAAGATGAACCTCGTACTCGCCAACAATAGCGGAAACTACCTCAAGAGTGGCGACATACTCGTTGCAGAACCTACCATCGACCTTATGGAGACAGCAGCAGGAATGATTCCACAGGTTCAGGCATTGATTCCAAAATTGGATTCCATCCTCGCAGGAGTAAACAACCTTGCCAACGACCCTGCACTTGCACAGTCACTTCACAATCTTGAGTATGTGACAAACAATCTCAAGACCACAACTGACAATGTCAACAGCCTTCTCGGTAAGGATATGCCACGTCTTATGACAAAAGCAAACAATATCTGTACAAATCTTGAGGGGACAACAAACAAACTCAATCAGGTTGATATCGTCGGAATGGCAAACAGCGCACAAGGTTCTCTGAACAACGTGCAAAGCATAACAGCCAAACTCAACACATCGCTTCAGGACAAGAATAGTTCACTCGGAATGTTGCTTAACGACAACAGTTTTGCACTCCATCTCGACTCAACAGCTGTCAATGCATCACGTCTCCTCGAGGACCTCAGACAGAACCCTAAGCGCTATGTACACTTCTCTATCTTCGGAAAGAAATAAAAAACATTTATTTGCATTGATTAGAGAAGCGCAAATCACCTATCATTTCATAACATTTTGCACCTATCAATCTATAACATTCTTATAAGCACAAAGGAACATTATATAGATTTAGTCAAAATAACAAATACAAAGGATTTGACATTTTGAGACTATGCAAAATGGATAAAATCCAAATAGATAGGATACAAAATTATCATTAAACAATTTTTGCGACCGAAAAATAAGTGTTAGGTTAACTCACTATATTTCAGTCGCAATTATTTTTTCTTAATATTACAAACTTCTAAAATGCTTTAATTGTGCAAAAGGCTGAAATCAAGAATTGTAATAAAAAGATACTAAAATAGAGAGAGAAGAAAAATTTGGAGAATAAAGATTTTTTTTCGAACTTTGCACTCGTTAAGAATTAAATGAAACAATATTAAAACCAGCATACAAATAATGGAACAGAACCCACAAATATTATGGGAGAAGTGTCTCGACTTCTACAGAAGCAACATTACTCCTGACCAGTATAACTGCACTTTCGCTTATACAGAGCTTGAATCGTATAAGGACGGAACGCTTATACTTGATGTGCCTTCTGCTTTCATACGCGAAATGCTGGAGAAACAGTTCCAGGGTTTGATGAGAGCAAGTTTCAAGAAGTACTTCGGTAATGAGCACATCAAACTATTCTACCGAATCCTCATCGACAAGGACTCACGAACTGGTATAGTAGAAAAGGAGTCTTCTCCTGCTCCTAAAATCAATGGGAGAGCGGAAAGGCCAGCAAACGAGACTCCAGACGAGATGATGGCGCCTGCTGTGCAGGATCTCGATTCACAACTCAAGAAAGAATACAACTTCGATAACTATATAGAAGGAGAAAGTAACCGACTCGCGCGTTCTGTCGGCGAGGCTATTGCAAAGAACCCAGCTCAGACATTCAATCCGTTCTTCGTGTTCGGTCCTTCGGGTTGTGGCAAGACACACCTTATAAATGCAATAGGTCTCCACACAAAGGAACTCCATCCACAGCTACGGGTGTTGTATCTTAGTGCACATCTCTTTACCGTACAGTACATGGATGCGACACGTAACAATAAGATAAATGATTTCATCGGTTTCTACCAGACTATCGACGTTCTCATTCTCGATGACATACAAGAGCTGTCAGGTAAGAAAGGTACACAGAATGCTTTCTTCCACATCTTCAACCATCTCCAGATGAACAACAAGCAGATTATTCTTGCTGCCGACCGTCCACCTGTAGCAATCGAAGGACTTGAAGACCGTCTCCTCACACGTTTCAAATGGGGACTTCAGGCAGAGATAGAAAAGCCTACAAAGAGTCTGCGATTCTCTATCCTTAGTGCCAAGGTCAAGAAGGAAGGGCTGAGCATTCCAGAAGATGTCATCAATTACATCACAGAAAACGTGGACGAGAGTGTACGAGACCTTGAGGGAATAATCAATTCGCTCCTCGCATTCTCTATCGTATATAAATGTGAAGTCAATATGAAGCTTGTGAACAAGGTTATGCCTCGCTTTGTAGAAGTAAAGGAAAAGCAGGAGATAACACTTGACAAGATTATGGAGACAGTATGTAACCACTACAACGTGACACCAGAAGATCTCTGCTCACGTAACCGTAAGCAGAAGATTGCACTCGTTCGTCAGGTGGCTATGTACATCGCAAGCGAGCACACAAACCTCTCCAACGTACAGATAGGTTTGAACCTCGGCAACAGAAATCACGCCACAGTAATTCATGCAATCAATCAAGTCAAAAACCTGTTGGACGTAGATGAAAAGATTCGCGTGGACATCAGCACTATCGAGGACATACTCAGTAAATAAGAAAGTTTTTTAGAATATATCCAATTCAAAAATAATGTAGAATCCGCTGACTCCAGTTAAGGACAGCGGATTCTTAGGTTTTGTAAGTTCGTAAGTTTGTAAGTTTTTAAGTTCGTAAGTTTGTAAGTTTTTTTGTTTTCACGGAAAGGACACATGCTTGGAACATATAAATAATCACGAGCCAAATAACTCAGAAACGTTTTCACGCATAAACTTAAAAACTCAAAAAACAAAAAACTCACACCAGCGAGAACTAAAAAACCTAAAAACTCACAAACCTAAAAACTCACAAACTTAAAAACTCACAAACTTAAAAACTTAAAAACTCAAATGAAGATAATACTTGACAGCGTTCGCATATATGCTTTCCACGGCGTAATGCCACAGGAAAACAAGATAGGTGCTTACTTCACTGTAAGTGCAGAACTGGAGACGGACTTCTCACGCGCAATGGCAACAGATGAACTTGAAGGTACGGTAAGCTATGCCGACGTGTTTGATGTGATAAAAAAGGAGATGGCTACACCATCCAAACTACTCGAGCACGTGGGAGGACGTATCATCACTACCCTATTCCGTTCTTTTCCTACTGTTACAAAAATAAAGCTACGCATCATCAAGGAAAACCCTCCAATGGGAGCCGATTGCAAGGGAGCAGGAATAGAAATAGAGGAAACACGAAAATAAAAACACCGTAACACTTGAAAAAAAACCTTTTTTTTGTAACTTTGCAGCATAATAAACCAAATACATACCAACAAACTAACATGAACCAATCAAAACAAATGACAAATTACCGCTGGATAATTTGTGCAATGTTGTTCCTCGCAACAACAGTAAACTACATGGACCGTCAGGTTCTTTCACTCACTTGGAAAGACTTTATCGCTGTTGATTTCCATTGGACAGATGCTGACTATGGAGTTATCACAGCTGCATTCTCCATCTTCTATGCTGCCATTTCACTGTTGGCAGGTAAGTTCATAGACGTGATGGGTACAAAGAAAGGTTACATCTGGGCAATCGTCATCTGGAGTCTCGGCGCATGTCTCCACGCAGGATGCGGATGGCTCACAATGAATATCGAAAGCATAGGTTCCATCGAGGAACTTCGTGCTGTAGAGGCTGGTTCTAAGCTTGCGCTCTCTATCTCAACCATCTCTGTATGGCTTTTCCTCTCATGCCGTATGATTCTTGCAACTGGTGAGGCTGGCAACTTCCCAGCTGCTATCAAGGTGACGGCAGAATACTTCCCAAAGAAAGACCGTGCACTCGCCACATCAATTTTCAACGCCGGAGCATCAGTAGGTGCACTTGCTGCACCACTCACTATCCCAGTACTTGCTAAGGCAATGGGATGGGAAATGGCATTCATCATCATTGGTGCCGTGGGCTTCGTATGGGCAATTCTATGGGCAATACTTTACAACAAGCCATCAGAAAGCAAATACGTATCTAAGGAAGAACTCGAATATATTCAGCAGGACAACAACGCTCCTGCAGAAGAAGAGAAAGCTGAAACTCCAAAGCAGGAGCAGGCAAACGACAATCTTCAGATTTCATTCCTCCAGTGCTTCACATATCGTCAGACATGGGCATTCATCGTTGGCAAGCTTCTCACTGACGGAGTATGGTGGTTCTTCCTCTTCTGGGCACCAGCCTACTTCTCTGAACTGGGCTATAAGTCATCTGACACGATGGGACAGATACTCATCTTTGTACTTTATGCAATTGTCACAATAGTATCTATCGGAGGCGGTTATCTTCCTAAGTATTTCGTAGAGAAGAAGGGAATGCAGCCATATTCAGGTCGTATGCTTGCAATGCTCATCTTCGCATTCTTCCCTATCTTCGCCATGTTCGCTCAGCCACTCGCTGCAACATCAGTATGGTTCCCTTGTATCATCATCGGACTTGCTGGAGCTGGACATCAGGCATGGAGTGCGAACCTCTACTCTACCATCGGCGACATGTTCCCTAAGAGTGCCATTGCATCAATCACAGGTATCGGTACAATGTTCGGAGGTCTCTGCTCATTTGCCATCAACCTCGGTTCTGGTTCGCTCTTCACTTACGCAGAGAAACAGGGAAGCGCATTCACATTCTTCGGAGTGGAAGGAAAGCCAGCAGGCTATATGATTGTCTTCTGCTACTGTGCTGTTGCATACCTTATTGCATGGGCACTCATGAAGACCCTTGTACCAAAGTACAAACCTATCACAAAGTAAGAACAAACAAGTTAAGACAATAAATAGCATCATAAGCGGGGACATCAGTCTCCGCTTATTTTGTAATCTCGACATTACACTCCTTCGTAACGATTTCTATACAATCAAAAATTTATTGAAAAAACACATAAAAATACACGATTAGAACTTACAGAATAGAGATAATACCTGTATATTTGCATCATATTTGGAAGCAATACTTCATAAATCCTGTCAAAAACACGTAGAGCTTACGAAGCCGACACGAAGGGTTCACGAAGGGTTGCCGAAGAATTTTTCACATATATTGTGTCCTGACAAATATATGATTCATTAATTCATAAAGATATTGGTAAATTACATTTACACCTCGCCTCTGTCTTTGACATTATTGCCAACGACAGAGGCTTTTTTGTGTCAAAGAGACAATATAAGCGCATCCGAAAGACTAAATATCCATATAGTTACAAAAAAATAATTCAAAATGAATAAATATAGACAGCAAAAACTTAATGTTTTCCGAAAAAACACTATATTTGCAGTCGTTTCAGTGATTTCTTAATCATCACTCAATAACGTCATTTAAGATAAAAAGATAAAATCAACTAATAAAACATCAGACAATGAATCCATTAATCAACGAAGCTCTTCAGCTTATGGCTATTGGTATGGTTACAGTATTCTGTATCCTGCTAATTGTGATTTTTCTGGGTACTGTACTTATCAAACTTGTCAATAAGTTCGCACCAGAAGAGGTTGTCGCTAAGAAAATAGCACCTGCAGCTAATGCCGTTCAACAGGTAGATGCTACAGTCAAGGCTGTAATCGATGCTACCATCGCACAAATTACAGGCGGCAAGGGACACGCAACAAAAATCACTAAGTTATAAGTAGAACAATCAAAAAAACATCAGAATAGAAAATGGCAAAAGAAGTAAAATTCTCATTGGTCTTCCGTGATATGTGGCAGAGTGCCGGAAAGTATCAGCCACGTGTTGACCAACTCGTGAAAGTAGCACCAGCAATCATCAAGATGGGTTGTTTCGACCGTGTAGAGACTAACGGTGGAGGTTTCGAGCAGGTAAACCTTCTCTACGGCGAGAACCCAAACAAGTCTGTACGTGCATGGACTAAACCATTCCATGAGGCAGGCATACAGACACACATGCTCGACCGTGCACTCAACGGTCTCCGCATGAGCCCATGTCCTAAGGACCTCCGTAAACTCTTCTACAAGGTAAAGAAGGCTCAGGGCACAGACATCACTCGTATATTCTGTGGTCTCAACGACCCACGCAACGTAATACCATCAATCCAGTATGCAAAGGAAGCAGGCATGATTGCTCAGGCTTCACTCTGTATCACTCACTCTCCTATCCACACAGTTGAATACTATGTAAACCTTGCTAAGACATTCATCGATGCAGGTGCTGACGAAATCTGTCTCAAGGATATGGCAGGTATCGGCCGTCCAGTATCACTTGGCAAGATTGTCGAGGGTATCAAGGCTTACAAGGAAGATATCGTAATCCAGTATCACTCACACGCAGGCCCTGGTTTCAACATGGCTTCAATCCTCGAAGTATGTAACGCAGGATGTGACTATGTAGATACAGGTATGTCTCCACTCTCTTGGGGTACAGGACACGCAGACATCATCGCTGTACAGGAGATGTTGAAGGATGCAGGTTTCAAGGTAAAGGAAATCAACATGGCAGCTTACATGGAGGTACGTACTCAGATTCAGGAGATGTGCGATGACTTCCTCGGCTACTACATTCCAAAGCTCAACCATATCAACAACTCACTTCTCGTTAAGCCAGGACTCCCTGGCGGTATGATGGGTTCACTCATGACTGACCTTGAGGACAACCTCAAGTCACTCAACAAGTGGAAGGTAAAGAACAACCAGCCAGAGCTTACTACTGACGAGCTTCTCATCAAGCTCTTCGATGAGGTTGCTTATGTATGGCCAAAGGTTGGTTACCCATGTCTCGTAACTCCATTCTCTCAGTATGTCAAGAACCTCGCCCTCATGAATGTCATCCAGATGGAGAAGGGCAAGGAGCGTTGGTCAATGATTGCCGACACTATTTGGGACATGATTCTCGGCAAGGCAGGTCAGCTCCCTGGTCCTGTTGCACCAGAAATCGTTGAACTTGCAAAGAAGGAAGGCAAGGTATTCGAGACAAACGATCCACAGTCTTACTTCCCTGATGACCTTGAGGAGTACAAGAAGAAGATGCAGGAGAAGGGATGGGAACTCGGCGAGGACGACGAGGAACTCTTCGAATACTCAATGCACCCAGGACAGTACGAGGCTTACAAGTCAGGTAAGGCTAAGGCTGACTTCGAAGCAGACCTTGCAAAGCGTAAGGCAGAGGCTAATGCACCAGCAGGTGGCGCAGAAGGCCCTAAGTCAGTTACTGTCAATGTAAATGGTGTAAACTATAAGGTAGAGATTGCATACGGCGATGCTCCAGCACCAGCTGCAGCAGCAGGTGCAGCACCAGCAGCAGCTCCTGCAGGTGAAGGTGAGGACATCCTCGCACCACTTGAGGGTAAATTCTACCTCGTTAAGGACAACTCAGAGACACCAAAGAAGGTTGGCGACGCAGTACAGGCAGGTGACACCCTCGGCTACATTGAGGCAATGAAGACATTCAATGCCATCCGTGCAGACAAGGCAGGTACAATCACTGCCATCCTCGTCAGCTCAGGCGACTCAGTTGAAGAGGACGACCCAATCATGAAGCTTGCTTAACGCAAGCTTCAAGTTAAAAGTTAAGAGTTAAAAATTATAAGTTTAGTTCTAAAGTGCTTTAGCTTTAAGTTCTATATGGCAGAAAGCATAATCTCAGCAAAATCCTACTTATTCGCCAATAGAATAATAAAATTGGAGAAGTTCCTAAGTAGTAAAAAGCAAGAGCGAATCATATCCAAACAACTGTTTCGCTCGGGCACATCCATTGGTGCCAATGTTGCAGAGGCTGTATATGCACAAAGCCAAGCAGACTTTATAAACAAGCACCAGATAGCTCTTAAAGAAGCCAGTGAAAGTAGATACTGGATAAGACTCTTGCATGACAACGAATTCATTGACGAAAAAATGTATGTATCATTGAAGGCAGATGTGGATGAGTTGATTGCAATTCTCTCATCTATTATTCGTACGTCACAAGTAAACAGGAAAGAGCACGGAACAGACTTATAACTGAACAACTTAAAAACTTCTAACTCAACTTTTAACTTTTAATTGTTAATTTTTAACTTTTAAAATTTATGGAAGAAATTTTAAACAACTTGTACCAGATGACAGCGTTCAGCGACATCATCGCTGCTAATGGTACATATATAATAATGTACTTGCTTGCCTTCGTACTCTTGTACCTCGGTATTGTCAAGCACTTCGAGCCACTGCTTCTCGTGCCTATTGCATTCGGTGTACTCATCGCTAACTTCCCAGGAGGCGACATGGGTGTGCTTCAGGCAGACGAGACTGGTCTCATCCACTACAATGGAAAGGACTATAACGTGTGGGAAATGCCAATTCACGATGTCGCTCATGAACTTGGATTGATGAACTTCCTTTACTACATGCTCATCAAGACAGGATTCCTCCCACCAGTAATCTTCATGGGTGTAGGTGCACTCACAGACTTCGGTCCTATGCTCCGTAACCTCAAGCTTGCCATCTTCGGTGCTGCAGCACAGCTCGGTATCTTTGCCGTACTCCTTTGCGCAGTAGGTTCAGGTCAGTTCGACCTCAAGGAAGCAGCTTCACTTGGTATCATTGGTGGTGCTGATGGTCCAACAGCCATCTATACTACTATCAAGTTGGCTCCACACCTCCTTGCACCTATCGCCATCGCAGCTTACTCTTACATGGCACTCGTACCAGTAATCATTCCTCTCGTTGTTAAGTTGCTCTGTACAAAGAAGGAACTCATGATCAACATGAAGGAGCAGGACAAGCTCTTCCCACCTTCAAACAAGATCAAAAACGAGAAGGTCATCAAGATTATCTTCCCTATCGCTGTTACTACAATCGTTGCACTCCTCGTGCCATCAGCAGTAGGACTCATCGGTATGCTCATGTTCGGTAACCTCCTCAAGGAGATTGGTTCAGACACAAGCCGCTTGTTCGACACTATCTCTAACTCTGTCATGAACACATGTACAGTATTCCTCGGACTCTGTGTAGGAGCAACAATGACAGTTGATGCATTCCTCAACTGGACAACAATCGGTATCGTTGTAGGAGGATTCTTCGCATTCGGTCTCTCTATCGCATCAGGTATCTGCATGGTGAAGATATGGAACGTCTTTGCAAAGAAGAAGATAAATCCACTGATTGGTGCAACAGGACTCTCTGCCGTTCCTATGGCAAGCCGTGTATGTAACCTCATCTCTACTGAGTACGACCCAAAGAACCACGTCCTCAACTACTGTATGTCTTCAAACGTAGCAGGCGTTATCGGTTCAGCCGTAGCAGCAGGTGTGCTTATCTCATTCCTCGGATAGTATCATAAGTTTGTGAGTTTTTAAGTTTGTAAGTTTTATGTTTTAAAGACAAAGTTTTAAAGTTATATGGTTGCATGTTTGAATGTCATGCTTCACAAGAACTAAAAAACTCAAAAACTTAAGAACCTAAAAACTTAACAACCCAAGAACTTAAAAACTTAAAAACTCACGAACTTAAAAACTCAAAAAAATGGTTGGCTCCACGAAGGAACCAACCATTTTTGTTATATCTTAGTTCTATCCTTAGGACTCAACTTTGGTAACTGTTCAAGAACAACAGGTTCCAAAGGATATTTATTACGATACTCATCAATCATAGCCTTAGTAACTTTCGGGAAAGAATTGCCTTTTTTATCATCCGAAAACTCAGATGCTATAACATAAACATAATCATTTACGTCAATATCCTTCGTTACAGCCTCTTTTTTATGTTTCAATGTAAGATGACGATACTCGTTGAAAGCCTTAATATCATATATAGAGTGCTTGCCTAAACCTGTATCATGAAACACGGTTGTGCTATTGAATTTGTCCAGAACCTGATGGTAGCCAAACAAATTAGCAGATATACAAGTCTTCGGGTATAATTCATCAATAGTATATACAGCCTCATGAGCGTCCTCACGCTTAACGAAAGAACCTATAACATGGTTTGCAAGCATAACATTTCCAGTGGAGTCGATGGTTGTCCTACGAGGCTTTGAGTGAAAATACGGAGTACCTACATGCATATCACTCACCTCAAACGACCGTCTTATATCCAAGGCAAGCAAAGAATCTGAAGCAAATAACGATGAATAACTACGAACTCTCTTAGCCTTGCCATTCTTTGTCGTCACCAGGAAATCGGCAATACCCTCATTATAATACTTCAACGTAGAGTTCACGTCCTCCACCGTCCGATAATACACCCTGAAATGATAATACTTCTTACGTTTGCTCTCTACGTTTACGTTCTTCAACCTTATCACTCCCCTATCATCCGAATGACCGATGACAGTACCACAACTATCATACACCATTGCATTTGTGACAGGCAACATAGTACCAGAATCTTTCAATTCCGTCTGTGCTGACAATCTGAGCGAACAGAACACCAGCAATAATACAAAAAGAGATTTGTTCATAATTTTAATTGTTTTTATGTCATGTTTCATGGCGCAAAGGTAAACAAAGAGTCAATTTCCTCAAAATTTTATAACATTTGTTATAAATAATTAACTTCCTATAACATAGGTTAAAAAATGTATAAAACCAATGTATAAGCATGTGTGCATAATTACCTGTACAGTTGTTGTTTTGCACAAAGGTGCATATTAGAATTTAACGAAGCGGTCTCACTGACCGAAGGGAAGTAAACAGAACAAAAAACAAGAAAAAACATGTTTTCTTTTGTTTTCTTTGGTTTTAACCATGTTTTTCTAACTGGCATCACTGCGGCAAAAAACAACATACAGCTTCAACCATACAGTTCGGATTTTTCCGCATTAGCTTTGCATTATTACGTCCCTACTCTATGGCTTCACATTTCACAAACACCATACTTACGCATCCTAAACAGTATGATTAGCATTCGTAAACAGCATACTTAGGCATGGAAAATACTCAAATGTAATGAATATACTATGTATTTTAGAAACAAAAAATACTCATTTTTGGGAATTGTGTGCACGATGTAATCTCCGTAACTTTGCACCGAAATTTTTAGGACCTTGGAAGGTTTAGGGATTAAAGGTAAAAAGAGGAAATATAAATTATCTTAATTATAAAATAAATCAAAAAAAAATGAAAAGATTTTTACTCTCTTTGGCAGCTGTTTTTGTGCTGCTTACTGCATTCACATCATGCTCTGATGATGACAATAACGATAACAAGTTTACACCACAGACCTATAATACCTGGAGTAAGGTCGTTTTTGGTTATGGTAGCATGTTTGATGCAGACGAGACAATATCTGTAAGTGAGAATACAGTTACATTTCATTCTAAGACATGGGGTGACGGCTCTTTCAATGTGAGCGAATTGAAGCTTAATAGCGATGGAAGTTATAGTGTTGCAGGCGCAGGTACACTTACAATGGCAGGACATGGCGGTACTAAGGACTATGAGGCAAGTATCACGGGAAGTATTGCAAAGGATGTTCAGACTTTCATCATCACAGTTCCATCTGTCATGGGTGGTACTGTTCTTAATATCTCTGTAGGACAGATGCCTGTTGTAGCTGCTGTTGATGGTACATACAAGGGTGGCACTTATGCTAATAGTAAATACTTCCAGCATTATCAGCCAACAGAGAACGAGAAAGTTGTTGTTAAAGCCAATGATGCTCTTGATGCTGTAAACATCAGTTATACTTCAGAGACATGGGGAACATTCACATTCGAATCTGTTAAAGAAACAAAGAATGAGGATGGCTCATATACTCTCTCAGGTGAGGGTAAGACACTTATGCCAAGCATGAAAGGCGGTACTACTGAATATGCGGCTTCATTTGAGGGTACAATCAAGGATGGTTCACTTGTTGCCACATTCTCTGTTCCTGCTGTTATGGGAGGAACTACAGTCTTGTTTAATGCTTCTGACTTTGCAGAAGTACTTGCGGAGGCACAGTCTAAAAAGTCATCAGAAGAATGAACGTACGAAAGAATATTATTATGCTGGGAATGGTCTCATTTGTGGGACTGTTCTCAGCTTGTGATATGTTAGAGCCCGTATATGATAGTCCTGAAGTGGCTGTGCAGAAAGGACAGTATTATGTTGATGCTACCGATTATGCCAAGTGGGTATATATCAATCTGCACACTCCTACACCTACCATTACGACTTCAGACATAAATCCTGATGACTTATCCGAGAAAGGTGTACCAGATGAGTGGGATATTGCCCATCATCGTTATGATGTGAAAACCAATGGGGCTGTGGCTGTGATGACCGAATATCAAAGTATAGAAGCTCTTGAAGCTGCAGGCATGCCGGAAAAAGCAAATTGGGTTGAGGATGAAGATAGCGAGCAATCCATAACTGTTGATATGTCGCACATGATGGAAGGCTATCTTATTTATGCTCCGGGACATAAGAACAAGGAAATAGGCAAGTGGGTAGAAGTTGATACCAGCAACATGCCACCAGCATATACGATGCATGG
Organism: Bacteroidaceae bacterium; assembly: GCA_017540585.1. GTDB lineage: Bacteria > Bacteroidota > Bacteroidia > Bacteroidales > Bacteroidaceae > Minthosoma. Next base: position 20,777 of record JAFYAT010000043.1, on the reverse strand, counting down.
TAATGTTATGCTGTTGCGTCTTGCAGATGGTACTTATGCGGCAATTCAGCTTGCCAATTTCATGAGTACCGACAATTATCAGATTAAAGGATGGATGACTGTGAACTATAAGTATCCATTGTTTGATAAGAATAATGAATAATATATAATTGACGTGTTGAAAAAGCTATATATAATATACGGTATAGGATTGCTGTCTTACAGTACTTCGTATGCTGATAATGATGCGGTAGATTCCACTTTATGGAATAAAGACCCGCTCGGGCTTGAGACTGTGGTAGTGACTGCCACACGAAGTCCCAAGACACTATTGGACATTCCTGTTGTAACTCGTGTAATAACTGCAGAAGACATACAGAAGGTAGATGCAACAAATATAAAGGATATGCTTCAACAGGAAATTCCTGGTCTGGAGTTCTCTTATTCAATGGGGCAACAGGTTCTTAATATGGGAGGCTATGATGGAAACAACATACTTTTCCTTGTTGATGGAGAAAGAATGGCTGGTGAGTCTATGGACAACGTAGATTTCTCTCGCATAAATCTATCGTGCATAGAACGTATCGAGATTGTTAAAGGTGCAGCCTCTACGCTTTATGGTTCTTCTGCTATGGGCGGTGTTGTCAATATCATCACCAAGAGTCCATCTGATAATTGGGCTGCAAATGTGAACAGTCGTTATGAAGGGGCAACAAAGGAATGGCGTCATGGAGCAAGTGCAGACTTCAACCTTGGCAAGTTCAATTCTCTGACAACATTTCAGATGACTGATGCTGATGCCATTGATTTGGGAGAAAACTCATCGTTACCGACATACGGGAACAAATCATATAATATCAAGGAACGTGTTATCTGGAAGATATCTGATGGATTGAAATTGACTGGACGACTTGGTGGTTTCTTTCGCGAACGTGAGTCAAGCACCGTAAGCCATGAACGCTATCGTGACGTGAACGATGGTCTGAAGGTAAACTGGGCAATAAATGCACGTCAGGATATAGAGTTTTCTTACAGCTTTGACCAATATGACAAGTCCGACCTCAATATGCTGACAGATAAGGATATCCGAGATTACTCTAATCGTCAGAATATCGGACGTGTACTCTATAATGCGCATCTGCCTTTATGGAAGTCCCAACTCACAGCAGGTGCGGACTATATGAATGATTATTTGATGACATACCAATTCTCAGCAGACAACAACCATCGTTCACAAAACAGTTATGATGTATTTGCACAATGGGATTACAGTCCGTCTGATAACTGGAGTATAATTGGGGGAATACGTTATGACTATTTCTCTGCCGCGAACTATGGAAAACCTACATGGAAGGTTGCTGCCATGCATAAGATCGGGAAGCATCAGATACGTGCCTCTTACGCATCAGGCTTCCGTGCTCCATCGCTTAAGGAACTGTACATGGATTTCTTTATGGGAGGAATATTCATGATTTATGGCAACCCAGACTTGAAGTGTGAAACCAATCACAACTTGTCTCTATCATGGACGAACTATGGTTCAATAAGTGATAACCTGAAGTATTGTCTCACAGCTACGGGTTATTATAATTTTTTCAACAATTATATAACCACGGCAACAGTAGTGCGTGATGGAAAGACAGGACAGATGTACACGAACATTACCGACCAGCAGATTGCCGGAGCAGATGCCTGTGCACAGTTTCACCATCACAACGGACTTGGCGCTAAGGTTTCGTATGCTTTTACAAAGAACATAGTAAAGAAGGGACAGCCAGACCTTACTGCTGCACGCCCACATTCCTTAACATGGCGAATAGATTATGACCATCAGTTTTCGGCCAACTATGGATTCAATGTTGCGCTCTCCGGTCGTTTCCTTTCTGCAGTCAATGTAACGGAGTACACATCCTCACAGTTGGATGAAATGACAAAGACGCATTATGACGGTTATTCTCTTTGGAAACTAAGTCTTTCGCAAAAGTTCGCTAAAGGAATAAAACTTAATTGTGCTGCAGATAATATTTTCGGCTATAAGCCAAAGGCTTATTATGCAAATTCTCCTGTCACTCTTGGAACGACATTTACCGTTGGTCTCTCAATTGACGTGCAAAGTTTTTTTTGAAGAACTACTTCACCAGATAAAATAGTTTTCTTATGACTAAATTGAAATTGAAGAAAAAATATATATTATTTTTCATTCTTGCAGTTATTCTTGTATCTGCCTTTTCCGCCTTTTGGCGAACAATGTGCAGCCGTACAGATATTGCCTTTGTAAACTATCAGGTCATAACCTTAGGGGAAATATCTAAAGCGAATGATAACGGCTTCATCTGTCTTCATGAAGCTCAGCTTGAAGAAATTGATTCTTGGGACGATTACGATGTTGTGCTCATCAATGGCATGGGACTTCGTATTACAGAGGAACAGCGTGCAAGGATTCAAGAATTGTCAGAGCATGGCTTGAAGATATTGACAACTCAGGTTACCAATCCTGCCAACAATATTGTCAGTCTTGATGAATGGGATGCTGACTCTTTGAAGCAATACCTGTCTGCTGGCGGTAGAAAGAATTATCGTAACTTTCTCAATTATCTTCGCAATGAAGTAGATGGAAAGTTATTCTTCGTAAATGACGTTGAACCCGTTGAAGAACGCGAAGAACAATTACTTTACCATCCAGATGTCAAGGATAAGGATGGAGAAGAATATGGCTTTGCGTCTATTAAGGACAATAATCGTTATCTGGTAGAAAACGGTTTGTACAAAGAAGAAGTCCCACACATCCTTATAAGTGGCATGATGGGTGATGCTACAGACCTCATAGATGCTTTGGAAACATCGGGCAATGTAGTTTATGCTACACGCAATCTTGCTACACTTATAAAGACACATGCCATAGACAGTATCAATCCATCTGCCATAATAAACATGGCTCATGGTCGTATTGGCGATTTTGCAGTTGATTATCTTAAAAAGCAGAACATTCCGCTTTTCTCTACCGTCAATGTAAACCGTATGACTGCTGACTGGGAAGCAGATAAGAAAGGTATGCAAGGAGGATTCTTCTCGCAGAGTATTATCACTCCTGAGATTGATGGAATGATTCGTCCGTTTGTCCTCTTCGCCATTCGTGAGGGAAAAGACGGATTGCCTGAGGCATATACTATTCCTGAACGTCTGAAGACGTTTGTTGAGGCTGTTAACAAACATATTGCCTTGAAGCATATTGACAATAAAGACAAGAAAATCGCCATTGTCTATTTCAAGGGTCCAGGCTCAAATTCTCTTACCGCTTCTGGTATGGAAGTCGTACCGTCACTCTATAATCTCTTGGTCAGAATGCGTGAAGATGGCTATAATGTAAAGGGATTGCCATCATCTGCAGATGCTCTTGCTGAATTGATACAACGTTCAGGAAGTGTTTTCGGAACATACGCAGAAGGTGCACAGAGCAAATTCTTGAACGAAGGAATGCCACAGCTTATCAGCAAGAAAGACTTCGACTCGTGGACTAATGCACTCTTTACAGACAAGATGCGCAAGGAAATGCTAAGCATTAATGGCAGTTATCCTGGCAACTATCTTGCAAAGGATTCGGAGACTCTTGGATTGCCAGTCATCCGACTTGGTAATGTAGTGTTAATGCCTCAGATGCCAGCTGGTACAGGAAGTGACTCTTTCAAGATGGTACATGGAACAGAAAGTGCACCGCCTTATCCTTATATAGCCCAGTACCTGTGGCTCCAGAAGGGATTCAAGGCAGATGCCCTCATACATTTCGGAACTCATGGCTCGCTTGAATACACTCCAGGCAAGCAGGTGGCATTGTCTCAGAACTGTTGGAGTGACCGTTTGACAGGTTCTCTGCCACATTTCTATCTTTACACTATTGGAAATGTGGGTGAGGGAATGATTGCCAAGCGACGCACATACGCTTCGCTGGTGTCTTATCTAACTCCCCCTTTTATGGAGAGTAATCTGCGAACACTGTATTCAAAGCTGAGCAATGCTTTGGAGACATACGACAAGACACATGATAACAAGTCATCCATGGCTGTAAAGAATATTGCCATAGACATGGGTATTCATCGTGAACTGCATCTTGATTCCATGCGGAATAAGTCATACACGGAAAGTGAGATTGCTCGCATTGAGGCTTTTGCCGAAGAGTTAATGAATGAAAAGATCACTGGTAAATTCTATACATTAGGCGTGCCATACGAGCAGGAACGTATTACATCATCGGTCTATGCTATGGCTTCTGAACCGATAGCATACAGCTTGTTGGCACTTGACAAGATGAATAAGCGTGCTACCGGAGATGTAGAGAAACATAAGTCACTTTTCACAGCTCGTTATCTTAATCCATCCAAGGTTCTTGTTGGTAAGTTGCTGAGTCGTCAAGGCGATGTTACCGAAGAAGATATATGTAGCTTGGCTCATATAAGCAAGTCGGATTTGCAACGTGCACATCATGTCGATTCAATCATCAATGCACCTCAACAGATGATGAGCATGATGACAAGTATGGCGAATGATAAGACTGGCGCAAAGAAAATGCTGTCAAGTGGACATAAAGAGGCGAAAACTAAAACTTCAACTGATGGAAACAAAGCCAAAATGCATGAGATGGCTAAAGGAATGAGTCCAAAGAAGGCACTTGCTATCGCCAAGATGATGGGTGCTTCGCCTGAACAGCTGAAGAAGATGAAGGAGGCCATGATGAAGGGCAAGGGAAGTAAATCGGATGCTCATACGGATAGTAAGATGGCTAACATGCCTCCAGCAATGAAAGCCATTGTTGACAAGGTCGCTGAGGCTGCAATGCTTACGAAGAAGGACAAGGACTTTGCCCGTGTTATCCTGGAAGTTGAACGTACTGTAATGAATGTCAATAATTATAAGACAGCCTTACTTTCTTCGCCACAAATAGAGATAGAGAGTATGATGAACGCCCTGACAGGTGGTTTTACCGCTCCTTCGTCTGGAGGTGATATTATAGCTAATCCTAATGCTATACCTACTGGACGTAATCTCTATGGCGTAAACTCCGAAGCATGTCCTTCGGAACAGGCATGGGAGAAAGGTAAGGAACTGGCAGACAATACTATCCGTCTTTATCGCGAACGTCATCATGACAGTATTCCTCGCAAGGTTAGTTATACCTTGTGGTCAAGCGAGTTTATCGAGACAAGTGGCGCAACTGTTGCGCAATGTCTTTATATGCTTGGAGTAGAACCTGTTCGTGATGCTTTCGGAAGAGTGACGGACATACGTCTTATTCCTTCAAAGGAGCTTGGCCGTTCACGTATTGATGTTGTCGTACAGACATCAGGACAATTACGCGACCTTGCATCTTCACGTCTGTTTCTCATCAGTCGTGCTGTGGAAATGGCAGCTCATGCCAAGGATGATGTCTATCCTAACATGGTGGCAGAAGGAGTGAATGCAGCAGAGCGAATACTTGTGGACAAAGGAATGTCGCCTAAGGAAGCAAGAGAAGTAAGTACTTATCGTGTGTTTGGAGGCATAAACGGTAACTATGGCACGGGTATTCAGGGAATGACGATGGCAAGTGACCGTTGGGAAAGGGAGACGGAACTGGCTGATGTCTATCTCAACAACATGGGTGCGTTCTATGGCAAGGAAGACAAATGGGAAGATATGCGTCAGTATGCTTTCGAGGCTGCCCTTGCAAATACAGATGCTGTTATTCAGCCACGACAATCGAATACATGGGGTGCTTTGTCGCTTGATCATGTTTACGAGTTTATGGGTGGATTGAACATGGCTGTACGCAATGTTACTGGCAAAGAGCCTGATGCTTATCTTTCTGACTATCGTAATCGCAATAATGTAAGAATGCAGGAAGTTAAGGAGGCTATTGGTGTCGAAAGTCGTACTACGTTGTTTAATCCTACTTACATCAAGGAGAAAATGCAGGGTGGAGCTGGCGATGCAAATACGTTTGCCGAACTGGTTCAGAATACCTTTGGCTGGAATGTGATGAAGCCTGAAGCCATTGACAAGGAGATGTGGGACGGCATCTACGATACATACGTGAAGGATAAGTACAACCTCGGTACTCGTGCCTTCTTTGAGAATAAGAATCCTGCCGCTTTGCAGGAAATGACTGCCGTAATGATGGAGTCTGCCCGTAAGGGTTATTGGAAAGCTTCTGCTGCTCAGCTCAAGGATATTGCCAAGTTGCATACAGAGCTTGTAAATAAATATGGTGCAAGTGGTTCGCAGATGGTAAGTGACAACCAGAAACTACAGAAATATATTGCAGAAAGGGTTGATGCAACATCTGCCAAAGAGTATAAGAAACAAATAAGTGAGGTGCGTGAAGAGACTGTAAGTGACAAGAATGGTAAGGTCTTGAAGAAAGAAGAACTTAATTCAGCAAAAGAAACAACTACGATAGTAAGTAATCTCGTGGTCACTTTAATAGTCATTGTCTTCATTGTACTTATTGTTCTTCTTGTGCGTCGTCGCCGTAACAATACAAATGAATAAATGGAAACAATTGTATCGGCTATGATTATTCTGGTCTGCTTCAATTTTGTGTTGAAGCAGACCTATCGCAAGGCCTGGATGGTCGGAGCCATTACTGTGGTATGTGCTTTGTTTATGGTTTTCTCCTGGCAGTTTGCTATTGAACAGAGCAAGACACAATTGCAGGACTGGCTGAATAATCAGCATCTTATGCTTGATGTTGCTGTTGTCCTGAGCATTGAGGTGATAATACAGATATCATATTGCATCATGTCTGTACATCTGATGAACAGTGGTAAGTTGAAAATGCGGACATTGATTGCATATAGGCTGTTGCGTTGGTTTCCCGGCATCCTTGTTTTTCCTGTATTGTTTCACATTGAAACCATGTGTATGTTCTGGTTGACAGGCATAGATTTTGCCATTATTGCATACGCCTTGGCTGCGGGAATAGCAGTCCTGATACCAGTACTTACCTGGAGCATCAAATGGCTGATTCCTGAAAAGGAGTTACGATTGGAAATCTTTTTTCTGACCAATGCTCTCGTTGCACTCCTTGGCATTATCGCTACAGTAAATGGACGTACTGCGGTTGATGGGGTTTCTGAGGTCAATATTGACTCGCTTCTTGGCTTTGCAGCATTGCTCGTTTGTGGAGGCATTTCAGGCTTCGTTTATTATCGTATAAAGTTTTGGAAGTATTCCTCTTGTAGTAAATAGGAGTAAAGAGAAGTAAAATGGAGTATCCTTTTAACTCCCAGATGAGCAAGTTGAAAACTTGTGAAACTTAAATATCGTATTAAACTAAACAGATTAAAAATATAAATATGCATTACATTTCTGATATTCTCTACTGGATTTCAACAGGACTGCTTGTACCTGTCATCGTGTTACTCATTCTTCTTTTTGGTCGTGCTCTCATACTTATCGGCACTTTCTTTGGACAGTATATGTCTGTACGCAATACAGAAACATTGTTGAAGAAGGAGTTTGATTCTCTCAATAAGGAGAATGTTAAGGACTTGACTGAAAGACTTCCTAAACAACATAAGTCACTTGTACTTCTCTATATACAACAGATGTTGTGTCACAAGGACAGTGAAGCACATTTACAGAAACTTATGTCCGATTTTGATATTGCATCTGCGTCTGACCTTGCCTCAAGCAGAACACTGACAAAGATGGGACCTATGCTCGGACTTATGGGTACGCTTATCCCCATGGGACCTGCTTTGGTTGGATTGTCATCTGGCGATATTGCTTCGATGGCATACAATATGCAAGTGGCATTTGCCACAACGGTTGTAGGACTCTTTTCTGCTGCAATCGGATTTATTACGGGGCAAGTAAAAAGTCGCTGGTATCAGCAGGACAAAGTTAATCTTCAGTTTCTTGCTGATTTGTTAACAGAAGATTAAAAAACAGAATTGCTATGTTGAAAAGAAGAAACAGTTCTTTGCTGAACAACATTGAGGATGATGATCCAATGTCTGTTGTCAGCAACCTCTTTGATGTGGCTATGGTCTTTGCAGTAGCACTTATGGTAGCACTTGTTACTCGCTATAATATGACAGAAATGTTCTCGCAGGAAGATTTTACTATGGTTAAGAATCCTGGCAAGGAGAATATGGAAATCATTACGAAGGAGGGACAGAAGATTAACCGTTACACTCCGAGTGAGGACCAGTCACATTCTGATGGAACAAAAGGCAAGCGTGTTGGGGTTGCATACGAATTGGATAATGGTGAAATCATATATGTACCAGAGTGATTTCTCTGTTGACATCCACTATTTCTCAATTCTGTCTAAGTAGGTGTGCAAAATTATTTTTATTCAACCTCTCAATTGTAGCTTGCGGAAGTTGAATAAATAAAAAGGAGAATGTGCCGAATCCGGCACATTCTCCTTTTGTATGTATATTCATTTCATCGGAGAGTTACTTCACTGGTGAGATGATGTAAGTGTATTCGTAGTTCTTCCACTTCATCTGATACTCGTCACGTGGCCATGCGCCCCAAGAGTTGACACAACCCATACCCATAGAGCGGGCAGAGATGTGAACATCGTTGAATGGACGCTCAATGAGGTCACCTGAGTGCCACTGCTGCTTGTCATGTGTTGGCTGGAGATCCTTGACTGTGTAAGGAAGTGCCTGACACTCGAGTGCAGCTGTTCCCTCAAAGCGGAGACCAAGACCATTCTTGTCTGTCATCTGCCAGTAACGTACACCTGTCTTTGTACCAGACTCCTGTGGACGAACATATCCCCAGTACTGGTCAGAGACTGTCTGATTCCATACTCCAAGGAATGTAGCGTTGTTACGGTCGATATAGTTCTCACCTGGTCCTTCACCATAGTACTGGATGTTAGAGAACTGCTTCTGCAAACGGAGATTCATACCGAAGCGGAGCATCTGTGGCTTTTCCTTTGCCTCAGGATTGACTGTGAGAGCCTGAGTAACTACGAGCTTGCCTGCTGGTGTCATAGTGTATGTGAGGCGGAGCGTAGCATCAAGACCACGAATCTCGTACTCTGCTGTTGCTACTCCATTCACACCGTCAAGCTTGATGTCGAATGACTTCTTGTTGAGGTGTGGGTTCTCCCATGCACGAAGACGGTTATGCATTCCTGCACCGTAGTCGTTGTCTGTTGGAGCACGCCAGAAGTTTGGAACAATTTCTGCATCATCCATAGTCATCTGCTTTCCATCCACATCGATGTAAGAGATGTAGCCTGACCACTTGCTGAATGTTACAGACATTCCGTTAGCAGAAAGGACAGCATAAACCTCACGGTTGTCGAGTGAAACGGATGCTGGCTGTGTCTTAGCCTTCTTGTCAACAACAGGCTGAGCTGTGACAGCCTCAACTGTTGGGTATGCGTAGTCAGAGAGAACGAACTCCTCGTGAGCAACAACCTCACCCTTCTTCTGGAGCTGAGTGTTGGCAGTAAGAGCATACTCTACACGGAGAATGAGTTCCTTACCCTTGTATGCGTCATTCTTGAGAGCCTCAGCAACCTCGCCGATTGTGACGTTCTGACGTCCCTGTGGAGCAATACCGTTCACGTTCTTTGAGCCACGTGCAACAGCCTTACCGTCAGCAAGGAGAGTGTAGTTGAGAGTTGTCTCCTTTACAGGAGCAAAGAAATTCTCATTATATACCTCGAAAGCACCTGCCTTGGCGTCCTTGAGAGTTGTCCAGAGGTTCTGGTAGCAATACTTGATTTCGTAAGCATGTGGATTAGGTTCACGGTCAGGTGAAATCATACCGTTACAGTTGAAGTTGTTGTCGCTTGCTGGGAAACGACCGTAGTCGCCACCGTAAGTCCAAATCTGCTTGCCTGTAATCTTGCTCTTTCCACGGAAGCCCTGGTCAACGAAATCCCATACATATCCACCCTGATAGTTAGGATACTTGCGGACAAGGTCCCAGTATTCCTTCAAGCCACCACCTGAGTTACCCATTGTGTGGCAATACTCACACTGGATGAGCGGACGTGGGTTGCCTGTCTGTGTATATTTCTCTGACCAAGCATAATCTGCGTACATAGGACAGTAGATATCTGTCTTACCGTTTGTTCCTGCCTGCTCATACTGGCATGGACGTGAAGAGTCGTATGACTTAACCCAGTCGTAGGCATCCTCAAAGTTCTTGCCGTAACCTGACTCGTTACCGAGTGACCATACGATGATTGAAGGGTGATTCTTGAGAACACAGAGATTGTGCTTCTGACGCTCTACGTGCATGAAGTTGAAACGGTCGTCCTTAGAGAGTGACTCCTTGCCGTAACCCATTCCGTGTGACTCGATGTTTGACTCAGCTGTGAGGTAGATACCGTACTCGTCACAGAGGTCGTACCAACGTGGGTCGTCTGGATAGTGGCATGTACGTACGGCATTACAGTTGAGCTGCTTGAGTACCTTGATATCCTGAATCATACGGTCAACGCTTACTACGTAACCACCATCAGGGTCAAGCTCATGACGGTCAGCACCCTTGATGAGGACTGGCTGTCCGTTGACAAGAAGCTGTGCATTCTTGATTTCAACCTTACGGAATCCTACTCGCTGTGGAATTACCTCAAGAAGCTTGTCGCCATCGTAGAGAGAAACGTAGAGTGTATAGAGAGCTGGTGTCTCTGCTGTCCACTTCTCAGGATTAGAAAGGCTGAGGTTTGTCTCTGCCTTACCATCCTTACCGATGAAGAGAGCATCTGTCTTAGGAGTAACGTCCTTACCCTTAGGGTCGAGGAGCTTGACTGCAAACTTCTTGCCCTTGGCTGCAGGAGCAGTAAGACGGATATTGAGCTTACCGTCCTTATAGCTGTTTGTAAGGTCAGGTGTGATGAATAAATCCTCAATATGTACCTTTGGACGTGAGTAGAGGTAAGCCTCACGTGCTATACCGCAGAGACGCCAGAAGTCCTGATCCTCGTTCCATGAGCCATCGCACCAGCGCATAATCTGCATAGCGATAAGGTTTTCCTTACCAGGAACAAGGAACTTGGTTACGTCAAACTCGGCAGCCACCTTAGAGTCCTCTGAGTAACCAACGTACTTGCCGTTGATATAGACCTCTACGTTAGATGTAGCCGAACCGATGTGCATGTAGATATTCTGTCCCTTCCAGTCGGCAGGGATTGTGAATGTACGGCGGTAAGCACCCACGTGGTTGCCCTTGTCCTGAACTGTAGGAGGCACGCCCACCCAGTCGCTACGCCATGCGTAATGGTTGTTCACGTATATTGCGTCGCCATAGCCGTTGAGTTCCCACATACCAGGAACAGGCATGGTTCCCCACTTAGAGTCATCTACCTTCAATGAGTAGTAGTCCTTGAGACGCTCGTTAGCACTCTCTACCCAATGGAACTTCCAGTTGCCCTCGAGAGAGAAAAAGCGTGCAGAGTTCTTCTTGGCATTAGCCACAGGGCTTACGCCATTCTTAGCAAGATTTTCATTTTCGTAAGCAAAATAGTCTGATACGTCAGCCTTCCTGTTTACCTGATTAACCACAGGGTCGTTCCATACAGGAACCTTCTGTGCATTAACCGACACGGCACACAAAAGAAGACTCAATGAAAAAAGATTCTTTCCTTTCATGTAAAAATAGTTTAGTTTGTATTTGTTTGATTGATTATTTCTTTTTTGTCAAAATGCCAGACGTCATTCATTAATCCTTCGTACTTCCTATACGAGTCACATATAGCTCTCACTACACAGTATCAAGAAGGAAGTGTTTCATTTTATGTTCATAACATTTGGTCATCCGTCATCAGCAAGACATTTGCTGAACAATGGGAGAATACGTCACATTGCAAGTGTTACAACGAACGGTGCAAAGATACCAAATAATTACAATAAAACACAAAGAAAACGCAAGAAAAGAACAAACGACAAAAGAAAAAAAATATATAAACTCAGCACTCACGAAAGTCTCATATAAGTCAGTACTGAGTCAATACTTAGTCAGTACTGGGAGGCGGCATCTGGATTCTCTGCCCACTGCTCACATTGTTTCAGAACGGTGTTCATGGCATCCTCTGCTTCCTCTGGTGGGTACTTGTACTTCTTGAGCAGACGCTTGACCAAACGGCGCATATTGGCACGTTCTGCCTCTCTGCGATTCCAGTCAATGGTACGGTTCTTCCTGAGCATATCTGTCAGGTCCTTGGTCAATTCAACCAACTGCTCGTTAGAATAGAAATCCTTTACAGCCTGTGGACGAGTCAGGGCATCATAGAAGGCTTTCTCTTCCTTTGATAGTCCCAAGTCATTACCTTGTTGCTCTGCATCCATCATCTCCTGAGCCATCTTCAGGAGCTCCTGAATGACCTCTTCATTGGTCAGCAGACCATTGATATAACGATTAAGTGTCTCGCTGAATCTATCGCTGAACAGTTCACCCGTTACAAGGTTTGAACGAATCAACGAACGTACACGACCACGTAGGAGGTCTTCGAGCAACTTCGCTGCAAGGTTCTTTTCCTTCATCTTCTAGACCTCTTCCATGAATTTCTCATCGAAGAGCGAGAACTCTGTCTGTTCGTCAAAGAGATTCACCACACCATCGCTCTGCACGCTCTGTTCTATGAGTGCAGCTATGCGCTGGTTTATTTCCTTCTTGGTTATCTTGCCTGGGGTCTGGAGTCGGATAATCAGTATTCGTACTGACTCCATGAAACTGACCTCGAAACGTTCTTCTTCAACAAGCAATGAACGGCAAAGGGTAACTGCCTGACGTAGCAATGAGGCATTCTTGACAAACGCCTTGCATGCTTCCACCTTGTCTGGCGCAATCAGGAAGTTGACACCGCCCTTAATCAACAGGGCACGCTCGGCAGGTGTTCCCTTATGGAACTTGCTGTAATCATATCCATGCAGCAGGTCACGGCATATCTCCAGCTTCTCCTTGAACTCTGAGTATGCCTTTTCCTTAATGTCGTTGTTGCCATAGTTGTCACGGTCACGCTTGGTATAGCGTTTCATCGCCTCTTTCAGAGCTGCTGCAATACCCACATAGTCAACAATCAAGCCACCAGCCTTTTCTGGGAACACACGGTTCACTCGTGCAATAGCCTGCATAAGGTTGTGATCCTTCATTGGCTTATAGATATACATCGTAGCCAGTGAAGGAACGTCAAAGCCTGTAAGCCACATATCCACCACAATGGCAATCTTCATCTCGTCATTCTCATCTTTGAACTTCTTGGCAAGCTCTTTCTTGTATGCCTTACCACCGATGATGTCAGCCCATTCTTCAGGGTCCTGATTGCCACTTGTCATCACCACCTTCACCTTCTCTGTCCACTCTGGGCGAAGTTCAAGTATTCGCTTGTAAATCTTCATGGCAATAGGTCGAGAGTATGCCACAAGCATAGCCTTGCCACAGCAGACGTGCTGACGGTTATCCTCATAGTGAGTTATGATGTCGTCCACAAGGTCATTGATGGTGGCATCATTACCCAGAAGGGCATCCATGTGCGACATCTCCTTTTTGTTCTCTTCGAGGTCTGTTTCCGATGCTCCTTCTTCTCTCAGTCGGTCATACTCGGCATCAATCTGAGCCAGAACTTCATCATTAAGCTTCAGTTTGATAACACGACTTTCGTAATATACTGGTCTTGTGGCACCATCATTGACAGCCTGAGTCATGTCATACACATCTATGTCGTCACCAAAGACCTCTCTTGTGTCTCTGTCCTTGTCGGAAATAGGCGTACCTGTGAAGCCGATATATGAAGCGTGAGGCAAGGAGTTACGAATCTTCCTTGCTGCACCAATATGCACATTACCCTCTGTGTCAACCTTCTCTTCCATGCCATACTGACCACGATGTGCCTCATCGGTCATGACGATGATGTTCTGGCGGTCTGAGAGCGCACCATCCCAATCATCGAATTTCTGCATCGTGGTGAAGATGATACCGCCAGAGTGACGGTTCTTCAGCAATGCCTTGAGTGATGTATCATCGCCCTCAGCATTACGGCTCGTACATTGTACGGCACGCTGACGCAGGAAGTCAACCGTGCGAGAGAACTGACCATACAACTGCTCGTCAAGGTCGTTGCGGTCTGTTATGACCACAATAGTAGGATTCATCGCTTGCACCTTAGGATGATGAGCAAGGAATACCATCGACAGACTCTTTCCCGAGCCCTGTGTATGCCAGAATACTCCTATCTTACCATCACCCTCAACAGCTTCCTCTGTTCTCTTTGCAGCCTTCTCCACGGCATAATACTGATGATAGCCCGCAAGTATTTTGGTATAGCTGCCCTCACGCACATCAAACAGGATATAATTCTTCAGCAGATTAAGCAGAATCCTTGGCGTGAACACCGACTTGAAAGCCACGTCATAGTCTGCCACCTCACCCGTAGGCTGCTTCCATTCCATGTAGCGGTCCTCCTTAGCCGTCACCGTACCAATCTTCGTGAGAGCCATATCGCTCATCACATTGAAGGCATTGTATATGAATAGCGAAGGTATGAACTTCTGATAGTTCCTTAGTTGCAGATACGCCTCGCTGGCATCCGTCTCTTCACGGCTTGGCGATTTCAGTTCGATAACGACCAGTGGCAGACCATTCACAAACACCACTATGTCTGGACGCTTGGTGTCAAGCTCCTGCACGGTGTATTGGTTCACCACCAGGAAGTCATTATTCTCTGGATGGTCAAAGTCAACGAGCCTAACAATCCTTGTCTTCTGTCCCTGTTGAGCCTCCACACGCTTATTCTCACGACCATAGTATAGAAGGTCTTCACTCACCATACAGGAAGGCTCATTATCTATATGATAGCCCACACTACGCTCCTTACCGCTGAACGTCACCTCTATGCCATACTGCAACATCTGTGTGAACCTGAAGTTGCACTCATAGAGCGATGAACCCTCTATCTGATGCAGTTTCTTTATTGCATCATCAATGGCAGATATGGGCAACGTTGGGTTGATGCGTTGCAATGATTCTTGCAGCACATCATCCAATATTGGATTAGTATAGTCACGCTCAATGTCAGGACCGTATTTATATCGGTACTGCCCACCCTCAAGGCTCTGAAATAGCTCTATCAGAGCCTGCTCGTATGTATCTTCTGAGAATGCTGCCATAGCTGTATATTGTTTAGTTTTTTTAGAGGAGGGGAGAGGAACTTAGAGGACTGGAGATGACCTCTGAGGACTCCCGAGGACCAGAGAGGACCTTAGAGGACTTGATAGGATTTCAGAGGATTCCTCTTGTGTCCTCTTGTGTCCTCTTCCTCTCGCTTCCTCTTCCTATCTCCTCTTCATCCTCTCCACTTCCGCTTCGAGTTCTTTTATTCTTTGTTCCTGCCACTTTATGGTGGCTTCCATATCTGCCATCTTGCGGTCCTGCTCTGCCCTGTAGCCAGTGCGCACACGATACATGCGCTCCTTCATGCCACCCTCCTTACGGAAACGGTCTTCGAGAGTCGCCAGATAGCCGTTCATCATTACGTCAATCTGACAGCACAAGGTATAGCCGATGTTTGCCATCTCCTCGTCGCTCCATTTCAGGAAGAAAGGTTCATAGTCCGCAAGCCTGTTGTGAGCTTTCGTGAAATCGTGCATACCCTGATAACGGGAATGTTGCTGGTTCCATAGCGTCAACTTGCGCGACAGCAGATAGTCCTTGAAGTCTTCCCTCAGTTCATGAATACTCGAGCGAGCCACATTGAGCAGTTTCAGTTCCATCTCCGTAGATGTCTTGCCATCTTCCGAGCCTTCTATGATGTTCTGCTTGCCCGAACGTGCTGCCTGCACCATCTGGTCAACCGTGCGGTCACCATGCTTAGGCAGAAAACGCTCGCAGAAAACGAATGTCATCTGATACAGCGCCTCCGACTTCTGATAGAACCGTAGTTCCTTCCAGTTTGCTCCTTCAAGCAATACCCGCTCTATATTATTCATAGTCTGTTATTTTATTGTTAATATAATCCTCTCATATCCTCTTAAATTCCCTCAAGTCCTATTTGATTCCTCTCAGTCTTCTCAAGTCCTATACCTTCATCTCTCCTGACATTAGTTTCGGAAGAAGTGTGTCACGAAGGGCGGCAAGACGGAGATTTTCTAAGCCCATAGTATAAATCTGCTCAAATAAAGACTCGCAAATACAATGAAACTTTTCTATTTCATTCAGTGGAGGCGTCGCTATTTTGACAGAAAAATCTCTTGTTGTGATAGCTGCAAATGTTGAACCATTGGCTAATTTTTTTAGCTGACTAACCAGAGAAACTATTACATAATACAAATAATATTGAGAGATTCCTTCTTTACCTCTTAAAGCGTAATTTGACTGATTCATAGCCATTGGAGAAGCAGCAAGTACTACTTTGCCCACCGTTCCTCTACAAGTTATAAAAATTGTATCTTTTTCATATAGTTTGCTGCTACAATTATCAAGACCTACTTGGGTAATATAGCTCTCCGTATCGAAACAATAAACACCTTTCACATCTTTCGGACTAAAGAATGGAATAGTGCCATTTTCCCAATATTCAGGATTACTTGTCTTTGGGGTACCTCCAGGCAAAATATCCATTACCTCGTTAAGCCTTCCCACTCTCCACCCTTCAGGAATCATTCCGAGTTCTGACTCTACGAATTTTCCATCTTTGAAAGGAGCGAAGTCAACAAACCAATTTTTGAAGAGTGCCTGAGCCTGTGCCTCCAAATTCTCACAGATACGACGATTAACAGCAATTTTATCATCGAGAGAAGAGAGGATAGAAGCGATACGGCGCTGTCTCTCTAACGATGGGAATGAGAAATCGTATCCACGCATAGTTTTCAATGAAATATGTTTAATCGTCGAACCCGTAGACATTTTGTATATATATGATTTGAAGCGTGGTGACTGGAGTTCATAATACAAGAACATTCTATCTAATATCTGCGGATTTGGATTCATGTAACATGCGCCTTTACCGAGAATGCACTTTTCGCCTCTGTAAAGTGCAATATTGCCTATTGTGCCATCAATGGAATATAATATTGAAGTGTCGTTAAGAGGGGATGCATATTTCAAATATTCTTCATGCGTTGACTTTTTGGTTGGGTCATTATCAATGATAAAACCATTAACTATATTCTTGGCATTGACAAAAATATAGTCTCCATTTTTTTTGAAATTTGGTGCTTTATGCAATCCATCGCTCAGTTCGGTACAAACCTCTCCAAGCCTATATTCTTTCCACTCACTCATAGCCTATCCTCCAAATCTTTGATTTCTTGTTTTAACTTATCAATTTTATCTTGTTCTGGAGGTATGCTTCCACCAAGATATGTATTATGATATTTGATGTCTTTTTGAAACTCCAAATCATGGATTTTATCTTGTTTCTTGCGAATACTCTTTCTTATGTGCGCTTTATCATTACGCACAGCATATACTGCTGCGACTACAGCAGCAACAGCACTTATTATCGTTATTATCAGTTCCATACGCTTAATCCTCCTTTTTTGTTATTACGAACAGACATCTTCAACCGGTGACAATTTGTCACCAGTTGATTTCCTTCTTTCAACTTGAGAAATCCACTCTGTCCCATACACTTAATCCTTTCTGTCACCTAAGAGTTTCTTTAAATGTATGATATATATCTATCTTCTTGCCACTTTCCAATTCAGCAATTGCAATTGCGGAATTATCGTTCGCCTTGACGGACAATTGGTCCGATGGTATTTCACAATTGCACTTGCCGATTTTTCTAATTCGTCGGTTACGACCGACGAATTGGCATCAAGCATCATCCATGCCTCATAAAACAAACGCATTTCTTTCATCTGAGTTGCCGAATATCCTCTCAGCCCTGGTAATTCTCTACGCAATTGATTGCTGATGGCTTCCAATGCGCCAGTACCCCATACGTCCTTTCGAGTATGTTGCGAAATATACTTGCCTATGGCAAAGTACACAGCTAATTGTATGCGGTTAACTCCTTTTGCAGCCTCATACTGCCCCTGAAGGATTGCTTCTTTAATATCGGCTACAGCTCGTAGCAGTTTTTCATCATATTTCGGTATCTCTGTGTTCATTTCAACTCCTCCCATCATTTCACTTCAAACCCAATACCTGCCAGTTTCTCACGTATTGTTGCCTCAAGCCTATGGCTCTCGGCGAAGAGATCGCCGAGTTCTGAGGTGAGGCGCTGCATCTTCTCCTCAAATGGCTCTGCATCCTCTTCCTCGTCGGCAATGCCCACATATCGGCCGGGGGTAAGAACAAACTCTTGGGCTGCAATATCTTCGAGCGTGGCAACCTTGCAGAAGCCCTTCACATCCTCAAGTGTGCCTGCCTCATAGTCGCGGAATGCCTTGGCGATGCGCTGCACATCACATTCCTCGGCAGAGAGTTTTGCCCACGGCTTGTCTTCCTTCTTCACGAAATCATAGCGCACAAGGTCATCGCTGAGTTCACGGTGGGTGCGGTCAACCATCATGCCCATCTCACGGGCATCGACAAAGAGCACCTTGCCTGGGTTCTTCTTCTTTCGGTTGAAGAACCACACGCATACAGGGATTGACACGTTGTAGAACAACTGGTTAGGCATGGCAACAATACCCTCTACGAGGTCTGCCTCTATCAGTCGCTGACGAATATCACCTTCACCTCCGCTTTGGGTAGTAAGAGAACCGTTGGCAAGCACCAATCCGATACGGCCTGTTGGCGATAGATGATGCACCATGTGCTGAATCCATGCGTAGTTGGCATTGCCCTCTGGTGGAACACCATATTTCCAGCGCACATCATCGGCAAGTCGGGATGCACCCCAGTCTTTCATGTTGAATGGCGGATTAGCCATAATGAAGTCGAACTTCTTGGTGGCGTGCTTATCGTCACCGAAAGAGTCGCCCCAACTGTCACCAAGGTCTGCCTCCAATCCACGGATGGCAAGGTTCATGTGTGCCATCTTCCACGTGTTGGCATTAAACTCCTAACCATAGATGGTCACGTTACGGAGGTTGCCTTGATGTTGTTGCACGAACTTGGCACTCTGCACGAACATACCGCCCGAGCCACAGGCAGGGTCATAGACACGCCCCTCGAATGGTTGCAGAACCTCCACTATGGTACGGACAATGCACGAAGGCGTATAGAACTCACCTCCTGACGACTGTGTCTCAGCGGCAAAATTCTGCAGGCAGTATTCGTACACACGACCGAAGAGGTCAATACCCTCACCCTGTGCGTGCATATCCATATTGTCGAATATCTCGACGACCTCGCCCAGACGTATCTTGTCGATCTCAGGACGGGAGTAGTTGTTAGGCATCACCTTCTTCAAGCGTGGATTCTCACGGCCTATCTCTTCGAGAGCATGGTCGATGACCTGTCCAATCTCAGGACTGTGTGCCTTGCTGGCTATGACATTCCATCGTGCATCCTGAGGAACCCAGAACACATGCTCAGCCGTATATTCGTCACGGTCTTCCTCGAAGCCGTCACCCTCCTCTACGAGTTCATTATATCGTTTCTCAAAACAGTCGCTGATATATTTCAGGAATACAAGACCCAGCACCACGTTCTGATATTCAGATGCGGTGAGATTGCCACGAAGTTTATTCGCGCTATCCCAGATACGGTCTTCAATAGATTTCTCCTTTACGTCTTTTGCTTTCTTTGCCATATTATGTTTCTTATCTACTCAAGTTTCTCAAGTGGCCAAATATTAGTTTTTCAGGTTTCAGGTTATCTGGCCGCTACGCTTTCAGGTTTGAATGTTCTCCGCGACAGGTATCTAACCTGATAACCTAAAACCTGACAACCAAATAACCTTTCAACTGGAGCTTGCGGAAGTTGAAAAACTTTAGTACAAAGATAATAAAAATCTGCGACATTTCAGACTTATATTTGACAAAAACAACACGAAACGTTACATTTTCTCCGATATTACCGCAAAATGCCAAAATGAAGCAGCCAGATATCGGTTTGGGGCGTCGAACAATGACTCCACGACTTCGCCACAAACGAATACTTTGCCCTGCATGACAAAGGAATGTAGTACATATTTAGCAAAATTTCCCGCAAGCACATGATTTATATACCAACATATCAAGAAAAACCACTATTATTTTTTGGTTGTGTAAAAAATTGGGGATTTTTTAAGGGAAATTTAGGGAAATTCTCATCTTGTTAACATTGTGTAATTCCGATGGATAGGTGCTGTTTTCCAAAAAAAGGGAAATTTTCTTTAAAAACTCTATATACGCGTACGCGTATGAAAGACTTTTTAAATATTTTTTCCCTAATTGTACAAAAAGGCTTTTAATGTATTGATGTTTAATACCTTGCAAGAAGGATTTTTCCCCACAATTTCCCTAAAAATTTCCCCAAACTTTTCAAAATGGCTTGCCCAAATGCTCAAATATCAGCTCTAACTGAATAGGACTTAGGTACTTGGACTTCTTCCTGTAGCCAGTTTTCGCCAGACGAGCCATCAGCTTCTGGTCGTCATGTATGATTTCGCATAGCTTTTGACGTGCATAACGCAAATCAGTGTCTGGGAAGTATGCCACTCCCAAATCCTGTTTTGATACAAATTCCTTCTTCATAGTGTCTGTGTTTGTGAGTTTGTGAGAAAATGTTTTCAACACAGAGAACACGGAGGACACGGAGTTTTTTCTAATTCTTAATTACTTCCCTGCGGTCAGTGAGACCGCTTCGCTAAGTTCTTAACTCTTAATTCTTAATTTCTCTGAGTCCTCTGTTTTCTCTGTGCGCTCTGTGTTTACTGTGTTTTTACAATGCAAATATAATCATTTCTCCTTGAT
>JAFYAT010000042.1 GCA_017540585.1 Bacteroidaceae bacterium | reverse complement strand
TTCTCTCAGCGAGTTTGCTCCGTGCCCTCAATGGAGCACATGCGACCTCTGAGAACTCTAAACAAATCAGAGTATTAAGAAAAAAAACTCTGTGCTCTCCGTGGCTCCGTGGGGGGATAAAATTCAACCGTACAGTTCGAAAAGTTTTTTACACTACCATTTAGCATGAATTGCCATTAATTAGCCACGAATTATCATTAATTTTTTTTGATAATTCGTGGCTAATTTTTGATAATTCGTGCCCAAAAATCAAGCATGAAAACTTCCATGATAGTTATGTGTTGCTCGCGGTTAACAATTAATCGTTTCATCATTCAATTTTGCATTTTGATTTTTGCATTCTTAATTTAAAATCATTCTGGCTGGCTCTAACAATGTGTTAGAACCAGCCAGAATGATTTTATAGGTCTTTGTGACTGTACATGCTGTCCCACCATGATGAATCATCTTGTAGATACTTGGCAAACCATGCCCAGATGGTGTTCTGCCACTGGATGCGTTTCTTGTAATCCAGAATCCAATGGTTCTCGCCTTCTACAAGTACCATGGCTGTAGGACGGCCAAGGAGCTTGAGAGCTGTGTACATCTGTATTGACTCGCCTACAGGTACGTTGGTGTCGCCTGTGCCGTGGACAAAGAGGAGAGGAGTGTGAATCTTGTCGGCATTATAGAGAGGCGACTGGTCAACATAGAGGTCCTTGCGTGTCCAGGGATAGCTGTTTGCCATAGATACCTCAGAGTATGAATAGCCCCAGTAACCTTCGCCCCAGTAGCTTGTGTGGTCTGATATTCCTGCATGGCTTACTGCAGCAGCAAAGATGTCCGTAACTGTCTGGAGATATTGCGTCATGAAACCACCGTAGCTTGCTCCCACACATCCTATCTTCTTTGGATTGACAAATGTGTGCTCCTTGCAGAAAGTCTTTGTTGCGCCGATGATGTCCTCTGCCACGCCTTGTCCAGCGGTATTGACGTGCGCTGCTGACCATTTCTGTCCGAAACCTGTTGCACCACGTGGGTTGATGACAAGAACGACGTAGCCGAGTGAGGCGTATGCGTGCTGTGGATAGCGGCTCTGGAAATTACGTGAGGTAGGAGAGCATCCTCCGTAGTAGTTGACGATGACAGGATATGTCTTGCTCGCATCAAAGTCGGCAGGGAGGTAATAGCGGCATGTTACCGTGTCACCGTTCTCGTTGACATAGTTCCAAGGTTCACACTTGCCGAGACTGACACTTGCCATGTGTTGCTCGTCAATATCCTCGATGAGTGTGCGTTTGAGGTTCTTCGTGTTCATCACATATAGACGGTCGCCGTATGATGCGCCCTGTCCGCAGTAAGCGATGGCATTAGCTGACTCAGCCAAAGAGAAGCGTTTCATCAATTCCACTCCTGTGTCTATTCGGACGAACTTGCCAGTCTTAGGATTGAGACGGAAGAGGTTGACATAGTCCTTGTCCTCAGCTGTAAAGTAAATCATTCCGTCGGCAGATGACCAGTTTACGGAGCTTATGCAAGGATTAAAGTCACGTGTGAGTGCCTTCCAGTTGGCTGGTGAGAAGTCTGTGTTCTCTCCAATAACAGGGGAAAGATAGAGTTGGTAGTCGTATGCGCTCGGTGTCTGACCTTCTGCCACGTTCTTGCCTATGCCTTCGAGAGCCTCTGGAGTACCTGTCACAAGAATTTGCTTGCCGTCAGGAGAAAATGAGGCATCGCTTACGAAACCATCACGTGACACGATTGTGTCTATGGCGTATGTGTCCATGTTGATGCGGAAGATGCTCATGAGCGTGGTAGGACGTGCCGTGAGACGTGACTCCGTCTTGGAAGCGAGGATATACTTGCCGTCCTGACTTATATCCATAAGGTAGATGCTGTGATGGCCGAATGTGAGTTGCTGTGTGAGTCCAGAACGGAAGTCGTACTTATAAAGGTTATAGCGGTTACGCCATCCTGGCTGGCGGTCGTCAGGTTCTATCACCTCGAATATCTCCTTTTTCTCCTTTGGTCCTTCTACCTTTTCCGTATATATAATGTAGTCCTCGGTAGGAGACATTGTGAAGCTGTTGACAGGGAGTGTGTTCGTCAACACAGTTTCCTTTCTCGTTGCTGGGTCAACGGCAAGGAGAGTATAGCCGATGCCGCTGTTCTTCCTTGTATAATACATGCAGTTGCTCTTAGGCATCCATCGGTAGTTCTGTCCGCAGTCCACAGTTGTGCCTGTCTGGAGGTCTCTCATCTTTGCGGAGCGTGTTGTCGTTCCGTCGGGCATTGTCTCGCTTGTATTATATAAAAGGTAACGACCGTTGGCTGATATAGAAGCAAACGTACATGTACGCGAGTTCATCACGTCACTCAGGGAGTATGGATGTTTGACAACAGATGTCATAGGCGCAACTATTGCGTTACCAGCATCTACTGTTACGGTAGCTGAATCCTGTTTTTCTGGCTTGCTGAGGTACTTGATTACTACCTTGTGAACGGATGGCAGAAGGGTAGTGACTCCTCCGTTCACCTGCTTGTCATCTACATACACCTTGTAGCTTGATAAGCCCTTCACACTTATCGTTGCATTTATGTATGCGTTGTTTGTTACTGTGAATCCAATAAGATGGAGAGCCTCGGATGTCTCACAGCCAGGCAATGTGCCCGATGTTATTTCCTTTCCTGTCTCCACGGCAGAAAGGTTGATGTTGTAATCCAAGAGAGTGTGTGGCGCATATTCTTTTGAGAATACGTCCACGCTGTCCATTTGTATTGGCGACTTGACCACGTATGGTCCTGCATAGCTGAATGTCTTTACTTCTACCTCGTCAGCCATCATCATGGATGAGGCGAGCATTGCCATTGATGTTAGTATAGCTTTGTTCATTATTTGTGTTATTGTAATTTTGGGTTTATTTCCTTTGCAAATATACGGAAAAAACTGGAAAGGACAATAGCTTGCTTTATTCGTGCTTTGTGATGCGGTCTTATTACCATAGAAAAGTCATTATTGTCTCTTGATGGATAATACAAGCAAAAAACGCGCTGTGTGCGATTCCAAATCGCTATTTTTTGTGGAAATTGCTGTGTTTTCGCACACAATTATTGATTTATGTCATAAAAATATGGTAATTTCTTTAAAAACATCGAAAAATATTTGGTGAGTAACGCAAAAACGCCGTACCTTTGCAGTGTCAAAAGAAAATAAGAGATAAATAAGAGCTCCAACAAAGAAAAAGCTAAACAGATGACAAGGAGCTCAAAAGATTGTTAAAAAAGGATGCCCTAAGAACTTCGGTTCAAGGGACAGGTAAAAAGAAAGGTTAGGATTATGAAGAAGATTATGACAATGGTTAGCGCAATCATGGTTGCAGCTACAATGAATGCAGAGAACGTAGAAACTGAGGCTTTCACTGAGACTCTTGTTAATGTTCCAGCACGCGTTCGTTTCGTAAAGGGTGACAACTACTCTTTCAGTGTCGAATCTGAGAACAAGTTCATCGCTGAGTCTGTAAAGGCTGCTGTCAAGGACGGTACACTTTACTTCTCTCTCAAGAACGGTCTTAGCGTTGAGGAGGCAAGTGAAAATGACCTCACTATCGTAATCACTGCTCCTGGAATGCCTGAGTTCAAGACTTCACGTAACATGAAGGCTACTGAGATCAAGAGCGTGAACGATGACAACTCAAACTCTTTCACTTACAACAAGTAAGCCATAAGAGTTTTTTTTTAGGACATTTAGTACAACATTATATTATAAAGAGGACGATGTGCATGCGCACATCGTCCTCTTTGTTGTTTTGCCCATGTGCAGGACGGATGCGTCCCGATAATTGCCATGACAACATTTACACTATGAAGAATAAAAAATACCAACATGAACTTAACTTTGAAGAATACAAGAAGGTGAAGCGGGTTCATAGCAGCAGTGATGTAACGTGGCTGTTATTTAACGTTAAAAGCATGTTGGTTGCTGATTATTAATTGTTTATAGTTTGTTTTGTGCTGTTATATACCACATGAGCGGTATGGAAAAATGACGAATTACCTTTTTTGTGGTATTTCATGTGTGGAATAAAGAATATACCTTTGCCACCAATTTTAACGCCCTGTTATTTCCATTCTGTATGTGGGGATTGACATACACAACACAGGGCATGAGATTGGGATAGGATGAAGGCGGTCGCAATAGTAACTAAACATAGTTGTTGAGATTTGGGATGCAGCTTCATGATGATAATAAACATTAAAGACAACACAAGCATGAGAAGGTATTATTTTTCTTTTTGGCTATTATTTCTTCTAAATAATATAGTAGCTGTGGCGTGCACTTCATTGATAGTGTCTGGCAAATACACTAATGACGGTCGTTCTCTGCTCTTGAAGAATCGTGATACGTATAATCTGTACAATCATGTGCTTACAGTAAAAGGAGAGCGTTTTCAGTATGTTGCTATTGTCGCAGACGGTGATTCCTTACCTTATGCAGTATGGTCGGGACATAATGAGGCAGGCTTTGCTATTATCAATACGGCAGCATATAACCTGAATGAGAGACGTCCTGAGCGTGGACATGGTGCTGATGAGACAGCGTTGCTCCCTCAGGATGCTACATCCAAGAGACGCTATAGGCTTAATGACGGTGCCATCATGCGTAGGGCATTGGAGATATGTGGCTCGCTTGAAGACTTTGAACATTTTCTCGATACGTTGACTAATGCAGAGGGTGACTCTAATTTTGGTGTTATTGATGCTCATGGTGGCGCTGCATATTATGAGGTGGGAAACCGTGCTGGCGATACACGAGGATTGTTGAAATGGGAAAAGTTTGACGCTAATGACAAACGTGTTGCACCTTACGGTTATATCATACGAACCAATCATGGATTTTCGGGAGACCGTGAACGCGACAAGGGTGTGGAACGCTATCTTGCCATTTCTGATTATATGTTGCCGCGTGGATTTACGTATCAGTATGATGCACGTGAATTTATTACGCAGATTCCTCGTATCCTGCGTCATGGATTGACTCATGTAGATCTTCGTGACTATGCTCCCGATGATGACTCACAGGCGGTGTTTCAAGCATTCAGAGATTTCATTCCACGTTATCAGACAAGTTGTACGATGCTGATACAAGGTGTCAAGAAGGGCGAAGAGCCTCGTCTTACTGTCAGTTGGACCATTGTGGGTAGTCCGCTGACAACCGTAGCTGTACCATTACTCTTGACTCCAGAAGGAGATTTACCCGAATTGCTTGACCGTAGGGATGGCAATGGCTCGAAGCTCAACCATTGGGGACTGGAACTGAAAAAGAAGTTATTCCCATTGACACGTGGAAGTGTGACCGACTATATTAATGTGGCTGCGTTGTACAATAAGGCAGGTACAGGTATTCTACAGAAGATTCTTCCAGTGGAGAAGTCTGTTCTTGACCGTGGTGAGGAGTTGCTGCAAAGGGTACGTACATCAGGTAAACTTGATGTTAAGGACGTTAAAGCGTATTATCGCTGGGTTGATGATGAAGTGTACAGACAATATCATGTATTGTTTGGGTTTTAGAAAATAAGATATATTGTAAGTTTGGCATCTGTCTAACTTTATGAAAGTCTGAGGCAAAAGGAAGTTGATAAGGGTAGAATTGCTATTTAACGGAAAAAGCAATACGGATTTACTTGATATGTTTTAGGATGTTATATATTAAAAACTAAAAAATGAACATGAGAGAAAAGAAACGAGTATTATTAGCAGCGTTGGTATCCTTCGTGTCTGTTTATGGGGCTTTTGCCCAAACGATAAGCGGTACAGTTAAGGATCTACATACTGGTGAACCGATTATCGGAGCAACAATACGTGTTGGCAATGCCCGTGGGGTTGGTGTCGTGACAGATGCAGAAGGTAATTTCAGCATCAAGGTCAATAAGTTGCCTGTGTCCTTAGTGACGTCATTCGCAGGTTATCAGAAACAGAATGTTGTCGTATATGATGATGAGGAACAGGTGAGCATCTCATTGAAGGAGAGTGCTCTTGCCCTCAACGAGGTTGTCATTGCCGTGCCTTATGGTCAGGTGAAGAAGGATAATTTCACTGGTTCTGCAGCATATATTTCAGGAGAACAGATAGCGCAGGCTCAGGTGAGCAACGTGTCGAAGGCGCTTGAAGGTACAGCTCCAGGTTTGCAGTCGTTCTCTTCTGCTGGTCAGCCTGGTAGTGGTGCCAATATTCTCATCCGTGGTGTCAGTTCGGCTAACTACTCCAACGAGCCATTGTTTGTGGTTGATGGTGTGCCTTATGGCGGTAGCTTAAATACACTCTCAAGTCAGGATATAGAGAATATCACGGTACTCAAGGATGCTGCCTCAACATCCCTTTATGGTTCGCGTGCAGCCAATGGTGTTATCATGATTACTACCAAGAAGGGACATCTTAACGAGAAAGCTAAGGTTGACTTGACTGCCAAGTACGGATGGTCACGCCGAGCTATAAGTGACTACAAGCAGGTGAACACCCAGCAATGGCTTGAGTTGTTCTGGGAGTCGCTCCGTAATTATCGTCAGGACCAAGGTTTCTCGGCTGATGAGGCGGCTACATGGGCTTCCGACAATTTTGTATCACGTCTTGGTATAAATCCTTATGGAACTAACTTCCCTAATCCGATAGGCGTTGACGGCAAATTGGTGGATGGTGCATCGCTCCTATGGGATTACGACTGGGATGACGCACTCCAGCAGAATGCGCACTATCAGGATTATACCTTGCGTGTAAGCGGAGGTACAGCCAATACACGCTATTTCTTCTCTGCTGGATATCTGGATGATCAGGGAGCATACAAGGCTTCGGACTTCTCACGTTATACCTTGCGTGCAAATATTGATACTCAGATAAAGCCATGGCTTGAGGCTGGTGTGAACCTCGGTATGTCATATACTGTTACCAATGAGCCTCCACAGACGAGCGTACAGCTGCTCAGCCCTATATTCTATGCACGTAATATGCGAGGATGGATGCCAATCTATCAGCATGACCTGACAACGGGTGAGTTGCTCCTTGATGACTACGGCAATCCGCAGTATGACTATGGACTTTACCGTTTGAACAACTATAACGGTTACAATCTCGTTTCATCACTTGACCATGACAGATGGCGTGACAAGCGTGAGACAGGTTCCATACGCAGCTTTATCAATGTGAAGCCGTTGAAGGGACTCAGTTATAAGTTTAGCATCAATATTGACTATAGTAATACTAATTCGCTCACATACCGCAATCCTGCTGTGGGCAAGTATGCAGCATCAGGTGGTTCAGTATCACATAACAATTCACGCAGTACTCGTGTGACTCTCAACAATATTGTGAGCTATGTTACAACATTTGACGATGTACATAATATTAACGTCATGGCAGGACAGGAGTATTATGAGACCAATAGTCACGGACTTAGCGGTAGCAGAACGGGAATCCTTACAGACGGCTACTATGAGTTGAGCATGGCTTCAACTATTTCAGGTTCAAGTTCAAGCAGTTCAGCATATAAGTTATTTAGTCTCCTTGGAAGTGCCAACTATAACTACGCTGAGAAGTATTATGTGTCAGGTTCTGTACGTTATGATGGTTCTTCACATTTTCATCCTTCCCAAAGATGGGGTACATTCTGGTCACTTGGTGCGTCATGGAAATTGAGTAAGGAACAATTCCTCAGTGATGTGAAGTGGATTGACAACCTCAGTATCCGAACAAGCTACGGAGGTCAGGGTAATGATAACGGAGGCTCTACCTATCAGGCTTTGTTCGCTATCAGCAACAATCTTGGCAAGTCTGGTCTGAGAGCATCAACCTTGTCGTCTGAGGATGTTCATTGGGAGACAAACTTGAATCTGAATGTTGGTGTCGATTTCGGATTCTTCAACAATCGTCTTCAGGGTTCTGTAGAGTATTTCGTACGTCGTTCTAAGGACTTGTTGTTCGAACGTGAGCTTGTCCCTTCATCAGGTTTCACCAGCACCATTCAGAATATAGGTGCGTTGAAGAATTATGGATGGGAATTCAGTTTGTCTGGCTATCCTGTAGATACAAAGGACTGGAAGTGGAAGATTGGTGCTAACCTGACATCGTACAAGAACAAGATAACATCACTTCCAGAGGACGAGATGTGGAGTGGAAACCGCAAGTGGGTCGTTGGCGGCTCCTTGTATGACCTCTATGTAGTCGAGTGGGCAGGTGTCAATCCTGAGAATGGAAATGGTCAGTGGTGGTACACGAATACTGATGGTGAGCGTGTGAAGACTGAGAGTTATTCGAAGGCAGATACAGATGAAAATAAAGTGTATGTCGGTAAGTCTTTGCCTACGGTAAGCGGAGGCGTTAACACGGAGTTGACATGGAAGGACCTGTCTCTTTCAGCCCTCGTAAGCTTCTCTCTTGGCGGTCATATCATCAATAATGACTATTCGCACATCATGCAGCAGGGAGGACACTGGTACGCATGGAGTGTTGATATCCTTGATAGATGGACACCTGAAAACAGGAACACGGATGTGGCTAAGATGACTTATTCACCTCAGAAGGTATATAATAAAGTTGACTCTCATTTCCTTCAGAGCAACTCTTATGCTCGTCTCAAGACATTGACTCTGTCATACAATGTACTTCGCCGCTTTATACGTCATACAGGTCTGCAGAGGGTGAATGTGTTTGTGCAGGGTGAGAATCTGTTGACTCTGTGCGGTCAGCAGGGACTTGATCCAGAACAGTCTTATGATGGCACAAGTAATTTCCGTTATCCAGCTATGAAGACATTCTCTCTTGGCTTGAACGTACAGTTCTGATGTGATAACAAATCGTGATTATCAAATTAATGTTTGACTGATGAAATACAATAGAATAATGGGTAAAACAAAAAATAGTATAGTAGTTCTGACGTTATTTCTTGGTGTAACGGGAATGTTGACATCGTGCGATTTGGAGACACCGCCAACATCTTCTGTCGATGTCAAGAGTGTGTTCGGAACGACAAGTGATGCAGAGATGGTGCTTGAAGGTGTATGGCGTTACCTTATGGATACAAATAGTGGTGACAGAAATCCATCGTGGGGAACAATACGCATGACGGATGACTGTATGGGTAATGACATTGTCGAGACGAACCGTTATGGAGCCAATACACGTTATGACTTTACTGATATATACGGAAGAGCCAACAGCGCATGTTCATTGGTATGGTCGCTGATATATGCAGGTGTGAATAATGCCAATAATGTCTTGGATAACATAGATGTTGCAATTGGTCAGAATGAAGAGCGCAACAGGATAAAGGGACAGGCTTATGCCTTGAGAGGCTACATGTATCTTGAATTGGCTTCACATTTTAGTTTCGCAATTGATAAGGATCCTAATGCTGTCTGTGGACCTATATATACGAGAACAACAGACTTTGCACAGGCAAGTGAGGGTGTGGCTGCAAGTAGTGTGAGCGAGGTTTATGCCCAGGCTATTTCCGACTTGAAGAATGCGTTGAACCTTATTCCTGCCAATTATGCACGAAGTGCCAAGTATCAGTTCAATCGTCAGGTGGTGCTCGGTCTTCTCTCCCGTGCCAACTTGTATTCACGCCATTGGCAGGAAGCAAAGGACTATAGTGATGAATTACTCTCACTCAACAGCTATCTCATGAGCGAGGATGAGTGGAAAGGTGGATTCAACCAGGTTAGTAATAATGAATGGATCTGGGGACATCCTCAGACAGCAGACCAGCATGGATACAGCCAGATTCTTAACTATCTTAATACGACAGAGACATCATCAACGTATTATAGCCTTATGGTGGATCCTTATTTCCGTGAACTGTATAATGATGGGGATTATCGTAAGGATCAGATTTATTGGTCACCAACTCCATCACAGAATCCTGCTACGGCAACACTCTTGTGGATGAGGAACGAGAAGTTCCGCTATTATGACTCAAACTCAAAGTATGGTGATGTCGTCCTGATGCGTGTGGGTGAGATTTATCTCATCAATGCGGAAGCAAACGCACGATTGGGCAATAATGCAGAAGCTATATCACGTCTGAATGCCCTTCGTGATGCACGTCGTGCTACTTTGGCAGAGTCAACCCTTGAGGGGGATGCTCTTGTAGAGGAGGTACTCGTGGAACGTAGAAAGGAATTGTGGGGTGAAGGATTCTCTTTGGTTGACATCATCCGAAACCAGAAAGCCGTTGAGCGTCGCGACTGGCCAGGAACGAACTATGACTACACTTGGGTGGATAACAATGGTAATGTCAAGTCACGCAGTATTCCGACTGCAGGTCATCGTGTCATCAATCTTCCTGATGGTACTCCATTTGTTCCTAACAGTAAGTACTACTTGTGGCGTATTCCAAATACAGAAGAGAATACGAACAAGCATCTGTATGAGAAATATCCTAAATTGTCAATATACAAATAGTGGAGGATTAAAATATGAATAAAGGAAAATATTTGCTTCTTGGCTTTCTCGCAACTCAGTTGTTGAGTGTTTCTGCACAGCCAGAACGACGTTCAGAACGGCTCAAGACTTCTGTGGACGAGACAACTTTCCGAAAGCATGTAAGTGTTCTTGCTTCTGATGAATATGGAGGACGTAAGCCTCTTACACCTTATGAGCAGAAGACAATAGATTATATAGCAGGTGAGTTTCGTAACCTTGGATTGAAGCCTGCCAATGGTAATAGCTATTTTCAGGATGTCCCATTGGTCGATGCAACGGTCAAGGCTAAGGGCGGCAATTTTGTCGTGAAGGGTAAGAAAGGCCGTACCGTTGTCCGTGACTATGATGACGATATTATTTGGACTGCACATAAGGACAAGAAGATAAACATCAAGAATGCTGAGTTTGTCTTTGTCGGCTTTGGTATTAATGCTCCTGAGTACGGATGGAATGACTACGATGGTATAGATGTCAAGGATAAGGTCGTCGTGGCATTGGTTAATGACCCTGGATATTATGATCAGTCGCTTTTTGACGGTAAGCAGATGACATATTATGGCAGATGGATATACAAGTTTGAGGAAGCAAGTCGTCAGGGGGCAGCAGGAGTGCTTGTGGTTCATGATGACCGACCAGCAACGTATGGCTGGAATGTGGTACAGGCATCATGGTGGGAACATAATCTTGAACTTGTCAACGATAATGACAATCGTGACCTTGTATTGTTCAAAGGTTGGATAACAAAGGCTAAGGCTTCAGAACTGTTTGAAAAAGCTGGTTATTCCTACGATGAGTTGTTGAAACGAGCACAGAGAAAGGACTTCAAGTCTTTCAGTTTGCAATCAAAAGCAGACATCTCTTTCGTCAATAACGTGTCAGTTGGCATTTCGCATAACGTGGCTGCAATCTTGCCTGGAACAGATTTGAAGGATGAGTATGTGGTATATACTGCCCATTGGGATCATTTCGGCATTGGTAAGCCAGTCAATGGTGACTCTATATATAATGGTGCAAGCGATAATGCCTCTGGAGTGTCAACAATATTGACAATAGCAAAGAAATTTGCCGAACTTGGAGTTAAGCCACGTCGTTCAATCCTGTTCTTGTCCGTCACTGCTGAAGAGGCTGTGTTGTTAGGTTCTCAGCATTATGTGATGCATCCTCTCGTACCATTGGATAAAACTGTGGCTGTGCTTAACTACGATGGAACAGGTCCGTCTCCAGCAACGTATGATGTCGTGAATCATGCACAGAATACAGCCGACAAGTATGTTCGTATAGCAGCCGAGTCACAGGGAAGAAAATATATCCCAGTGAAGTCGAACACGGGATATCGTTCTGATCATTTCTCATTTAACCGTGTTGGTGTTCCTACAATTGTTACACGTAACGGAGGTAGCCTTGTTAAGGAGGGCGCACGTGGCAGAAAGCCAGGTGTGTATCATCAGCCATCAGATGAATATAGTGATGATTGGGATGTGTCAGGAACCATCCAGAATATAGGTCTGACGTTCTCTGTTGGATGGCAGATTGCCAATATGGATGAAAAGGTGGAATGGTATCCAGATGCACCATACCAACGAAAGAAATAACTTGATGTCTTATCATTATTTTTGTGAACAATATGAAGACTGTTTCATACGTATTATTAGTGTTTTTGTCTCTGTTCTCTGTCTGCGGATGGGCTCAGAGCGAAAAGGCTCAGGTGAAAATCCTTGGTGAGGTACCACAAGGAGTGACAGGAAAGGTGTATCTGCAGAAATTCAATAATAAATTATTTGATGATGTGGATTCTGTTGATATCGTTAATGGTAAGTTCTCTTTCTCTGAGTCATTGGTACTTCCTGAATTATATGGTTTGACAACAGATAAGCGTCAGACGCCATTTTATGTTTTTCTTGAAAAGGGTGAGGTGAATGTCTTTCTTGACCCGCAGATGGGTTATCGCAATTCAACCGTAAA
Source organism: Bacteroidaceae bacterium (assembly GCA_017540585.1). Lineage (GTDB taxonomy): Bacteria > Bacteroidota > Bacteroidia > Bacteroidales > Bacteroidaceae > Minthosoma. The sequence goes on along the minus strand of JAFYAT010000042.1, from coordinate 5,613 downwards.
AGGCTCGTCATTGCAGGATGAGTTCGTTGCATACAAACAGCAAAAGGGCGTTGTTATTAGCGAATACATAAAGCAACATCCAGCATCGCTTGTTTCTGCGTATGTCTTGTATCGTGATTTTTCTTATAGACTCACACCTCAGCAAATTGAAGAGAATATCGGTTTGTTAGATGCAACTTTGCAGAAGACGGTTTATATTGATATACTGCGTGACTTTGCCAAGACTCTTGAACGTGTGAGTGTTGGCAAGCTGGCTCCAGAATTCTCTGCACGTACTCCTGATGACAAGGAACTGGCATTGAGTGAGGTTCTGAATCACAACAAGTATGTTCTTGTCGATTTCTGGGCAAGTTGGTGTGGCCCATGTCGTCGTGAGAATCCTAATGTTGTTAAGGCGTACAATCAATTCCGTGACAAGGGATTTACCGTGCTCGGTGTGTCACTTGACAAGTCGAAGGTGGCATGGCAGAAGGCTATTGAAACGGATGGACTTGTATGGCAACATGTTTCCGACTTGAAATATTGGGCAAGTGAGCCTGCCAATTTATATGGCGTGCGTGTCATACCAAGTAATTTCCTTGTTGATTCCTCTGGAAAGATTGTTGCACGAAATCTGAGAGGAGAGGATTTAATATCGTTTCTTTCTTCATTACTGGAATGACAAATCTAAATTGTTGATGTCTCAGAATACTTTTTAAGCGTACTTAGTGTTTTGTATGATTACCTGCTAACTCCACAAAAGTTAGTGGGTAATTTTTTTGAATGGGCTTTTCCTCACTCGTAAAGGTGTCTCATGACTCATTCCTTCTACAGCAGTATAGCCATTCCTGTATGTAGAAAAGCCACCAGAAGGGGTGGAGTGGCATGTATGCAGGTTTGAATCTTATGCTGAGAGGAAGGACGGAGGTGTCGATATCCTTCCATATTGTTCTCAGAAGTGAAAGGATGTATGATTGTTCGTCCTTGGAGAATGAATTCTTGTGGCAGATATATAGACGAGTGCATCCGATGAGATTGAACCATCGTACACGTTCGTGGAGGTCGAGAAGCGACTTGTCTGCGTGTATGTCTTGGAGCATTTCCTGCATGTGCTTGTTGGCAATCAGGAAGTCGAAACGGCGTATGTCTATCTTGTGACTTACGCTTTCGGGATTCTGACGATAATAGTAAATGGCATTGCTGAGGTGTACCTCGCGTGAGGTGAGATAGTGAAGACGTGTGGTGTTGTCATCGCTGAACGAACGGCAGGTGTCATCGTAAGGGTACTTGCGTTGGATGTCCATCCTTGTTGCGTATATGCCGTGGATGCTCCAGTCGAGGGATTCCTCAAAAGCTTCTTTGCCAGTGAGAGGAAACGATGATTGGTTGACGAACTCTTCTTTACGGCCGTCTGAATGTACCTTCACGCACTTGAAGAGTACGCTGTCTGCATTTGGATTATTGTGGAATGTGGCAATAATCTTCTCTATACTGTCGGGTGCAAACCAATCGTCGCTGTCGAGGAAACAAACGTAGTCGCCAGTGCATGATTCAATACCTTTGTTGCGAGCCTTTGCCTGTCCTTGGTTCTTGTCGAGGTGGATGACCTTGAAACGCTCATCCATTGAAGCGTAGTCGTTAAGTATGGCGAGTGAGTTGTCCGTTGAGCAGTCATCAATGCACACGGCTTCCCAGTCCTCGTATGTCTGTGCGAGGAGTGAATCGAGACACTGTGGCAGATACTCTGCAGTGTTGTATGTGGCGATGAGGAGAGAAACCTTCAATTCAAAATTCATAATTCATAATTCAAAATTAACAATTACTTTCCTTTGCTTGGCGAGAGCGCTTGGTGTAGTTCATAATTCATAATATTTTGTTTTTGAAGTTGCAGAATGAAAATTTTGCATTTTGAATTATGAATTATGAATTCTTTTAAGGAATGTCGTTTCCTTTATGAGTATTCTGAGTGAGAGGCATGCAGAGATGATGACTGCAATGGCATCAATGGTGTATCTCATGTACAGATTACTCTGGAAGCTTGCCCATACCACAGTGCTGAGCAAGCAGAACTGGATGACGTAGAAGTACGCCAGTCGGAAACTGAACATGAAGTGATAGCGTTGGCGGTAGATGGTGTGAATCATCACGGCATCAATCAGCCCTGCTGTGGAGAGGGCAAAGCCTGCGCCCATGAGTCCCCATTGGATGAAGGCAAGAGGAATGATGATGGCTATGAGGACATCGTATATCAGTTCTGTTATCATGTACATCTTTGAGTCGCCATGTGCAAGTGCAAGATATGCGGCAGGGAGTGTCAATGCCTTGAAGAACATATAGAAACTTGCGCATGTGGCGATAGGAACGGCATTGGCAAATTCGGCTGAGAACAGTATCACGACGATGAGTGGAAGTACCGTTACGAAGAGCACGAGGAATGGCGAAATGAGTATTGCACACACCTCCGTCTGCTGGTTCACGGTGTCGTTCTGTCGCTTTATCTCGTCCTTGGCTGCTGACAGGCGTGGGAAATAATCGGACTCTATGGCTATGAACACGAGCTGTGCGTATGACACTGCCATGATGTAGCCTGAATTGTAGAAGCCCACATCGTCCAGTCCTCCGTATCTGAGTATCAGCACACGTATTATGTAGTCGGCTCCTTGACCGAAGATGCCTGCTATGATGTAGCCAATGCCAAGTTTCAACATAGGTGTGCCGCTGTTGAACGTCTCTTTGTCAAATATAGATACGTGCCATGGAACAATCCTGCGTGTAAAGGAAATCTGTATGAGTGCCACGGCAGCGTTGGTGAGCAGGAGCGACCATACCACACCTTTAAGCCCTATGTAATAGTAGATAGGAATACAGATGAGTAGGGTACTTACGGATGCGAGTATGGATGATGCCGCAACTGTCTTCAGAGACTTTGTACCCTTGAGTATTGCAAGTTCGCCTCCTGATATGGCAAGGAACAATACTGCTGGCGCAAGTATGATGAAATATGTAGCGTTGTCATAGTTCTTGAATGTCCAATAGCATAAGATGTTGGAGAAAGCCATGCAAATAAACATTCCGAACAGTCCTACTGCAAGTGACCATGTTCGTATCACACATGCAAAATGTTCAATCTCCTTACGATTATCTGATTCGGCTATCTCTGCCATGTGTTTCACAGCACTGAAGTCAAGTCCGAAGTTGGTGGAATGGGCAATGAGCTTGAGGGCGTTGTTGAATATGTTGATGAGTCCTATGCCTTCAGGTCCAAGTAGTATAGCCACAAGTTTGTTGCGTATAAGGCTCACAAGCATCGTGATTCCTTGTACGCCTCCAAACAGACCCGTGTATTTTATCACGTGGTCGTATGTGGTACTGTTGTCTTTTGCCATAATTATATAATGTCAAATCTATAATGTCAAATTTATGCGTCCCGAACAAGTTTTGAAACACAGAGACCGCAGAGTTTTTGAAACGAAAATTTAGAAAATTAAAGAAAATTTCTAATGTTTTTGTATCCTCATCTATTCGAAGGTCTTCATAGAAGAAAAGCATAGAACAAAGAAATAATAATTTTCTTTAATTTTACCTACGGTGAGAAAAGTTCTAAATTTTCGTTCTAAAGAGAGTCCCTTCTATGTTGAATAACCCCGTCGGAGGCATAAATTATAGATTTGAAATTTGAGATTGTCTTTTAGATTGTTTTTATTGAAGAACGCAAAATTACACAAATTTATTGTATAAATGTGTCTCTTTTCCTGTTTTTATCGTTATTCCCTTTTCTTTGAAAGGACATTTTCGTTTTATTATGCTTGGGCCATTGATATAAATACCGTATCTTTGCAGACATGATATAAATGAAAAAACAGAAAGACTATGGATTTTATTGAACTTTGTTCGGCACGCTTTAGTGCACGTAAATATACAGACGAGGTTGTCTCTGACGACGACCTCAGTTACATCATGCAATGTGTGCGCCTTGCACCTTCTGCCGTCAACCGCCAACCTTGGAAGTTTGTGGTTGTCAAGAGTGCGGAAGGTAGGAAGAAGGTACAGGCAGCTTATCAGCGTGACTGGTTCTATACCGCTCCAATGTATATCGTGGCTTACAAGAATCATGCAGAAGAATGGGTACGCAAGTACGACAACAAGCCTCATGGTGATGTTGACCTTTCCATTGCTATCGAGCATCTTACGCTTGCAGCAACAGAGCGTGGACTTGGCACTTGTTGGGTGTGCGCCTTCGACCCGGAGGTACTTGCTGCCGAGATTCCTCAACCAGAGGGATGGGAAGCCGTGGCAATCATTCCTCTTGGTCATATCGCTGAGGATTGCCCAAAGACAGAGAAAAATCGTAAGTCATTATCGGATATCATAGAGACTATCTGATGAAAATTCTGTTACTTGGTGATTACAGCAATGTGCATTGCACCCTTGCTGAGGGCTTGAAGGCTCTCGGCCATGAGTGCGTGGTTGCAAGTAATGGTGATTATTGGAAAAACTATCCACGTGACATCGACTTGCAACGCAAGCTGACGCCTATGGGCAATATCTGCTTCGTATGGCGACTGATGAAGGCCATGCGCTCATTCCGTGGCTACGACATTGTGCAGCTAATCAATCCTGTGTTCCTTGAGTTGAAGGCTGAGAGGATGTACTGGTTCTATGACTATCTTCGTCGTCACAACAAGCGTGTGATTCTCGGAGCGTTTGGCATGGATTACTATTGGGCACAGGTGAATACGGACGTACGTCCACTTCGCTATTCTGACTTCAACATAGGCGATACCGTCCGCATGGATGAGCCTGCTGTGTTCTATCGTGACGAGTGGATAGGTACTCCCAAGGGCGAACTTACCAAGTATGTGGCAAGGGATGTCGATTGGATTGTGGCTGGGCTTCAGGAGTACTGGGCAACATACAATGAAGTACCAGAGTTGAGGGACAAGATGTCGTTCATACCTTTTCCGATAAAGATGCCTTCTGCTCCTGCGGTTGAGAGTAGGGAAGAGGGTGCTCCTGTAAGGCTGTTTATCGGTATAAGCAAGGGACGTTCAGCATATAAGGGTACGGACATCATGCTTGCTGCAGCCAAGGCTGTGCAGCAGAAATATCCCGACCGCCTCGAACTCAAGATAGCGGAGGGCGTACCGTTTGCTCAGTACCAGCACATGATGGACACGAGCGACGCCATACTTGACCAGTTGTATTCTTATACACCTGCCATGAACTCCCTTCTTGCCATGTCAAAGGGCATCATCAACATAGGAGGGGGCGAACCTGAGAACTACGAGATACTTGGCGAGACGGAGCTTCGACCTATCGTCAATGTCCTTCCTACCTTTGAAAGCTGCTTTGAAGAAATTGAAAAGCTTGTTCTTCATCCTGAACGCATCTCTGAGTTGAAGCGTCAGAGCATCGAGTATGTTCGCAAGCATCATGACTATATAAAGGTGGCAAAGGAATACGAGAAACTTTACAAATATCTCATACCAAATTTTTCGACCTGTACGGTTGGAAATGTTTCTATAAAAGGCTAAAACAGAACGAACTTGTCGTTTTTAATCCCCCACGGAGCCACGGAGAGCACAGAGCTTTACTTTTACGCTTATTTTCTGACGAGTCCACGAAGGTCGCAGA
>JAFYAT010000041.1 GCA_017540585.1 Bacteroidaceae bacterium | reverse complement strand
TTAATTATTAATTGTCAATTATCAATTCTCAATTGCCTCATCCCAGCCACCCCTCCCCATAGAGGGGGAGGGGACGGGGGAGAGGGTCTGTTTTTATTTTATTTTCAGTACCGGCATAATACCGTTTGTAGGTTCAGGCAGGCTGACTACCAACGCATCGTCATTGCGGGTATATTTTACCTTGCCGTAGCCGAGAAGCTCGACCTTCTTAATTTTTGCTGGATAAAGGCTGCTACCTTCAGCAAGCGACTTGATGGTTATGGTCTTGTTCTTAGGCCATGCAAGAGCACTTGCATATAGAGTCTTGCCATCCTTTGACGTAGTGAAACGAATCTCGTCTGCACCAGCCTTGGTATATTGACCATCGTTGAATCCCTGGTCATTAATCTTAATGTCGGCATTGGCTATAGGACCTTCGCCGAATATCTTCCAAGGACGTGTCTTAACGATACTTTCCTTATTCACCTGCATCCATGCTCCGAACTCCTTCATGATGGCAAGCTCCTTCTCGTCAGGAGTACCATCGGCACGAAGCGGAACACTCAGAAGCATATTACCATTCTTAGAAACGATATCTACAAGAAGCTTGGCAATAGTAGCAGCATTCTTGTACCAGCCATTCTTGTATGTGTTGGTATTGTAATGCCAGTCGCCAATACAGTTGCAACATTGCCATGGTCTTTCGACAATCTTGTTTGGTGCACCACGCTCAACGTCCCACACGAGTGCATCCTTCATATCATCCTGAAGAATCTTGCCGAACACCACTCCGTTACCATTTGTCACGTTATACTCGTGAGCCGCAATCTTCATACCCGCATCACTCACAGGATAGAAAGGAAGTACGGTAACATCGAAGTATATGAGGTCAGGATTATAGCGGTTGATGGCATCAAGAGTACGGTTATAGAAGTTGGTGATGTACTCCTGAGTAGGTATGTTTGCACCCTTCTCCCATCCCCATTGGCGATGAATGGCACCATTGTCCCATGTATTGTCAGAGAAATCGTGGTTCTGAGCATAGAGATTCTGAGGATCGAGACCTTTCCACCACTTCTCAGTACCGTCAGCATTAGGCTTGTAGCCGTCCTCCTTGGTGAGCCATCCGTCATACTTCACGCCACGCTTGTCGCCCTTGAGGTCGAAACGTCGGCTTGGCTCATACCATGTCCACGCATGATCGGCATGGAAGGAGATACCGAAAGGCAAGCCTGCTTTCCTGGCAGCCTTTGCCCATCCATCGAGAATATCCTTGTGAGGACCTATAGCCTTGGAGTTCCACTCCTGATACTTGCTATCCCATAGGTCGAAGTTGTCATGATGATTGCCGAGCGCAAAGAAATACTCAGCTCCGCATACTTCCTTATAGAACTTGACAAGTTCCTCTGGATTCCAGTTCTCTGCCTTGAAGAGTGGAAGCACATCCTTGAATCCGAACTCGGACGGATGACCATAATGCTCACGATGATACTTGTACTGTCCATCACCTTCTATATATAACTTGCGAGCCATCCAGTCGCCCGAACCCTCAACACATTGAGGTCCCCAATGAGCCCATATTCCAAACTTTGCGTCACGAAACCATTCTGGTACTTCGTAAGTGCGAAGTGACTCCCATGTAGGTTGAAACTTACCTGTCTTCATCGGTTCGTCCTGTTCCGACACAGGTACCTTGTACGTCTGTGCGCTAAGGCTACAGATTGGCATAGTTGCCAATAATAAATGCAATAATTGATGTTTCATAAGTTAACTGATTGTAATAGTATTTTAATGAATTATGATTGAAAAATCTGTTTTGAACAAGATTAGTTATTAGTATTGTTCCGCAAATATACGGTTTTTAATCGAAAACGTAAAGGCTTCGGCTTCAATATTCAGCCATAAATATGAAAATACTTCCAGAGAGGAGCACTCATGAGCGCATGGATAAACTCGCCATCGAGAAGCATCTGATACACTTCGTCCTTGCTACGGAGAAAGACGTTTATGTCCTCGCTCTCATCAAGATGCTGTCCACTCACCTTTCTTACACCCTCGGCAAGGAAACAATGGCAGACGTTATCCATCGATGTTCCATTAGGCGCAATAGTCATGAGTTCCGTCCATGTACCTCCCGTATAACCTGTCTCTTCGAGAAGTTCACGCTTGGCAGCCGTTAGCGGGTCTTCACCCTCCTCAGCACATCCTGCACATATCTCCGTACATACCTGCGAGATGGCATGACGATATTGACGTTCAAGGATAAACTGACCATCCTCGGTAATGGCTATCACGTTAATCCATGTAGGATAATGGAGCACATAGAAATCGTCAAACGTCTTGCCGTTTGGAAGCTCCACCTTGTCACGATTGACCGTAAGCCAAGGTGAATGGAAGATACGTTCACTCTTGCGAACCTTCCACAGCATATTATCGTCGTTATAATTACTCATGACAATAACTTATAATTTCTTACTTTCTATGAATGACGCTTCCGCTTCCTTGATGAGTGGCAAGAATAAGCACCTCGGCTATCTGTACGTGCTTAGGAGCTGATGCTGCATAGAAAGCGACATCGGCTATGTCGTCACCTGTGAGAGGCTTGATACCTTTATATACATTGGCAGCACGTTCTGTATCTCCATGGAAACGGATGTTGCTGAAGTTTGTCTCAACAAGTCCTGGCTTGAGGTTGGTAACCCTTACGGCTGACTCTGCCACATCTATGCGGAGACCGTCTGATATTGCCTTAACTGCTGCTTTTGTAGCGCAATATACGTTACCGTTTGCGTATGCAGCATCACCAGTCACACTTCCTACGTTGATGACGTGTCCCTCGTTACGCTCAATCATGGCAGGAACGAGAAGTCGTGTCATAGTGAGAAGTCCCTTGATGTTGGTGTCAATCATCGTGTTCCAGTCGTCAAGGCTTCCCTCATATTCCTTTTCAAGACCGAGAGCAAGACCTGCATTATTGATAAGCACGTCTATTACCTTCCACTCTCCGTCAAGACTTTCGACAGCCTTCTTTGCTGCTTCCGCATCACGAACATCAAAGACGAGTGTCTTGACCTTACGTCCTTTTGACTCCAACTCTGACTTGAGAGCAGAGAGTTTAGCTTCATTTCTACCTGTGAGTATGAGGTCATAACCTCCTTGTGCAAATCGTCTTGCACATGCTTCTCCTATGCCGCTTGTGGCACCTGTGATAAATGCTATCATGAGTTTGTGAGTTTTTAAGTTTGTGAGTTTTTAAGTTTTTGAGTTCTTGAGTTTGTGAGTTTGTAAGTTTGTAAGTTTTTAGGTTTTTAAGTTCTTGAGTTTTTAAGTTTTTGAGTTCTTGCGAACGTGAGTTTTTTAGAGTTTGTAAGTTTCCACGGAAATTTTTTCCGAGACAAAGGTCACAGAGTTTTTCTATGAGAGACTCTCTGAGTCATCTGTGTTCTCTGAGTCCTCTGTGTTTCAGAAGCAATAGTGAACAAAGTAAAATACATTTTTCACTTTTCACTATTCACTTTTCACTCCAAACTATCCAGAGCCTCGTTTATGTCGTCCATATCGAATCCTCGTGAGAGAGCAAAGCGAATGAGTTTGCAACGAATCTCGTAATCCGACTTACCTTTTACGCTCTTCTTCTTTGAGGCAATAAGGGTTCGGAGAGTTTCGATATTGTCATCCGAAGGAATCTCTTCAAGTGCATCCTCAACGGTAAACTCGTTTATACCTTTACGTTTGAGTTCAAGAGCGATACGAACACGTCCCCACTTATTGAAACGGAACTTCTCACGTACAAAGGCATGTGCATAACGTTCTTCATCTATGAAGCGTTCCTTTGTGAGACGTTCTATCACCTCATCCTCAGCACCCGCGGGCATATCCCATCTTTGCATCTTCTTGCGTAGGTCATACTCGCAATATTCGGCTGTGGCGCAAAGCGAAGATAGTTTGAGAAGTGCCTCTTCCTTTGACACCTTCTTCTTTGGAGCGTTTTTATACATCAGACAGATTCTTTTATCTCCTTTGCAAATTCCTTGCTGATGGAGTTGTTGAGACTCTGGCACACATGTGAGGCAAGCGTTTGTCCCATACTGACAATCCTTGCCCAGTCACGCTCTCCAAGTTCGGCGATGTCTGCCTTCTTAATCCTGTTGGTCATGAGGGCATACACAACACCTGCGTTGAAATTGTCACCAGCACCAATGGTGCTTACGGTTTCAATCTTTTGTACTGGGAATGTCCTATTACAAGTAGGAGTGATAATCTGTATGTCACCCTCCGCATCAGTACAAAGCATGGTCTTACAATGGAAAGAAACCTTGCTGTCGTATGCTTCCTGTGGGTCAGAAATCTCAAACATATTGTAGAAATCCTCAGTAGAACCACGCACGATGTCGGCATACTCAAAGTTCTCCAATATGGTTGGATAAAGCTTGATTGCCTCGTCCTTATGACTTGAACGGAAATTTATATCGTAATAGATGAGTGCCCCACGCTCCTTGCCATATTCGAGGAAACACTTGACCTTGTCCCTCAACACAGGATTGAGGACAAAGTATGAACCCATCATGATTATGTCATCAGGATTTATCTCTGGCCACTCCACATCAAGGCGTGCCTTCGGATAATCCTTATAGAAAGTGTACTCGGCATCATTCTTTTCATTAAGATAAGCAAGCGAAATGGCTGTCCTGCCATCCTCATAGACACACACGCTATCTGTATTGATACCGTTGTCTATCATGAACTCCTTAATCTGTTGTCCTACCTTGTCATTACCAGTCTCGGTAATCATCGTAACATTCTGTCCAAGGCGACCAAGCGAGATGAGTCCGTTGAATACCGAACCTCCCGGAACAGCAGCCGTTGGCTGTCCGTTCTTGAAGATGATATCCATTATTGTCTCTCCTATACCTATTATCTTGCGCATATTATCTCTTTATACTTTATTCTTTGAATTTAAGAGGCATAATCAAGAAGCCTTTCTTAAATTCTATATGGAAAGTTCGTATTTATGAACGAAAAATAATCACAACTCATAACTCCTTTATGAGTTCCTCAAAAGTGTTGACACACGTGAGCATCTCGTCAAAAGGCTTGTTGACGACATTCTTCTCCACCAAACCGTTCATGAATTGCAGGAGACCATCCCAGAAACCGTTGATGTTCCAAAGGATAATCTTCTTGTTGTGAATACCAATCGTGTTTGAAGCCATTACCGTAAACATCTCATCAAGAGTGCCCACGCTTCCTGGGAGTACCACCATGACTTCCGATTCGCTCTCAAGGAAAACCTTTCTGTCAGTAAGGTCTTCACAATGAAAATGTATGTCTATATAGTCGCTTACTCTGTCATGTTCAACAAGAATCTTAGGGATAACGCCAAAAACCGTACCTCCGTTTTCATGTACCGCCTTAGCAAGCGTCTCCATCAATCCGCAGTTGGCTCCACCATATACAAGAGTCTTCTTGTTCACGCCCATCCATACACCAAGCCTTTCTGCCTCCTTATAATATATAGAGTCCATTCGGTTGGATGACGAGCAAAAAACACCTATTCTGTCCATCGTAGATTTTATTTTATGCAAATATCCGAAACTTTTGTGAAAATAGCAAATAAAACGCCTCATTATTCCATTTCCTGCATCAAATGTTAACAAGTACAAATTAGCGTCTGTGTGGGAGCACAATTGTGCTTTTTTTCTGTGTGTTCCCACACAATTCTTGATTTATATCACTAAAACAAGCATTTTTTGCATTTTTATTTATAATTTCTTTGTCAGTTTCTAAAACCGCCGTACCTTTGCAATGTCAAAAGGAAACAACAATCCCGGCGACACGATTAAATTCAAAAAAATTAGAGAGTATTAGTTTAGGGTAATTGAAAAGATTGTTTTAGGAAACTCTCAATAGGATTAAGGGTAAAAGATTGATTAGGAAACTCTCAATAAGATTAAGGTAAAAGATTGGTTAAGGAAAATAAAATAGGTTGATATAAGGTTTAGTTTTTGGTATTAAGGATTATTCAGGTTATTCTCAGTAAGTTTAGTTTTTGACGGTAAAAAAGATTTGTTTTTCAAGGGTGTAAATTCAGATGGCTTTCGAGCCACACGATATAAAGACATTAGTTTGATAGGTTTTGAATTAGGAAAAGACAGATTGCAAATATTTAGGTTAAGGGTTTTAAGGTATTAGAATTGTTTTTTCATAGGTTTGGTTAAGGTATTAGGTTTGTTTTTTGGTTAACACAGGAGCGCAACTCCATTTTTTTCTAAAGTAGAAACTTATTCGAACTTTATATGACAGCAGTCGTAGAGACTTCTGTCTTTTTTTTGCTTTAAACGGAACCTATTTTTAACACTTTCCATCAATTTACCGACTAAGTAGAGACTCACATGAGACTAAGTAGAGACTCACAGCATAAATAAAACGCCAAACAAAATGACTTGATTCACTTTGACATTACGACAACAAAAACACTTGAATACCTTTCAAAATGATACTATCAGAAAGCACAAGAAAATCACGGAACAATCACGAAGGGTTAACGAAGGGTTATCGAAGGATAAAAATCAAGCAAAGAACATTTTTAGCCATAACAAAATGATAGTGAAGATAGCAATATACTGTCATAATGATTACACAAGATAAAAATCTGATTTCAGGAAAGCAAGAGGATAAAAACAAGAAAACTGCATAATTATTTTCCCTTATAAAAAAAGTGTAATTTATTTTTGCTAACTTTGCACCCAAATGTACAAAAATTAAATATAATCAACTTTCGCAAGAACAATCGTTGCGAAACTTCAGAAAATAAGATGGAACAGAAGAATTTCAAAAGAACAACCGTTACTTCGGCTCTTCCATACGCCAACGGACCAGTTCACATCGGTCACCTCGCAGGTGTCTATGTGCCAGCTGATATCTATGTCCGTTACCTTCGTCTCAAAGGCAGAGACGTTCTCTTTGTAGGTGGCTCTGACGAGCATGGCGTACCTGTAACTATTCGTGCCAAGAAGGAAGGTTGTACAGTTCAGGATGTTGTTGACCGTTACCACGGTATTATCAAGAAGTCATTCGAGGACTTCGGTATTTCATTTGACGTTTATAGTCGTACTACTTCAGATATTCACCATAAGTTTGCTTCTGACTTCTTCAAGAAACTCTATGATGATGGCAAGTTCATCGAGCAGACTTCAGAGCAGTTCTATGATGAGGAGACAAAGCAGTTCCTTACTGACCGTAACATCAAGGGTGAGTGCCCTCGTTGTCACGCAGAAGGTGCTTATGGCGACCAATGTGAAAAGTGTGGAGCTACACTTTCACCAGATGAGCTTATCAATCCTGTGAACGCCATCAACGGCAATCCACTCGTAAAGAAGGCTACAAAGCATTGGTATCTTCCTCTCAACGACTATCAGCAATGGCTTGAGAAGTGGATTCTCGAAGACCATACAGAGTGGCGTAGCAACGTATATGGCCAATGTAAGTCATGGCTCGACAGCGGTCTTAAGCCACGTGCCGTAACCCGTGACCTCGACTGGGGTATTCCAGTACCTGTAGAGGGAGCAGACGGCAAAGTACTTTATGTATGGTTCGATGCGCCAATCGGATATATTTCAAACACAAAGGAGATCTGTGATGCAAATCCAGAGAAATACGGAAACTGGGAAAAATGGTGGAAAGATGAGGACACACGTCTGATTCATTTCATCGGAAAGGACAATATCGTTTTCCATTGTATCGTATTCCCAGCTATGCTTAAAGCCCATGGAGATTACATCCTTCCAGATAATGTTCCTTCAAACGAGTTCTTGAATCTTGAAGGCAACAAGATTTCAACATCTAAGAACTATGCTGTTTGGCTCAACGAGTATCTTGAGGAACTTCCTAACCGCCAGGATGAACTTCGTTACGTTCTTACAGCCAACGCTCCTGAGACAAAGGACAACGACTTCACTTGGGCAGACTTCCAGGCACGTTGTAACAACGAGCTTGTGGCTGTCTATGGTAACTTCGTCAACCGCGCCCTTCAGCTCACTCAGAAGTATTACGATGGTATCGTACCTGAGTGTGGCGAGCTTACAGACACAGACAAGGCAACACTTGAGGAGTTCGTAAGCATCAAGGATAAGGTAGAGACTCTCCTCGAAGGCTTCAAGTTCCGTGAAGCTCAGAAGGAGGCCATGAACCTCGCACGTATCGGTAACAAGTATATTGCTGACGAGGAGCCTTGGAAGGTTATCAAGACTGACCCAGAGCGTGTGAAGACTGTAATCTACATCTCACTTCAGCTCACAGCCAACCTCGCCATTGCATTCGAGCCATTCCTTCCATTCTCATCTGCCAAGCTTCGCAAGATGATTAACATGCCAGACGTGAACTGGGAAGACCTCGGCAATACAAACATCCTTCCTGCTGGAAAGCAGCTTGGCAAGCCTGAGTTGCTCTTCTCTAAGATTGAGGATGATGTCATCAAGTTCCAGATGGACAAGCTTGAGGCTACAATCAAGGCTAATGCTGAGGCAAACGCAGAGGCAAAGCCTGTCAAGGAGACAGTTTCATTTGATGACTTCACTAAGCTTGACATCCGTGTGGCTACAGTCCTCGAGTGTGAGCGTGTACCAAAGATGAAGAAGCTCCTCAAGTTCAAGCTTGACGACGGTACTCCTAAGGGACGTACAATCGTGAGCGGTATCAGCCAGTGGTATGAGCCAGAGCAGCTTGTTGGTAAGCAGGTTCTCTTCATCGCCAACCTCGCTCCACGTGAGTTCAAGAATGGTCTCGTGAGTGAGGGTATGATTCTCTCTGCCGAGAACTGGGACGGCTCTATTGCAGTTACGACTGTGGAGAAGCAGGTTAAGGGCGGAAGTCAGGTATGCTAACTTGCATTATTTCATAATGCAAGAGTTAAAAGTTAAAAATTAAAAGTTATAAATTGGAGATTGCTCTGAGAGCATAACAATAAAACCGTCATGACCCGGACGGCCTCCCTCCCAATCGATGGGGAGGGTTGGGGAGAGGGTCTGATTATATGGCATTAAAAGCAGGTATTGTAGGCCTTCCTAACGTGGGAAAATCTACACTTTTCAACTGCCTTTCAAGTGCTAAGGCACAGGCAGCAAACTTTCCTTTCTGTACAATCGACGCTCAGCTCGGTCAGGTAAGCGTTCCTGATGAGCGACTCACCAAGCTTGCCGAGATTGTTCACCCAGGACGTATCGTTCCTGCCGTATGCGACATCGTCGATATCGCAGGTCTCGTTAAGGGTGCAAGCAAGGGCGAAGGTCTCGGAAACCAGTTCCTTGGCAACATTCGTGAGTGTGACGCCATCATACACGTTCTCCGTTGTTTCGATAATGGCAACATCGTTCACGTTGACGGTTCAGTTGACCCGGTACGTGACAAGGAGATAATCGACACAGAGCTTCAGCTCAAGGACCTTGAGACTGTAGAGGCACGTATCAAGAAGGTCGAGAAGATTGCACAGGTAGGTCACGACAAGGATGCAAAGGTAGAGTATGCAGTACTTCTCAAATACAAGGATGCACTCCTTGCAGGCAAGAGCGCACGTACCGTTGAACTTGAGAACGAGGACGAGGTGAACGCTTCAAAGAAGATGTTCCTCCTCACTACAAAGCCTGTTCTCTACGTCTGCAACGTGGATGACAAGAGTGCAAAGAACGGAAACGAGTATGTTGAGCGTGTTCGCGAAGCCATCAAGGACGAGGATGCAGAACTTATGATTATCTCTGCCCAGACAGAGGCTGACATCGCCGAACTTGAGAGCTACGAAGAGAAGCAGATGTTCCTTGAGGACATGGGACTTGAGGAGAGCGGATGCAACCGACTCATCAAGGCTATCTATTCACTTCTCAACCTCCAGACATTCATCACAGCAGGTGAGATGGAGGTTAAGGCATGGACATACCGCAAGGGCTGGAAGGCACCACAATGTGCGGGTGTCATCCATACCGACTTTGAGAAGGGATTCATACGTGCTCAGGTCATCAAGTACGAAGACTACATCAAGTACGGTAGCGAGGCTGCAGTACGCGAGGCTGGTAAGCTTGCCGTAGAAGGTAAGGAGTATGTCGTACAAGATGGTGACATCATGCACTTCCTGTTTAACGTGTAAGGAATAATGGACCCTCTCCCCGACCCTCCCCCTCTATGGGGAGGGAGACCATACGGCGGAGAGGGTAGTCACTTAATAATAATAGCTCTGAGAGCATAACTATTAAACCGTAATGACCCGGACGGCTCACCCTCCCCATAGAGGGGGAGGGTTGGGGGAGAGGGTCTGTTGTTATGTTAGCATATATTGATTGGCAACCATCCCTTGAGATGTTTCACATAGGTGGTTTTGCTGTAAGGTGGTATTCATTTTGCTGGGTCTTAGGACTGGTATTCGGATATTTGATTGTCCAGCGTATCTACAAACAGCAGAAACTGGAAGAAGAGAAGTTTGATCCTCTCTTTTTCTATTGTTTTATAGGTATCATAGCAGGTGCCCGCTTAGGCCATTGTCTGTTCTATGAGCCTGCTTATTACCTTAGTGGTATCAAGCCATTCATCGAGATGATTGTACCTGTCCGCTTTGCTCCTGACAGCTGGGACTTCCAGTATCGCGGCTACGAGGGACTTGCAAGCCATGGAGGAACAATAGGTGTCATCCTTGCCATGATATTATATGCAAGGAACGTGGGCATGAAGATGTTCCATGTTATAGACAATGTGGCAATAGCCGTACCTGTTACAGCCTGCTTCATTCGTCTTGGCAACCTCATGAACTCTGAGATTATCGGTAACGTGACAGATGTGCCTTGGGCATTCATTTTCCATAGTCATGAGGCACTTGTGGAGGGTATGCCCGTTCCACGTCATCCTGCCCAGCTGTATGAGGCAATAGCTTACGCTCTAATCTTCTTTGCCCAGTTCTATATATATAAGACAAAGAGCACAAGTGGCATAGAGCGTTTCAAGCCGGGCAACGGCTTCTACTTCGGTTTCTGCATCACGACAATCTTTGTGTTCCGTTTCTTCGTCGAGTTTATCAAGAAGGAACAAGTGGACTTTGAGCAAGGCATGCTTCTCGACATGGGACAGTTGCTCAGTATTCCTTTCTGCGTGCTCGGTACTTGGCTCATGTGGCAGGCAGGAAGGAAAGAAATGAAAAATTCATAATTCAAAATTCATAATTTTGGCATCTATGAAAAAAATAATATACGCTATTGCCACTATGGCATTAGTATGTTGCAAGAACGGACAGCAGACGACAACTGAGGATTCATCAGCACTTGTGGATGCTCCTGCCTTTTGTGAGGATAGTGCCTACGCATACGTTGCCGAACAATGTAAGTTTGGTCCTCGTACCATGAACTCAGAGGCACACGACAAGTGTGGCGACTACATAGCATCCAAGTTCGAGAGTTTCGGAGCAAAAATATACAACCAGTATGCCGACTCCAAACTGTATGACGGTACACCTATCAAGATGCGTAATATCGTGGCAAGCGTAAATCCTGATGCTGACGTACACATCATCATCTCAGGACATTGGGATAGTCGTCCCTGGGCAGATAATGATGACGACAAGGCAAATTACCACACTCCTATTGATGGAGCAAATGATGGTGCAAGTAGTATTGGAGTGATGCTTGAAATGGCAAGAGTACTTTGTGCAGACCTTAAGGAAAATGGCGACTCAGCTATGCTTCGCAAGAATGGATTTGCCATCGACTTCATCTGTTGGGATGCCGAAGACTGTGGCTTGCCTCATTTCGAGGACTCGTATGATGGTGAGTCAAGCGCAAGCACATGGTGTCTTGGCAGCCAGTATTGGGCAGGCAAACGTCATGTTGATGATTATACAGCTCGTTTCGGAATAAACCTTGACATGGTGGGTGGTAGCAATACCATGTTCCTCAAGGAAAGTTACAGTCTCCATTATGCCCCAACATACGTGGATAAGATATGGAATATCGGTCGCAAACTGGGTTATGACAACTATTTCTCAAATGAGTCAATGGGTGCAATAACAGATGACCATGTACAGGTAAACCTTAGCGGCATTCCATGTGTAGATGTCATCGGAGCAGATGTCGAGATGGATGGTTTTCCACGTACCTGGCACACCATAAACGACAATATTCAGAATATCAACAAGCAGACACTCAAGGCAGTAGGCCACACTATGCTTACGGTATTGTGGAATGAAAGAAATTAATAAAATTAAGGATATGACTATCGAAGAAATACAGGAAGAGATAATTGATGAGTTCTCTGGTTTTGATGACTGGATGGACAAGTATCAGTTGCTTATAGACCTTGGAGGTGAGCAGGAGCCACTTCCTGAGAAATATAAGACAGAGAGCAATCTCATCGACGGATGTCAGAGCCGTGTATGGCTTCAGGCAGACCTCACAGAGGAGGGGCTCGTACATTTTCAGGCAGAGAGTGATGCCCTTATCGTCAAGGGTATTGTGGCACTTCTCATCCGAGTGCTTTCTGACCACACACCAGACGAGATTCTGAGTGCCGACCTTCATTTCATAGAGGAGATAGGTCTCAAGGAACACCTCTCACCAACACGTTCAAACGGACTTGTTGCCATGCTCAAGCAGATGAAACTCTATGCTATGGCTTTCAAGGCTAAACAAGGATAATGGAGTGCCATCACTTTATGGACTATCCGAGATGACATGTGAGGCTTTTTGTTTGATGCAGGAACTATGTTCATAAGACAACATTTTTTTTGATGGAGAGAGAAATATTTTTTTCTGCCGAGGGAAATAATTTCCCCTATCGTTACAGGTTCACGATGCAAAGGTACAGCATATAGCTAAGCTATGCAATACTTTTCCCACTATACGTGCATCAAACGTCCCATAGAAAATCATTTCGGATTTCACACCACATGTGGTATAGAGTAAAAGGTAAAGAGTAAACTCGATGGAATTGTCACAATACACAATTCACAATTCGTAGCTTTCATTTCTTAACACTAAATTCTTAATTAATAATAATATATATATTAATTATTAATTAAAAAATTGGAATTAGTAATGAGAAATGAGTAATAGACATCTGAAGTATCACACATGATGATTATAATTACGGATTACTAATTGCAAACGTACAATTCCATCGAGTTTACTCTTTACCTTTTTACCAAAAACACCTGTAATCGTCACGAATACGATTGTAGTACAGAACATAAGGAAGAGCCTTGAAGCGTTAGAGTCTCATACATTTAAGGTAGTAAATGGAATGAAGAAAATAAATCCTGCAAAGAAAAATGGTAAACCAATAAAGTGTAGGTTCTGCATTCCTACCAGATTTATCGGGAACAATTCTGAAATAAAGAATATGGTTCAGAGTGTAAAGAATATAGATAAAATTACAATATATAAGTGACATAGACTTGTCTTGTGTTACTTTAGCCTAATCTTTCTCTTAGTATCCTCTACAAATTTGTAGAGAATTGTAGAGAATACTAAGGGAAAACTAACTAAATCAAAACTATAATTATGAAGAAAACTAACATTTTATGTGGCACGTTTGCCGTATTAGCATGTAGTATCATGATGACATCATGCGTCAATGACATGAAGACAACTCGTACAGAGACATACGAGGATGAGAATGGGGATTCTGTAGTCATAACAACGACTACACATTCAAGAACAAGGAAGGTGCGTGACTATGCGTGCAGAGTGACAATTGATGGAGTAAAGCATCCAGAACTCAAGTCGGAGAAAGAAGTCGAGTCTTTCCTGAAAGATAATAATATCACGAACTATACAACAAAAACAAATACCGATAGCATTAGCTATGGTAATGGTGACGAATCTGTTGAGATAGTAATAGAGGTGACAACAAAGTAAAGGTAAAGTGTAAACTCAAAGGACCTGACAGATGGATTAACGTTAATAATATAATTTTTCGTTCTCCTAAACAGGTGTGTCAGTTTATTATAAATACTTGTAATTGTAATAATTCCTAATACTTTATTCATACTATTTATTTTTATAACCTCATTCGTTAAATAAAAAATAACTTTTTTAACTAAAAAAATCATTTTTCTGCGACATATTTTCATGAAAGGGTACTATATGTATGTAGAAACAATAAAAATGATTACTAATCTAAAAAACATTATCAATCCAAAATGAAAAAGAGTATTATTACGTTTTTAGTTCTTATCTTAGGTACTTTGAGTGCCCATGCTCAGCATGTCTTTACGATTGGTGGAATAGAGACGGGAGATGTTTTGCAAGATTCATCGTATGTGGAAATTTATCTGTCAGATGAATACTTCCATTTTGACAAGGATGCTAAGCCAATAGCAACCGTCCCAATTGTTAATAATTCATTCCATTATGATTTGCCTATTGACAGGATGAGGTCTGTCAAGCTTCGTACTTTCAACAAAGATGGAGAGAAAAGAACAGCTGAATACTTTGCCGTCCCAGATGAGTCAATAAGCATAAATGGTTATTATGTTTCACCATCTAAAAATTATTATGCCAAGGTGGAGCGTGGAGTATGGGCAGCTCGTAACAATAAGAAGGATTATTCTCCACATGTACCAAAGATAGAAGGAAAGAATGTGTGGAAAGATGTCGACGAATGTGCATTTGAAAATATTGTTCATGATGTCTATTTTAATGACAAGGAAACAATAGTCCGCATCTATCCTGTAGGTTTAATTCAGAGTCTCCATTATATTTTATCAAATAGAAATGAATTTTGCCTTAACTTAACTGGCAAGGACCACAGGATTGTACGTAAGATATTTGGAGGTGACTCTATTGTAACAACAGAGCAAATCGTATATGGTCATATTGTAGCGTTTGAACCATTACCAAAAGACACTAAATTGTTTATTTTTGGCATACTTCATCATCCTCATGGAGATAAGGAAGAAATTGAATATATTAACAAAGGTTTTCCCGAAAAACTTGAAAAGGGAAAGGTTCGCCTTAATATAGATGCAACAGATAGCAAAAAGGCTTCTGGATATATAGTTAAGATGCAAAAAAGGCAATACTATGCCCCTATATATAAGGCGGACGTAACTTTCGATAAATCACGTAAGTTCTCAACGGACTTATACGTTACATTACCTTATGACAGTCGCAGCACTTTTCAAAGAGAACCTGACTATGTAAGTATCTGTGCCACATACCCAGACGGTTCAATATCTACAGACGAAATAAAGTTTGTTCTCATGCCAGGTGAGACTGCTAATGTTAAGATAACAGACGACGGCTATACCATTGGAGGCTCAAAAAAGTATAAGCAATGGCAAGAGGCAGCTGATTTGGATAAGAAATATGAAAATAAAAATGACATGACATATATCCTTTCAGAGCATTGTAAAGAAGAAGGTTTTATCCGTTATTTCATGTTCAATGAAGTGCTGCCAGCAAGTACTATTGAGAAATCTGTGGCGAGAGGTCTTCTCGAAGACTATTCTTACGGAAAACAGTTGATATCTGAAACTGTGTCTGATGAAATAATAGCACAACGAGAAAAAGAGCGGGAAGAACAGGAAAAAGTAAATGCTGAAAATGAGAAAAAGACAGATGTGGGCAATATGTTTGTCGATTTCGAAGTAGAATACGAAGGTAATATTACGCATCTTTCAGATTATGTAGGCAAAGGCAAGTATGTGCTCGTAGATTTCTGGGCAAGTTGGTGTGGACCTTGTTGTGCGGAGATTCCATTCCTGAAGGATGTTTGGGAAAAATATAAAGGCGACAATTTTGAAGTTGTAGGAGTACCATCTTGGGATGAACCTGAAAAGACTCTAAAAGCAATAAAGAAATATGGTATCGAATATCCTCAGATGATAAATGCACAAAGCGCAGGAACTGATGCATACGGTATAAGTGGGATACCAGAGATTATTCTCTTTGCTCCTGATGGAAAGATTCTTGCAAGAGGTCTCCGAGGTACGGAAATTGAGGAGGCTGTGAAGAAGTACGTGAAATAAACAATAGGCAGGTTCGGAAAGTTTTTTCTTGAACTTGCCTATAATTTTTTATTTTTCGTTCTTCTTTTTCTTGATGAATGTATAATTGTCTTTTAATCTTCCCTGGTAATGCCAATTTAACTACTTGTAAAACTTGATTTCTTATTTTTTTTGCCTACCTTTGCACCCAGATATCTAAATTTTATTTTCATATAATTCATACCACATAAGTTATGATTTATTTTTTCAGAACACCTTCGCAGAGTGTAATTGCAACAAGTGTTGAGCATAAGCTCTCTGCTGATGAGGTTAATGCGCTTTGCTGGCTCTATGGCGAAGCAACCTTACTTGACGTACAAAAACTTGATGGCTTCTTCGTGGGTCCGCGTCGCGAAATGATTACTCCTTGGAGTACTAACGCTGTGGAGATAACTCAGAACATGAGTCTTACAGGCGTTAAGCGTATTGAGGAGTATTTCCCAGTTGACAGCGAGGATGCAGAACATGATCCTATGCTCCAGCGCATGTACAAGGGATTGGATCAGGACATATTCACAGTTAACATCAAGCCTGCACCTATCGTTCACATCGAGAACCTTGAGGAGTACAACGAAAAGGAAGGTCTTGCACTCTCACCAGAAGAGATTGAGTACCTCCACAAGGTGGAAGGACAGCTTGGTCGCAAACTTACGGACTCAGAGGTGTTCGGTTTCGCTCAGATTAACTCAGAGCATTGCCGCCACAAGATTTTCGGCGGTACATTCATTATTGACGGTAAGGAAAAGGAGTCTTCACTTTTCCAGATGATTAAGAAGACAACTCAGGAGAATCCAAACAAGATTCTTTCTGCATATAAGGATAACGTCGCATTCAGTCAGGGTCCTAAGGTAGAACAGTTTGCCCCAAAGGATCACTCCACTTCAGATTATTTCGAGATTAAGGATATTGAGTCAGTCATCTCACTCAAGGCCGAGACTCACAACTTCCCTACTACAGTAGAACCTTTCAATGGTGCTGCTACAGGTACGGGTGGTGAGATTCGTGACCGTATGGGTGGTGGTGTAGGTTCATGGCCTATCGCTGGTACAGCCGTATATATGACTTCCTACCCACGTAACGGCGTTGCTCCAAGCCAGCCACACAGCTATGCTAAGTGGACAAAGAGCGACAAGGAAGGCGACATACGCGACTGGGAGAAGATTCTTCCTATCCGCAAGTGGCTCTACCAGACTCCAGAGCAGATTCTTATCAAGGCATCAAATGGTGCTTCAGACTTCGGTAACAAATTCGGTCAGCCACTTATCTGCGGTTCTGTCCTCACATTTGAGCATGCAGAGAAGCAGGGCGACACAACCGAGCAGTATGGCTACGACAAGGTTATCATGCTTGCTGGTGGTGTCGGTTACGGCACAAAGCGTGACTGCCTCAAGGGTGAGCCTCAGAAGGGCAACAAGGTTGTCGTTGTAGGTGGTGACAACTACCGTATCGGTCTTGGTGGTGGTTCTGTATCATCAGTCGATACTGGTCGCTACTCTTCAGGCATCGAGCTTAACGCCGTACAGCGTGCTAATCCTGAGATGCAGAAGCGTGCCAACAACCTCGTACGCGCCCTCTGTGAGGAAGACGTGAACCCAGTAGTCTCTATCCACGACCACGGTTCAGCAGGTCACGTCAACTGTCTCTCTGAGCTTGTTGAGGAGTGTGGTGGACTTATCGACATGACTAAGCTTCCAATTGGTGACCAGACACTCTCTTCAAAGGAGATTATTGCCAACGAGTCACAGGAGCGTATGGGTCTCCTTATCGACGAG
>JAFYAT010000040.1 GCA_017540585.1 Bacteroidaceae bacterium | reverse complement strand
GACATGTATGAACCGCTCGTTCCGATGTTTTTCCCCATCCTCGGTGCTCACGTGAGCGGAACGGAGTTTCAGTATCCTGACCTCAGCTGGAAGGAAATGTGCGGAATGATGGGCAATCTTGTGGCTGACAGCGGTGGAAACAAGGGGCAACTGTCCGCAATCGTGGAAGCCATCTGAGCGGTCCCCCTCCCAACCTCCCCGCTATGGAGGAGGAGCAGAGTAACGTAAATCGTTATGCTGAAAGTATCGTAAGTCATTTTATGGTACGAAATGGTACGCTAAAGTTTGGAAAGGTACGCTAAGGTACGATTGCCAAATCACAATGTTGTATCTTTGCATCAGCTAAGGGGAAAAGAAGAAGCGGAGGAGAAGGATGAGACTAAGTACTGACTAAGTACTGACTAAGTAGGGGCTAAGTAGGGAGGTCTCCCAGACCGGAGGAAAGTAATTAAAAGTTGAGTTGGAGAGTTGAAAGTTCTTGGAAAGAATTTCAAATTTCACATCCCAATGTTCGGGACACATAAATTTGACATTATAAATTTGCCATCCCAAATGGCTGGACGCATAGATTTGACAGATTATTTCTTTGGATTTTATCTTAAAATGGTGAATTATATGTTTGGTTTTTGTCAGATTTTGAGTTTTTGAGTTCGTGAGTTTTTAAGTTTTTTAGTTCTCGCAGATGTGAGTTCCTAATTAGGAATGAGTAATTATCAACTAAGCGAAGCAGTCTCACTGACCGCAGGGAAGTAATGAGAAATGAGTAATAGCCATTCGGTTTTGAACACATGATGGTGCTTGTCATTACTAATTCCTAATTTCTAATTGAATAAACTCTTAACTCTTAATTTCTGCCTTTTAACTTTTACTTTTTAACTTTTAACTTTTCCTCTCCGCCCACTCCATCAGTTTCTTGAAGATGGCGTTCTTGCTGAGCAGGACGGGATTGCCGACAATGATGGTGTGCTCCTTTGCACGGGTAAGTGCCACGTTGAGCTTGCGGTCGATGATGTGACCGTTTTCCTCAAATACGTTGTTGGTGAGGAAGGACATCTGGTACTCATGCTGGATGGTGAAGCCGTAGATGATGATGTCACGCTCGCTGCCCTGGTAACGCTCCACGGTGTCTATCGTTATGTCGTGAAGTTCGGGTATTCCGTACTTGTCAATCTCCTTGCGAACCACGGATATCTGGTTGCGGTAAGGTACGATGACTCCTACGGATTCGTCCGTGATGAACTCGCGCCCGTTCTTGTCGTATAATTGCCATGCTGCATACACTATGCTTGCGATGACCTGTGCCTCGGGTATGTTCACCTTGCTTGATAGTGAGTGCTCTGGGCGTCCCACTGGTATGAAGGCTACACGTCTGGTGGCAAGCAGGTTCTCCATTCCGTCATTGTCGTGTGTGGCGAAGTGGATGTCTGCCTCCTGATGTGCAAGAGGTACGGTCATCAGTCTGTTGTCGTAGAAGGTCAGGCTTGGGAATTCTGCCACATCATGGTGCATACGTCCCTGACGTGTGAGACGATAGACGAATGGTGAGTCGTCTCCATCCTGGAGACTGAGCAGACGTTCAAATAGTGAGTTGCGGCAGTTGTACAGGTGTATGTCCTGCAGTATTGGTTCCTCCACCTTTGACTCTTCCACAGGTTGCTGTACTACGGCTGTCAGTTGCTTGTGGTCGCCGATGAGCACGAACTTACGTATGCCGTCTATGTTGCCATGACGGGCAGAGAGCAGAGGCAGTATCTGTGGTTCGAGTATCTGTGATGCCTCGTCGATGATGGCGAGTGAGAAACTACGGAGGTTGAAGATGTCTATCTTACCAGACAACGATGCCGTTGTGCCTACCACTACACGGGTTGTCGTAAGTACACGTCGTATTGCATCAGCATTGCCGCATCCTGCTATCTTGTTTTCCAACATATATGGACGGTAAGGCTCGGCACAGAGGTTCTCCCTGCCGATACGTACAAAGTCGATATTCTCCTTGACAAGTTTGCTGCAAATCTCATCTACTGCACGGTTGGTGTACGACATGAGGAGCACGCTTGCTTCCTCGTCGAGGAGGGTCTCCTTGAGTATGTTGAGCATTCCGAACGATGTCTTTCCTGTACCTGGAGGACCTATGACGATGAAGTAGTCCTGAGCCTGTCGTGCCCGCAGCACAAGGTCGTTGAATGTGCCGTAGTCGCCACGGAGCGTAATTGTCTCGTCACGACGTGGCTGACGTTGTGCGAGGATGAGGTCACGACGTTCCTGTGATGCTTCGAGGAATGCGAAGAGTCCACGGCTTATGCTGTTGGATGTCATCTCCATATAGTCGTGCTCCATTGCCCACAGCGTCTCTTCATCTGTGATGAATGGTGATATGTTACGTTGTACTGAACGGAGTGTGACGATTATGTCATTACCTGTCATACACTCGATGGAGCCACGATACACTATTCCCTTGCGGGCATCAGGCACGGTGCCACGTGTGTATTTGTATATGATGACCGAATCTGCCTCTCGAAAATTAGGAAGATAGTCGTCATCCGTCTCAGGTGTGTGGAGCAGTATTGTTGCGGATGAAGCCTGAAGGGCGTCACGGTCTATGTTTAGTCCGTCAAGTATTGCACCTGCCAGTTTCTTCTCCTCCAGCGTACAGTTCCAGATGGAGGCAAGTCCGTTGGCTTCCTTGCGTGAGTTGCCCACCTTGCCGAGGATATGTTCCTTGTGCATGAAGGTGAACATACGGAAGAAGTATTCACGCTCCAGTTTGCTTGCCGACTGTATTACGCCAAGCGTGTGTGTTATGTCAGGAAGTATGTAGCGACGGTAGAAGTCGGTGGCAAGTCCGTTGACGTTGATGCGGTCTGGAGTAAGACGTTCCATCATCCTTATGCCTCCCTTGCCGAGGTAGAACTCGTTCCACACAATCTCGTTTCTAAGTTTCATAGCCTTGAACAACAGCTTTGGCGATGCACCCTCTTTCATGAGTCCGTCAGGGTATTTGGAGTAGAGCAGGTAGCATGACACCTCCTCATTGTGTACTCCGAAATTGTAGTGGAGTAGGGCGAGGTAGAGGAGCATCTGCACATAGTGAGGCTCCTGATGGGCGTTGCTGCCAAAGGCACGCTTGCCCGACTTCTGCTCCAGCAACACCTTGTACTCCGTGTGCAACAAGTCCATACGTCCCTGTATTCCCAGCATCTCGCAGAAGAATGACGGCTCGACCACAAGCTTGTCCAACTGGAAGCAATGGTCAACCTTCTGAGCCCTCTCTATGATGTTGCGTATATTGTCCTGCTGAATCCTTGCATCATCATGGAATGTATCCATGGAGTCCTGACACGTCACGATGGACAGCGAGTTGTTGCGGAAAAAGGTGATGGCTGAATCCTTGTATGTTGATGCCTTTGGATTGTTTATCTCCTCGTCGAGCATCTGTCCTGCAAAGTTACCTACGAGTATTGCTTTGGTATTAGCCGATTTCTTGAATCTGTTCAACAGAAACGTGAAAGGTGTCACACCATACTCCTTGAAGCATGATGCAATGGCAGATATGTCTATGAGATAATCTGGCTCGAAGATGATGAGTTCAAACAGATACTCATCTTTCACCTTCACTGGACGCACGATATTGAGCTGTGCCCCCTTGCTCAGTAGTCCTCGCAGATACGACCAGTCGCCGAACAGGTTCTCTGTGGCATAGTTGATGCGTATATGTTCCTCCTCGCTATTCTCTGCCGTAGCTATGATGTGGGAGTCGTCCCAGCTATCTACGCACACTCTCATGTAAGGCATGGCGTGACGTGTAGCCTTCCACTTTTTTACAGTACGTGGAAGTCTCTCCGCAAGTTCCGCAGGAACATCCTCACCCGTGACGGCAGAAATGAAGTCGGCAAGCACCTTGGCATCATACAGATAATGTGCATCCAGTTGTTTAGACTCAACCGAATGAAGGTCCTTGCATAGCGAACGTAACGAGTTGATGTTGCGGTACAGCTCATGCTCCACACCATATTCTCTGACGAGATATGTGAGACGAGCAAAAGGACCCGAGAACACAAGTCCTGTGCGCTCAGTTATCTCGTTCATCATATCATTAAGTATGCGGTATAGTTCAGCATATCTGACCACCGCAGGAACATCGCCCGAGCCGTTAGCATCAAGCGCATCTGAGAGTTGAGAGAAATATGTCATTGCTACGAATTGAAAGTATGCTCTCCAGTATGAATAATACGGTTAGCTCTTCTGCCTGTTAAAACATAGATTGCAAAGATACCATTTATCTGATGTTTCTACAAATATTTTGTGTGGATAATTACTTGCTTATGGATGATAATTTTTTTCTACGCGCACAAAAAAATTTTTGTACGCGTACAAAGTAAATTTTCTACGTGAACCAGAAATTCTTCTTTGCGTGCAAATATACTCATGAAAAGAAGAAAAATGAAAAAGTTCAAGATTATGCGGTAAGTTCATAAAAGAATTTATATATTTGCGGGACAAATAATAAAAAACACGAAAAAAGATGGAAACACTCTTTGAAAATTTTACTAATCTTTACTCTCTTAGCAAGACTTTGAGATTTGAGTTGAAGCCTGTTTTTAATTCAAAACTCTCAAAGGAAGAGAAGACCGTCGCATTGGATAAATATTGGAGTCAGTATTTGAATTCCGAAATTTTCAAGCATGATGACGAACGAGACAAGTCATATCCTGTAGTTAAGTCTTGTATTGATATATTTCATAAACGCTTTATAAAGGATTCGCTTAGCAGATTTGAATCTGATAAGTGGGAGAGGCTGTCTGACTTGTATCGCGAAGACAAAAAAGGTAAAGAGTATAAAGACTTGCAAAAAGAAATTCGTACAGAAATCGCAGATAATTTCAAAAAACACGAATGGTGGCAATATGTTGATTCCTATTCAAAGTTAATTGTCTTGTTGACGGATTTGTTAAAGACTGACGATGATTTCCGTTCTGAGGCAATGGAAAAAGTCGGAGAAGACGTGGATAATATTTTAGAGCACCTGGATAGATTTAAACATTTTTCCCTTTTTTTTGAAACTCTCAAAAAGAATCGTGATAATATGTACAGTAAAGATGCAAAAGCAACCTCAATAGCCAATAGATTGGTCAATGAGAACTTTTGTATTTTTGTTGACAATATTGCTATCTATAATAGGCTGTATGAGGTATGTCCAAAAGAATTGGAAGTTGTTGAGAAGAATCTGTCAAGTTACCTCAATGGCCTTACTTTTAAGGAGATTTTCACTCCTTCTTATTATAATAAATGTTTAACACAAAATGGAATAGAAGTTTATAATTGGCTTTTGGGTGCTAATCCGAATCAAGAAGTTCTCGGAATTAATAGTATTGGTAATGAATATCTTCAGAAGAATCCTAATACTGGTTTACGGCTCAAAGACCTAAGAATGAATAAGTTATACAAGCAGATCTTGAGTGAACGTGAGCGATTCTCATTTATTCCAGAACAATTTTCACAAGGTACTGCTGGTGAAAAGCAATTGGTTGACGCCATTGACTCTTTTGTCAATTGTGCTAATGGACAAGATTTGTTGGGTAAAGCAAAAGCAGTCTTTGCTCAAATGCTTACAGATAAAGTCAATCTTGATAATGTTTATGTATCAGGAAAGCATATTTCAGAGTTGTCTCAAATGCTGTATGGTAATTGGAATAAGCTTGGTGAGGCATTGAGAAGTAAGACCACAAAAAGTAAAAAGGAGCTTGAAAAAGATATTTCAGAATGGATAGAAAAGAAAACCTATTCTGTAAATGAAATACTCACGTTGGAGAAAAATGGCAAACTTGTTGAAGAGCATAATATTAGTCTCGCAGACTTTATCAAGGGTGCTAAAGTTCCAATGTGGTACTCTGATATTAAAGCATGGAAGGATTATGCATTCTTAGATGAATGTAATATTTCATATTGTACGGAATTTAAGGCTATAAAAGAAAAGGTTGCCATAGGTGAATCAATCCGTGAAAATGATGATGCAAAGGAAGTTATAAAGTCTTTTCTTGACAAATGGCTGCTTTGTTTGCATTGTCTGGAAATTTTCAGAGTGGATGATTGTAAGAAAGAAAAGGATCCTATATATTATGATTATGATGCACTTTTCGAAACTGATGATGACAAGAACATTACATTTCGAGACATTGTACCCTTGTACAATAAGGTGAGAAGCTTTTTGACTCGAAAAATTAAAGACGAAAAGAAAATTAGTTTACGCTTTGATTGTGCGACTTTAGCAAAAGGGTGGGATGAGAACAAGGAAAACGCAAATAATGCTACTATTCTTATTGATGAGGGCAAATACTATCTGTTGATTCTTAACCCAACTAATAAACCTATTCTTGATGAGGCAAGAACAGGAAATGGTGGGTTCAAAAAGATTGTATATCATCAGATTGGTAATGTGGCTGCAGATATCCCAAACCTTATGGTTGAAAATGGGAAAACTGTTATAAAGAGAGGACGTAAGGATGAAAATGGAGAGAATAAGAAGTTGAAAGAATATAAGAAGAAATTATTGCCTGATGATATATACAGAATAGGAGACTCAGGTTCTTATAAACGTTCTTCTTCCATTTTTAATGAATATGATTTACATAAATATGTAGCTTACTACATGCAGCGTGTCATTGAATACAAGAATGGTGAAATAGAATTTCATTTCAAATCTCCGGAGGAGTATGATTCTTATGATGCTTTTTTAGAAGATGTCTCCCAACAGAATTTCAGTTTGTCATTTGTGGATTTTGATGGCGAAGTCGTACGACAATGGATTGATGACAACAAAGTTATGCTTTTCCAAATCTCAAATAAAGATTTTAATGAGAATGCGCATGGAACAGCAAATATGCATACTTTGTACTGGAAAGAGATTTTTAGTAAACGAAATCTTGATGATATCGTGTTTCAATTAAATGGAGAAACAGTAAAATTGTATTACAGAAAGAATGCTCTAAAAAATCCTTATGTTCATAAGGAGTCATCAGTGTTGGTAAATAAGACTTATACTGATGGCACAATTGTGCAACAGGAGGACTATATGGCGTTCCTAAAATACTATAATAGCGGAGGAGATTTAACAGATAAACAGAAAAAGTTGCTTCCTAATGTGTGTACAAAGAAGGCAAAGATGGATATTGTTAAAGATAAAAGATTTGCTGAGCATAAATTTTTGTTCCATGTTCCAATAACCATCAATTTCAAGTCTCCGCAAGCTCCTACACTTAGCGAATTTAATTCTCGAACTATTGAAATACTTCGCAGATGTAAGGATAAAATAAACATTATTGGCATTGACCGTGGTGAACGTAATCTTATTTATGTTTCCGTGATTGATAAAAACGGTAATGTTATTCGTGATGAGAATGGAGTTCCGCTTATTCGGGATTATAACATTATTGAGTCCAAATTGTATGAAGACTTTGTTCGTAAATATAATTATTTAGAGAAGTTAAAACAGGTTGAGTCCGATAGAGATAAGGCAAGAAAGAACTGGGACGTTATTAATGGTATTAAAGACTTGAAGTCCGGTTATTTGGCACAAGTTGTACATGAGATTTCAAAGTTGGTAGTTAAGTATAATGCTATAATTGTACTTGAAGATTTGAACTATGGCTTCAAGCGTGGAAGATTCAACGTCGAGCGTCAAGTTTACCAGAACTTTGAGAAGGCATTGATACAAAAACTCAATTATCTTGTTTTTAAGACAGATGCACCTTCTCCAAGGTATGGAAATGTCCATAATGGTCTTCAGCTGACTGCTCCGTTTACAAGCTTTAAAGATTTGGGCAAACAAAGCGGATGGCTTTTTTATGTTCCAGCTGAATATACTTCAAAGATTGATGCGGAAACAGGTTTCGTTAATCTGTTTAACATGAAAGAAGCTGCAAAAGATCCAAAGAATTTTTTTGAAGCGTTCAAGTCAATAGAATACAAGAATGGTTTGTTTTACTTTAAGTTTGATTATAGTAATAATAAACTGCCGACAGTTAAGAGTGATTACACGAACAATTGGACACTTGCTTCTTATGGAAATAGAATTAAAATAACAAAGGAAAGCGGCTCTTCCAAGTTTGTTCAAAAGGAAGTTGTACTCAATGACGAATTTAAGTCGGTCTTTAGTGACCCTAAGCACCAATTATCTTTAGATAAGATAAGTAAGGAAAATATAATCAAACATGATAAATCGGATTCTTTGTGTAAGGATTTGTTTAATGCGTTTAAGTTGTTGTTGCAGATGAGAAATTCTATGTCAAACTCTTCTATTGACTATCTTATCTCGCCAGTAGAAAGTGAACATCCATTTGTGACAGGTGAAAACAATCAAATGTGCATCAAGGATGCAGATGCTAATGGCGCATATCACATCGCTTTAAAGGGACTTTATTTGATTGAACATGATTTTCCTGTTGAAAAGGGTTCTTTGCAGAGAATAAGTACAAGTCAATGGCTCGAATTTGTTCAGACAAAAGCATATAGAAAGAACAATGTTTGATTCAATTAATATTTCAAATCTTAATGATTTTATCTTCTGCCCGTATTCCATATGCCTTGGTAATCAAACTTCGTGGAAGGTTTGCCAAGATGATTCCGAAGAATGGTGCAATAAGATTGCAGTATTCTGTGTATGAAGTGAATAACACTTCTCGTATATTGGATAATTTGATATTGAAGATTGAAAATGAGTTCGCAAAGAAGTTTGATGGTGGGGATAGTGTCATTATCTTTGATGTGTCTGGTGTGAAGTTGAAGAAATATGGTAATGCCATCCATCGTGACAAGGATATTGTCTATTTCTAATGTTTGCAAATGTCTGTCTGTATGTTTTTCTTTGTTTTGGGTCAACTTGTAGAATAACAGCGTTATAGGTGATACACGCAGCAGTGCAATAATATGGGGTGGGGTAATTATGTGTAAAAATGATGTATGATATATTATTGTATATCATTTTTTTGTTGTATCTTTGCAGTAAAATAGTGGCTATAAAGCCATTTTAATTTCTACTATTGTAGATGAATCCCGAAGAGCGTTACTATGCGAAGAATGGCTATAAAGCCATTTTAATTTCTACTATTGTAGATTTAGTCTCGTACTCATTTTATTTCCCCCGGCTATAAAGCCATTTTAATTTCTACTATTGTAGATTCGATAGCCTCTTTGACACGTACATCAATGGCTATAAAGCCATTTTAATTTCTACTATTGTAGATTGAGTTTCCACATATCTTTGTCGGTCAGGCTATAAAGCCATTTTAATTTCTACTATTGTAGATATAATTGTACTTCTTTAGATGAAAGAGTTGGCTATAAAGCCATTTTAATTTCTACTATTGTAGATTTATATACTGTGTCTTGATATGTACCTGTGGCTATAAAGCCATTTTAATTTCTACTATTGTAGATTAAATTATCTCGCCATCCACGGACACGTGGCTATAAAGCCATTTTAATTTCTACTATTGTAGATACAAGTGGCGGTTATCAGATTACGAAGATGGCTATAAAGCCATTTTGTTAAAATAACAATGCCGTTTTGGAGTTGTAAAATGGATTTTATTCCAAGATACGCTCTAAAACGGCTATTTATATCAGATTTGATTTAAACCGAAAACGAAAAGCGTTACCTCGTTACCTGGTAACGCTTGACGTTTTGACATGGTTTACTTGGAATTTCCATCATTTTGCTACTGTGTTTTTTCGAAATCGTTACGAACGATTAACGAAGGGTTAGCGAAGGATTAACGAAGTATGACAGATTGACAAAATGTAAGTTTACATCATATAGAGATACTTATGTGGTAGTCTAATCTTTATATGAATGGCGTCATATATACAGGCAAGAGAATAGTTTCCTTGTCCTTCTTGAAGTCCTTTGTGTAGATAAGATAACGCTTGTTGATGATGTTGGAGTATTTCTCGCAAAATGCATCGAGTGAGGCATGGGTGTTGTAACCAGATGATTTTTCCTCAATAGGATAGATTTTACTCCTATTCAAGAAGCCTGTCGTATAGTTTTCGCCTAAATGCTCTTGCCATAACAGAAGTATTTGATTACGAGTGCGAAAATAAACAAAAGTCCGAAAATACGCAAATTTTTTTGTTAGAAAAGTCCGAAAATACACAATTCTTTGGGCTTTGTAATGCGGATTATACACATGGGAAAAATGTGTGATTACGCGGTTGTATATGTGGCATGAATGAAAAATATGTGAATATTTGTGTGGTAATAAAGAAATTTTTCATATTTTTGCCACATCTTAGTAATGATAAAAATAATTTGGTACAAAATAAGACTTTTGTTTTTGCACGAATTACCATTAATTTTCCACGAACCGTTAGCTCGGCGTAGCCAATTATCATAAATATTATTTGCGTAACATATTAATTCTTATTAATTATAATTTCGATAATATCGAAATCCATTTATGATAATTGGCTACGCCGAGCTAACGGTTCGTGGCAAATTCGTGATAATTTATGCTAAATAAGTCAGCCATGTTATTTTCTGTTTGTTACTTAAAATCGTGTATTATGAATGATAGTGAGATAACGAATATTCAGCAGGCTGTACAGGAAGTGTATGACGTGATGGCTGAGAGAGTAAGTGGTGAGGAACTTACTCAGATAAAGGATGCCTTTGAGTTTGCCAATGAAGCACACAAGAATCAGAAGCGCATGACGGGACAACCTTACATCATCCATCCTATTGCCGTGGCTCTTATTGCTGCCAAGGAACTCAAGCTTGATACTCATTGTGTGATGACGGCTTTCCTGCATGATGTAGTGGAAGACACGGAATATACGAATGATGACATTCGTAAGCGTTTTGGCGATGACGTAGCCTATCTTGTCGATACTGTGACAAAGAAAAAGAAGACGAGCTACAAGACGTCAAAGCAGGAGGATAACTATGAACAACTGCTCAGCTCTATACATTATGATATTCGTGCCTTGATGGTCAAGCTTGCTGACCGTCTGCATAATATGCGTACGCTCCAGAGTATGCGTCCTGACAAACAGATGAAGATTGCTGGTGAGACGGATTACCTGTATGCTCCGCTTGCCAACAGACTTGGATTGTTTGATGTTAAGACTGACCTTGAGAATCTCAGCTTCAAATACCGATGTCCTCACCAGTATTTTGATATCGTCAAGAATCTTAATGCCGATATGACGAAGGACAAGCAGAGACTTAGCGACTTTACGACGGCTATACAGCAACTTTTGGAAAGGAATCATATTGAGGGAGTGGCTGAGGTCTATTATCGTCGTCCTTACAGCATCTGGCGTAGGATGAAAGAGAATGGATGCGACTTTATCCATGTGCCAAACAGGTACTATGTGCGTGTGACATTCACGAAGAGTGAGTGTTGCAAGTCGGAGAAGGATGTGTGTCTGAAGATATACAGTATTCTTACGGATGTGTTTAAGGAGAAGGCTGGCTCGTTCAACAATCTTATTGACCAGGCAAAGGAGAACTCTTACCAGAGTCTTAATGTGATGTTGCTTTCTGCAGAAGGTGTGTGGGAGGATGTGCAGATATGCTCAAAGAATATGGTGGATAGTTCCAAGCTCGGTTGTATGACAGGTCTTAATGACGGTAACATCGACGAGTGGATAAAGAAGTTCCAGCAGGTGTTGAAGGACATCGCAGACAGCAACGGTCAGATGGGATTCATGGAGAATGTGGCAACTACTCTCTATTATGACGATGTGATGGTCTTTACTCCAAAGGGAAAGGCTCTTATACTTCCAA
This sequence comes from Bacteroidaceae bacterium, assembly GCA_017540585.1. Lineage (GTDB taxonomy): Bacteria > Bacteroidota > Bacteroidia > Bacteroidales > Bacteroidaceae > Minthosoma. Next base: position 16,902 of record JAFYAT010000040.1, on the reverse strand, counting down.
AGGGTTCGACTGCCATTGACTTTGCCTTTGAACTGGGTGTGGATATGGGACTTCATGCCAAGTATGCACGTATCAACGGCAAGCTATGTTCCATGAAGACCAAGCTCAAGAGAGGCGACTGTGTGGAGATAGGTGTGGTGGATGTGCCTATGGCAAAGCTTGACTGGCTTGAGCACACAAGCAGCTACAAGGCTAAGAGAGCCTTGATGAATCTGAAGAGGGAAGTGGGCGACGGAATGCTTCGCTGTACATGTTGTCATCCGCTTCCGGGTGACGAGACAGTCGGTTTCCTTGGGGATGATGGTAATTTGACCATACACAAGCGCAGCTGTCCTGAGATGATACGCGATGCATCTAAGTTTGGCGACTCCGTGGTGGAATATACGTTCAGGGAGGACATGGGTTCCGTCTATCCTGTGACTATAGAGATTACAGCCATAGACAGGTTTCATCTCTTGATGGATATCCTCCAATGTATAACGCATGACCTGCGTCTGTCAATAGAAAGTCTCAATACTGGAAGCGTGGATAATATTGCCAGATGTACGGTCACGTTCTTCGTTCATTCTGTTAACGAACTTATTGACTGTATGCATGCCTTGTACGAAATAGAGGGCATAGACGAGGTAAAGCAGAAAAATGACGAGTGACAGTTGGTCTATTTTCTGTATTTTTGGCTGAAATTGTTTTTTTTTAATAGAAACGTTCAATTTTTTGCGTCAAGATGTACGTTGTAAAAAAAAAAATCTTTACTTTGCACGTCAAACACAAGTTGTATTGAATTACAATTTTGCGTAAAGCACGACCATTTGAACGGGTAAAACGATTTATCGGCACTCGAATGATTGTCATAACAGGGATTAATAAAAGAACAGGGAAATATTAAAACAGGGAAATTTTTTTAAAAGAGAATGAATAAAGGTGTCTTGCTGCAAACTTAGTTTTACGTACAAGCACATGAATTGATAAACGAAAAGAAATTATTAATTAAATCAACTATATGGAAAATAAGATTCAGGAACTGACAGAGAAACTTCTCAACGACGGAGTTGAGAAGGGTAATGCTAAGGCTGCTCAAATTATTGCTGACGCAGAAGCTAAGGCAGCAAAGATTATTGCTGATGCACAGGCTAAGGCTGCTCAGGTTGAAGCAGATGCTAAGAAGAACGCCAGCGCACTCGATACCAACACTAAGGCTGAAATCAAGATGTACGCTTCGCAGGCTCTCAACGCTCTCAAGAGCGAGGTGGCTAATGTGGTAGGCGACAAGATTGTCAAGGAGACAACTGCACAGGTTGTTGGCGACAAGGCTTTCATGAACGAGTTTATGCTTAAGCTTGCTGAGTCATGGGGTGCACAGGAGGATATCAATATTTCTACTGCAGATGCTGACAGTCTCAAGGCTCTCTTTGCACAGAAGGCAAAGGCACTCCTCGACAAGGGTGTGACTATTGAGCAGGTCAATGGTCAGAAGACTTTGTTTACCGTAGAGCCTGCTAATGGCGCATATAAGGTGAACTTTGGTGAGGCTGAGTTCGAGAATTATTTCAAGAATTTCCTTCGTCCACAGCTCGTAGAGATGATTTTCTAATAATTCATAATGCTTAATGCGTAATTATGCTACGCACGAGAGACATTCAATTATGAATTATGAATTAATTAAGTAATACATAGTTTATAATGTGGCTACTGGAGGTAACCTTCAATTATGAATTGTGAATTATGAATTATGAATTAATTAAATGGGTAACTTTTATTGTTTAATGTCGGGGCTCCCACTTCTCAAGCTGGATGACAGAGAGAAGATTATTTCCGTGGCGGAAATAAAGGAACTGCTCGAAGAGGAACAAGGAGTGTCCAAGTCGGACGCACGTATCCTCTCTATGTTCTTCCTTGAGGGTGACTGCCGCAATCTTCTCAGCATCATAAAGGGCGAGACAGGCGACCTGCCACAGGTGGGCAACTATACCCGTGAGGAACTCGAAGACATGATTGAGGATGCAAGGGAGGTGTTCTTTGAGGACGACCCACGTTATCCTACATTCTTTGCAGAGTTTGTCCGTGAATATGATGAGCGCAAGGATGAGGCTGACTACTTTGCTGACGATGCCCTCATGAGCCGTTACTGGACTTATCTCAAGGAAGCGAAGAATGATGTCGTTGCCGAATGGGCAGAACTGAATCTCAATATATCAAATATACTCACAGCTCTTATCGCGCGTCAGCAGGGATGGGATGTCTCCAAGTTCATTGTGGGAGGAGGCGATTTGTATGACACCTTGCTCGTGAGCAAGGCAAAGGACTTTGACCTCAGTCGTGAATATGACTATGTGTCTGCCCTGATGAAGATTGTGGATTGTGACAATCCTGTAGAAAAGGAACGTCAGATAGATGCTCTCAGATGGATGTGGCTTGATGACAGAACATTCATGGACGGATTTGCTGTTGAGGCTGTCTATGCTTATCTCTGCAAGGCACAGATGCTTGAGCGTTGGAGATTGCTTGACCCAGTATTCGGCCGCAGACGTTTCGAGGAAATAATCGAGAACCTTCGTAGCGAGGCAAGAGTACCAGAAGAGTTCAGAAGATAGTTGAGTGTTATGAGTTTTGAATCCTAAGTTGGAGTTTCTCTAACAAACAAATATATATATGATAGATGCAAAACTCTAAACGCACACACTCTAAACATTAAGTGTTGTTCGTCGATTTTTGAAGTATTGACTAAGTACTGACTAAGTAGAGACTCACATGAGACTCTTAAGCATGGTTGAAAAGTATGATACTGAGGCTTGACGAATAATACAGCTTAAACAAAATAAGAAAGAAAAAACATAGATATAGATAGTATGACAAAAGGAGAAGTTTCTGGCGTTATTGCCAACATGGTAACTATCTCGGTTGACGGTCCTGTAAGTCAAGGTGAAATCTGTTACATAGAGACAGGTGGTGATCGTCTGATGTCTGAGGTTATCAAGGTTGTGGGTACTGATGCATACGTTCAGGTGTTTGAGTCAACACGTGGACTCAAGGTAGGTGCCCCAGTCGAATTTACAGGTCACATGCTCGAAATACAGCTGGGACCAGGTATGTTGTCAAAGAACTATGATGGTCTGCAGAACGACCTCGACAAGATGGAAGGCGTCTTCCTCAAGCGTGGTCAATATACAGATCCTCTTGATAATGATCGTGAGTGGGACTTCACTCCTATCGCTAAGGTGGGTGACGAGGTTGAGGCTTCTGCATGGCTTGCAGAGGTAATCGAGAACTCACAGAAGCTCAAGATTATGGTTCCTTTCCAGATGGAAGGAAAAGCTAAGGTCAAGAGTATCAAGCCTGCTGGCAAGTACAAGTGCCGTGACATCGTTGCCGTACTTGAAAAGGAGGATGGTACAGAGGTAAACGTGGACATGGTTCAGCATTGGCCCGTTAAGTTTGCCATGACCAACTATAAGGAGAAGCCACGTCCATTCAAGCTCCTTGAGACTGGTGTGCGTACTATTGATACGTTCAACCCAATCGTTGAGGGTGGTACAGGATTCATCCCTGGACCATTCGGTACTGGTAAGACTGTGCTCCAGCACGCTATCTCTAAGCAGGCAGAGGCTGATATCGTAATCATCGCAGCCTGTGGTGAGCGTGCAAATGAGGTTGTGGAAATCTTCACAGAGTTCCCAGAACTCGTTGACCCACATACAGGACGCAAGTTGATGGAGCGTACCATCATCATTGCCAACACTTCAAACATGCCAGTTGCAGCCCGTGAGGCATCTGTATATACAGCCATGACAATGGCAGAGTACTACCGTTCAATGGGTCTTCGTGTACTCCTCATGGCTGACTCTACTTCACGTTGGGCACAGGCACTCCGTGAGATGTCTAACCGTATGGAGGAACTTCCTGGACCTGATGCGTTCCCTATGGACCTCGGTGCCCTCATCAGTAACTTCTACGGTCGTGCAGGATATGTATATCTCAACAATGGTGCTGTAGGTTCTATCACATTCATCGGTACCGTATCTCCAGCAGGTGGTAACCTCAAGGAGCCTGTGACAGAGAATACAAAGAAAGTGGCACGTTGTTTCTACGGACTTGAGCAGGATCGTGCAGATAAGAAGCGTTATCCAGCCGTCAATCCAATCGACTCATATTCTAAGTATCTCGAATATCCTGAGTTTGCAGATTATATTGCAAAGAAGATTAACGATAAGTGGATACCAAAGGTTCTTGACCTCAAGACACGTATGCAGCGTGGTAAGGAAATTGCTGAACAGATCAACATCCTTGGTGATGATGGTGTACCAGTTGATTACCATGTAGTATTCTGGAAGTCAGAGGTTATCGACTTCGTTATCCTTCAGCAGGATGCGTTCGATGATGTTGATGCCGTTACAAGTCTTGAGCGTCAGGAGGAAATCCTTAACCTCGTGACTACAATCTGTAACAAGGACTTCAAGTTTAACGACTTCCTTGAGGTGGTTGACTTCTTCAAGAAGCTTATCAACCTCTGCAAGCAGATGAACTACTGCGTATTCAAGTCAGACGAGTACAATGGATTCGTTAAGCAGATAAATGAGATGATTAATTCAAAGTAAAACATCACTATACCAATACTTAGTGCTGCATTTTATTGGCACAAGGTAAACGGTAAATGGTAAATGAAATTATGAGTACAGCATTTCAAAAAGTATATACAAAGATTTCACAGATTACCAAGGCTACTTGTTCTCTGAAAGCTAAGGGCGTTGGTTATGATGAACTCGCAACCATCAACGGCAAGCTTGCACAGGTGGTAAAGATTGCTGGTGAGGATGTGACACTTCAGGTGTTTGAGGGTACTGGAGGTATCTCTACAAACGCAGAGGTAACATTCCTCGGAAAGTCACCATCACTCAAGGTGAGCGACCAGCTCGCTGGACGATTCTTCAACGCTTATGGTAATCCTATTGATGGAGGACCAGAGATTGAGGGTAAGGAAGTGGAGATTGGTGGACCTTCTGTAAACCCAGTTCGTCGTCGTCAGCCATCTGAGCTTATTGCTACAGGTATTGCAGGTATTGACCTTAACAATACACTCGTGTCAGGACAGAAGATTCCATTCTTCGCTGACCCTGACCAGCCATTCAACGAGGTTATGGCAATGGTAGCACTCCGTGCAAAGGCAGACAAGATTATCCTTGGTGGTATGGGTATGACAAACGATGACTACTACTTCTTCAAGAATACCTTCTCTAACGCAGGTGCTCTTGACCGTATCATAGCTTTCATGAATACAACTGAGGACCCAGCCGTAGAGCGACTCCTCATTCCTGATATGGCTCTTACTGCTGCTGAGTACTTTGCAGTCGAGAAGCATGAGCAGGTTCTTGTCCTCCTTACGGATATGACATCATACGCAGAGTCACTCTCTATCGTAAGTAACCGTATGGACCAGATTCCATCTAAGGACTCTATGCCAGGTTCACTCTACTCTGACCTCGCAAAGATTTACGAGAAGGCAGTACAGTTCCCAGAGAGTGTAGGTGGCGGTTCTATCACAATTATTGCCGTAACAACTCTTAATGGTGGTGATATCACTCATGCAGTTCCAGATAATACTGGTTACATCACAGAGGGTCAGTTGTTCCTCCGTCGTGACTCTGATATCGGTAAGGTCATCGTTGACCCATTCCGTTCACTCTCACGTCTGAAGCAGCTCGTTTCTGGTAAGAAGACACGTAAGGATCACTCACAGGTGATGAATGCCGCTATCCGTCTTTACTCAGATGCCGCTAATGCAAAGACAAAGCTTGAGAACGGTTTCGACCTCACGGATTACGACAACCGCTGTCTCGAGTTTGCTAAGGAATATGCAAACAAGCTTCTTGCAATTGACGTGAACCTTGATACTACCGAGATGCTCGATGTTACTTGGGGATTGTTCGTCAAGTACTTCAAGATTGAGGAGGTAAACATCAAGAAGGAATTTACGGATATTTACTGGAAGTAGTAGACCCACCCCGGCCCTCCCTACAGGGAGGGAGTAGGGAAGTTACTTTGAACGCTCAAATATCGGAATGCGGATATGATAGACTTTAGGACATCATCTCCTGACAGATATAGAATCTTGAAGGATTTTGCAAGAGAAAACAGAAAGAATATGACAGAAGCAGAATCTGTTTTGTGGAATTCTCTAAGAAATAAAAATTTGGGCGTGAAGTTTTTGAGACAACATATAATTGGCGATTACATTGTTGATTTTGTGTGTCAAGAAACTGGTTTGATAATTGAAGTTGATGGTGGCTATCATTCGGAACCTTGTCAAAAGGAAGATGATGATACAAGAACCAGATACTTGGAGTCAAAGGGATTCAAGGTAATAAGGTTTACTAATGAAGAAATCCTCTTCAATATTGAGAGTGTGATTAATAAAGTATATAATTTAATTAAGTAGTACCCGCCGCATTCGGGGTAATCTTATCCCCCTCCCTGTAGGGAGGGCAGGGGTGGGTCCGGACTTTATGGCAGTTAAGTTTCAATACAATAAAACATCGCTTCAGCAGATTGAGAAGAATCTCAAGATGAGGCAGAGGACTCTCCCTATCATCAAGAGTAAGGAGACGGCTCTTCGTCTTGAGGTCAAGAAGTGCAAGGAAGATGCCATAGCACTTGAAAAGAAACTGGAGGAGCAGATTGACGGATACGAGTCTATGTACACTCTCTGGGGAGAGTTCGATGCAAGTCTTGTATCACTCAAGGATGTGGTGCTTGATGTCAAGAAGATTGCGGGCGTACGTGTCCCAATCCTTACCAACATCAGCCTAGAGGTCCGTCCATTCGGTCTCTTCAGTTCGCCTAAGTGGTACTTTGACGGAATCAAGCTTCTCCAAGGTCTTGCAAAGACTGCGGTTGAACGTGAGTTCGTACTTGCCAAACTCAATCTTCTTGATCACGCACGCAAAAAGACTACCCAGAAGGTGAACCTCTTCGAGAAGGTACAGATTCCAGGATTCCAGGAGGCTGTGCGTAAGATTAAGCGATTCATGGAAGATGAGGAGAACCTCTCTAAGTCTTCACAGAAGATCCTGAAGTCTCTTCAGGAGAAAAGAGCAAGAAAGGAGGCAGAGGAAAGCGTATGATTCAGAACATGAAAAAACTTACGTTCCTTATTTATTATAAGGAATATGATCAGTTCCTCAAGTCTCTCCAGAAGTTGGGTGTCATACATGTACAGCAGAGTGATGACCAGAGCATGGCTGAACGTCTGCAAACATCGGATGACATACGTGCTAAGGAAGACAATATCAAGAGCGTGCATGCCGTTGTTGAGTCACTCTCTAAGCTTGTGGCTAACAGGAGTGTGGCTAAGGAGGGTAACGCAATAAATGCTCTTCAGTATCTTGTGCTCTATGACAGCATCAACGATTCCATAAGTGTCAACAAGGCAGAGTTACAGCGTTTCCAGAAGGATTACGAGCAACTTCTCCCATGGGGCACGTTTGACCGTAGTCGTGTTGCTGCATTGGAAGAGAAGGGTATCAAACTCTCTTTCTATCAGGCATCAGGCAATTTCTTCAAGAAGCATCCTGAGTATAAGGAAGGACTTGTCAGCAAGGATGGCAAGACTCTCTACTTTGTTCATTATGATTATGTGGACTCCGAGGAGACTGTTCCTGCAATACCAGTACAGTTGCCAGAGAAGTCACTCGAGGAATGTGCACAGCACATTAGTGAACTCAAGGAGAATATCCTCACACTTGAGGAACAGCGTCTTGGTATTGCCGTTGAGCATCTTGATGATATCAAGGCATACGAGACCAACCTTATCAACGAACTCGCAGTCGCTAAGGCACAACACGCTACAGCGCTAACTGCTGATAAGAAGATAATGGTGGTAGAAGGATGGTTCCCTGTATCAAAGGAGGCAGAGATAGATACGTTCTTGAAAGATTCTGTCGCATATTATGAGATACGTGATGCTGTTGATACAGATAACGTGCCAATTCTGCTTCACAATGACCCATTCTCAAGAATGTTTGAGCGCTTGACAAAGATGTATGGCTTCCCTTCATATAATGAATGGGATCCAACACCGATTGTTGCACCGTTCTTTACGTTGTTCTTTGCAATATGTATGGGTGATGCTGGTTATGGTATTGTCATTGCTCTCTATGGCTTGCTTGGTATGGCAGGAAAGACAAAGAAAGTACCTATTATTGGTGAGATGCTTGATGGATGTGAGAGCATGATATGTGCTCTTGGAGTTGCGACAACTATTGTCGGTTTCCTCCTTGGAACATTCTTCGGTATAAATATCGTAGAAGCAGGATGGATTCCATCTAACACAATGTTAGGTTCTCTCCTTTCATGGTTGCAGGGCAATGTTCCAGGAACAGCATACTCTATTCAGATGGCAGCTGCAATATGTATAGGTGTATTCCATATCTGTCTTGCTATGGTCATCAAGGCAGCTCTCTATACAAAGAAAGATGGATTCGCAAGCCAGATAAGTACATGGGGCTGGGTTCTTCTTCTTGTTGGAGGACTTGTGTTTGGTGTGATAGCTCTTGTGGCAGGTCTTTCTGAGGAAGTCACAAAGATGGTACTCATCTGTATAGGAGGTGTAAGCGCAGTAGCAATATTCCTTCTTAACAATATTGATAGGATTGTTAAGTCTCCTGTTGCAGGTATTATCGTTAATCCGCTTGCAGGACTCTATGATACTTATAACATGGCATCAGGTCTTATGGGTGATATCCTTTCATACATACGTCTTTATGCACTTTGTCTTGCTGGAGGTATGCTTGGAGGTGCATTCAACATGATTGGTGATATGATTGGCGCAAATGGTGGTGCTGCATGTGTAGGAGCATTCCTTATTTATGTTGTAGGACACATATTCAATCTCTTGATGTCTGCAATCTCTGCATTCGTTCACCCTCTCCGTCTTAACTTCGTAGAGTATTTCAAGAATGCAGGATATGAAGGAAAGGGTGTTGAGTACAAACCATTTCAGAGTTATAATAAATAGTAAATTAATAAATAACAAATAAAAAATAAACGATTATGGATTTAATTCTCGGTTATCTCGGTCTTGGTCTCATGTTGGGACTTGCTGGTATTGGTAGTTGTTATGGTACAACTATTGCTGGTTCTGCAGCAGAAGGTGCTCTTAAGAAGGACCCTTCAAAGTCATCAGGCTACATGGTGCTTTCTGCACTTCCTGCAACTCAGGGTCTTTATGGATTCGTAGCTTTCCTTATGACAAAGGACTTGCTTGCAGATCCTTCTAAGGGCGCACTCTTGTTCGGTATCGGACTTGGTGTAGGTATTACATGTCTTTTCTCTGCTATCCGTCAGGGTAAGGTTTGTGCAGCAGGTATCCAGGGCTTGGCTCAGGGACACGATGTACAGACTCCTACAATGATTTATGCAGCTCTTCCTGAGTTCTACGCAATCCTTGCTTTGGTTGCTGCTCTCATGGTATAAGCATACAAGAAAAGAGTAATTATAACAACAAATTAAGGGGTAATAAATGCGAAGCCTGTTGCAAGTGAAAGCAACAGGCTTCTTTTTTGGGGCTTTTTTGAGGCATCCAAAATCGATTACTAAACGATGTTGCAATTCGTTTACTATCGATATTGTAATTCGTTCCCGATCGATGTTATATATCAATACTCGTACGATTTTGTACATCATTCGAGGTTCGATTTTTTTCAAACAAAGACACATTTTGACTGCCCCCCAACTGACGATGTAAATGGTCAATCGTAATAGAAAATCACCATTAATCTTTTGCATACCTACCTGCTTTGTATGATAATCATACAATATGCTGTATGAATTTCATTCAAACGGCATCAAAAGAATCGAAAACACTTTTATATTATATTACGAAGTAGTAACTTTGCAGAGCAAAACAGATATAACTCAAAACTAGATAAAGAAACAAAAAAGCAGAACCAGTAAAAAATGGTATGATTACAGGCGCTGCTGAGAAACAAATTGATTATGAACATGCAGAAAACTCATTAGGACACCATGAGCAGAAGACAACTCATCACCATCATCCTCACTCTTGTCGTTATGTCGGCAGGAGCGCAAGAATTGACATGGCAGAAATGCAACGAGAGCTTACCGGGAGATATTCACATCATTCCAGTGCGCTGCCATGACAACAACCATCAAGAGAACGACAAGGCAAGTGTGGAATATACAATTGACGGCGATAAGGCTACGATTTGGCATTCTGCTTATTACCCTGAACACAAGAAAGTAACACCAGAGACACCCGCCGAACTAGTTTATGAGTTCGAGAATATTGAGAGGATTGACCGCATGGTGTATGTCCCACGGCAGCATGGCTCGCACAATGGAATAGTCACCGATGCGGAAGTGTTGGTTAAGACCTCCACTGATGCAGATTTCTGTCTTGTGGGTCGATACACATGGGAGAATAATATGGAGTCGAAGACAGTCCGCTTCGAAGGAGGGCTTCACTCACCAAAAGCCATTATGTTCCGCGTACTCCGTGGCATGGGCGATTTTGGGTCATGCGCAGAGATGCAATTCCGATGCGACGGGGAGAGACTAAAGGACTGCCCACTCTTTGCCGATGACCTCTATACTGTCTTGAAAACCGATGTGACCAACGAGGACATTGAACGCGTTGAAATCCCCGTCTATCGTGAGCTGGCTAAAGAACTAAAGAACGGTTCTTATCAATCAGCCTACCGTGTGGCCACATTCGATTGCTACGACCATCCGCAGTGGCTGTCTAAAGAATGGCGCACACCAGATAAATTCTACGACCAATTGCAGGGAGTGACGGGAATCGTTATGGAACCAGGGAAACATCTTGTCATGGTGAGTGGTCTGCACGATGGACAGACTGCTGACTTGAAAGTCGTAGGCTGGTATGTAGGGAGAACAGGCAAGAACTTCGATGGTGGCAAGCCAGAAATCCTAACTTACCATCTAATGAACGGTGCAAACATTATAGACCATGACAGTTCGTGGCCGGGGCTGGCATATGTCGCCTACTTCTCCAATGGACATGCAGGCGACAATCCATCCATCCGCATTCATTTTGTGGGAGGAACCGTCAACGGATATTTGACGCCCGACATGACCGACGAGCAGATGCACAGGATGACAGCCACGGCGCCGTCACGCTTCATTGATGTGGTGAGCCGCAAGGTTCATGCCGTTTGGACTTCTGCGGGTATGCACGACTTCTGCAAGGCTGACGATGGCATATCGCCTGGTTACCGTCAGTACATGAGCATCCTAGATTCGCTGATGACATGGCAGCAGCAACTTGTTGGCATGGAGAAGTATGGACGCATACCTCGCAATCGAAGCCTACTATACGTCAACTTCATATATGGCAGTCTGTACCAAGACGGCCTGGGCATCAGCGCCCACATCGACTTGGAACGCCCTCTGCTCAACTGCCGTTCATTGCGATTCAAAGACTCTGAGACCATCTGGGGACTGGCTCATGAGTGGGGACATCAGCACCAGTTGCAGCCCTATTTCTGCTGGGGCGGTGTGAGTGAGGTGACCAACAACCTGAATGCCTACTACAGTCTGATGCGTATGGGCTACCGTTATGAAGACCTTGAAGAAGGCAAACGCTTGGGACTGGAACACGCTGTGGCGCAGTTCATAGACGGAGAGACTGACGACTGTATCTTCCAGCAGAACGAAGCCCACGAGAATGCTTTCGGGCAGCTGTGCCCCTTCCTGAAGCTATGCCAGTATTTCACGACCGAGGCTAACATGCCAGATTTCCTACCAGACCTTTACGAAGCACTTCGCCATTCCGACGTTTCGTCCGACTCCACGAACATCGTGCCATACGTATTCAATTTCATTCGCAAGGTCTCACAGTTGAGTGGCTACAATCTGACACCCTACTTCGAGCGTTTCGGCTTTCTCCGCGTCAAGTCTTTCGAACTAGAAGATTATGGCAAACACACATACGACCTGACGCAAGAAAAGCTTGACAGTTTCCGCCGAGAAATGAACGGACTGATAAAGAAGAAAAAGCTGAAGCCAATGCCCGACGGCATGGTGGAACATATTGCGCATTTACAATTGTAGAATCATCGCTACACGCCCAGCGTCCCATAATGTTTATAGTCCCTGCTGAGTCCTTACTTCGTCCGTAAATTGTCTCAACTTTGACCGTAATAAATTCGTCATTTACACTTGAACTAATAATTGGCGGATAACAGCAGTGTGTTAGGTTCGCCTTACGTTTCCCTTACAATTCCCTTACAAACCTAAGGGACACCTAAGGCACACCTAAGGGGAAGGTAAGGGAAACACTTCTGAATCACGATGCAAAGTTACGACATTGACGAGGTGGCATCTCTGCAATACACGGCGATATTCAGTAATTTTTGGTAATAATCTGTAATTCTTAGTAAAGATTGAAATGTTGTAGGAGGTGGCTTCCCCTTATTTTGTGTGTTTTTGGACGTGAATCATAAGGGAAGTGGGGCGAAAAGTGTATAAATTTTGGACACGAGGAATAATATTTGGAGAAATTTGTTTGAAATTGGAAGATAAAGTGTAAATTTGTGGCCGGTTAACAAACCTTATTACATAATCAAATTATAGAAAGTATGGAAAGTATATTCTTGAATATACGGGAAAAGAGAACTAACAAATTAATCTGATAACAAATAATACATAATATTGATGTGAGACCATGTGTCTTGCGTCTTCAACTTAACTGACATGAGAAAACTATTATCGTTGATTTGCTTTGTTGTTTGTATAGCAACAAGTGCACAGGAATGGACTGATTTCACGGATGTCTTCTTTTCTAATCCAAGATTTAAGAACGGCAGTACTAATGGCTGGTTTATGTACGGTAAGCCTCACGACAAGGTTGATGGAGCCGTCGGATTCAAGGCAAGCTCGGTGATATATATGTACCAGGTGGCAGACGGTATGCCTAAGGGTAAGTATCGCATGACCATCTACGGCTATTATCGCGATGGCTCTGCTACAAATGATTACAGTAAGAGTAAGAATGCCTCATATAAGGGAAATTCCAAAGCTATCTACTATTGCTATGCAGGTGGATATGAGCGTGAGCTTCAGATTCCGTGTGCTTCATCGGGTGCAACTAACGAGAAGATGAGCGCTGATGACGTGCAGATGACTGACGGAAAGTATGTGCCAGGAAGTGTGAAGGGAGCAAAGGCCAGAATTGATGCTGGGCTTTATGCTTTAAGTTTCGAGTTTACGAACAACGCTGACTATATATACGTGGAGCCAGTTATCCAGACTTACGATGGTAACGGTTACTTCGTCTTTGGTGGTGTCAAACTTGAGTTCCAAGGAACTTTGACTAAGCACGAAAGCATAACATTTGACAAAGATAATATAATAATAGGCGAACGCAAATCTGTCCGCAATGACTTCAGCACTTCGCCTGCCAATATTTCTGTTTCGAGATACTATTGGAATTCAAGCAATCCTGCTGTAGCTTCAGTTGATGAATACGGTATTGTCAATGGCTTGTCTCAGGGCGAGGCCGATATTACTGTGACTGCAAGGGATGGCTCTGGAGTGAGTGCAACGTATCATGTCACCGTTGAAGGTGCTATCGAATTGTCGAGCAAGGACATTCACCTTTCCGAGGTTTGTGTTTCCGACCTTGATATGAACTTGGATGCTTCGTACAACTATGGTTCATGGATTGAACTTTACAACTCATCTAACAAGTTCATGAAGTTGGATGGACTTTATGTGACTGACGATAAGGCAAACCTTAAGAAAGCAAAGGTCATCGGTGCAGGAGGTGACGGTACGAACATTATTAATCCATTAAACTTTGCGTGTGTCGAGTTTGACCATTATGATGCTGTGTTCGCTCCTACGATGATTAACTTCAAGCTTGCTTATGAGGGAGAAACTATATACGTGACTGATGGCGAACACGTTATAGATAGTGTCGCTTATCCACAGGCAATAGCACGTACTTCGTATGCTCGTACTTTGGGTACAGATGTGTGGAGAAGATGTAATTATCCAACTAAGTATGGCTATTATCGTTCTGACTATGATTATTTCTATGCATCTGAGCAAGTTGATGCTCCTGTGTTCTCAGAGCCAGGCGGATTCTTTACTGGCACAAAGGAGGTTGCACTTCACGTCCCAGAGGGATGTCAGGTTTACTATAGTCTTGATGGTATAGTTCCTACTATATTTTCAAAGAATGTGATATCAAAAGATACAGTGTTCTCTCTCACAAATACAACTGTTTTCCGTGCTATTGCATATAAGAAAGGTTTCCTTCATAGTGATGTGGTCACTCGTTCTTACATCAAGAAGGACAAGCGTTATGTGTTCCCTGTCATAAACATCGTGACAGACCAAGCCAACATGACTTCTTCAGATAGAGGTATTTTTGTTAAAGGTTATAATGGACGCCCAGGTAATGGTAGTGATGATGCCTGCAACTGGAATATGGACTGGGACCGTCCTGTTAACTTTGAGTACATTACTGCTGATGGTGAGTATGCACTCAGTCAGGAGGTTGATATGAGTGCTTGTGGCGGATGGAGTAGAGGATGGACTCCTCATTCATTCAAGTTGAAAGCCAATAAATACTACATGGGACTTAAAACTATGGACTATCCATTCTTCAGCGCCAAGCCAAACATTCGTCACAAGGCTTTACAGATAAGAAATGGAGGAAATGATACTCAGTGCAAGTTTATCGACCCTTCAATTCAGGAGATTGTTCGTCGTTCTGGTTTGGCTGTCAATACTCAGTCATGGCAGCCTGTACATGTTTTCTTCAATGGTAAGTACCAGTATGTACTCAATATGCGTGAGCCAAACAACAAACATTTTGCATTCTCTAACTATGGCTACGATACTGATGAAGTTGACCAGTTCGAGATGTCTCCAGATTCAGGTTATGTCCAGAAGGAAGGTACACCTGATGCGTATAACCATTGGTACGATCTCTCAGTTAATGCAGCAGATCCTGCTGTCTTTAAGGAAATAGGTGACATTGTTGATATGGATGAGTTTATCAACTATATGGCAGTCGAACTATTCCTTGGTAATAGAGACTGGCCTCAGAACAATGTCAAGGCATTCCGTTCGGTCAATGATGGTAAGTTCCACTTTGTTCTCTTTGATCTTGACCAGACTAATGAATTGTCAGAGTCTCCTTTCTCTGCATTTGAGAAAAAACGAAATTATACGTTTGATCAACTACGTGGTGACTATCGTACTCCATGGAACAGTGGTGACCATATTAAACAAGAAATCAAACTTGTTACCATCTTCCTTAATATGTTGAATAACGATGATTTCCGTCGTCAGTTTATAGACACTTACTGTGTTGTTGCAGGTTCTGTTTTCTCTTCTAAATACACGAATCCAATCCTTGATGAGATGCGCAAGACAATGAATAGCGGTCTTTCTCTCGATGGAATCAGCTGTGATAATAGTTACTCTCGTGTCAAGAGTTTCTTCTCTTCCGAAAAGAATAACAATCGTCTAACTCAACTCAAGGGATACTCTAAGATGAAGATTTCAAAGGAGCGCACAGCTAATCTTACAACAAATATTCCTGAGGCTCGACTCTTCCTTAATAATGTTGAGATTCCTTACAGCTACTATAGTGGAAAGGTTTTTGATGATGTAACTATCACAACTTCTGCACCAGAGGGGTACAAGTTCCTTGGCTGGTCAATGTTTAAGGACGGTGAGATACTTTATACGGACTTATCCGTTAAACTTACCAAGTCATCTAACAGACTTGTTGCTAACTGGGTTAAGATGGATGACGCTGACTTTATCGCAAGTGGACAGCAGCCTAAACAAGTTGTTGTGAACGAGGTAAGTGCTTCCAACGATATTTTCGTGAGCGATTATTTCAAGAAGAGCGACTGGATTGAACTTTACAATCCAACGAATTCTGAAATCAATATTGCTGGACTTTACATTTCTGACAATATTGCAAAGGAAAAGAAGTATCAGGTTCCACTTGATGACACTCGTCTCAATACTATTATTCCTGCACACGGATACAAAGTGATTTGGTGTGACAAGAAAGATAACATCGGTGCAGATATCCATACAAGTTTCAAGCTTGAGGGAAATGATGGTGTTGTAATGATAACAATGTATGGTGAAGATGATATTGAATATTCTGACACTCTCACTTACACTCAGCACGATGGAATTCAGTCATTCGGACTTTATCCAGATGCAGGTCTTTCATCTGTAACAATGAATAAGCCAACTCCTGGTAGTGCAAATGTTTGTGGAAAAGACATTCTTCAATACATGGTGCTTGAACGATTCTATACTGGTGTCAATGATTTTGTTTCTTCATCAACAGATTCTGGCATCACTATTGCATATGTTGGAAGTGGTGTAGTCAACGTTCAGTCGAATGCTAATCTCAGTAGTCTCACTGTGTATTCACTCTCAGGAAGCTCTGTATGCACGGAACAGCTTCATGGTTCATTTGCTACAGTTACCATACCAACCCTTCCTACAGGAATTTACTTGTTGAAGGCTGTTGATGCACAAGGTAATGTTGCTTCCCACAAGATTATCATCAGATAACCCCATTTTCAATATATAGAAGCGTTATTTACTATAGCGTACTTATCGTAAAATCTTGGTATCTTTCGTCTGCGATTTTCAACATGGATTTCAAAGACGGAAGATATTTTTTGTTTGATCTGCCTTTTTGTACCCATCCAGCATACGTATTGAAACGGATAAGTATGTGTACAAAATTATTTTTATAATGATTGTATTGATTAATGATGTAGGTTCAGCGCATAAAATAAATGAGTGTAGTGACTCCTACTCGATTGTTTTTAGGCGTTGAAGATGCGCAGTAGGCGGTGCAAGGATTGTAAAAATAATTAT
>JAFYAT010000039.1 GCA_017540585.1 Bacteroidaceae bacterium | reverse complement strand
GCTACTGCTGCCTGCTCGATAGCAAGACCAGCCTTGTAAACTTCGATATACTTGTTGAAGCCTTCTACATCTTCCTTTGTAGGAGCAATCTCAACACCAGTGTTACCTGCAAATACTACGCTCTCAAGCCAGTCAGCAAGATTCTGCTTCTTTGGATTGTTCACGAGGTAAGATGCAAGAAGGGCGATACCCCATGCACCACCTTCACCTGCTGTCTCCATTACAGAGATAGGGGAGTTGAGGGCTGCAGCGAGTACGCGCTGTCCTACACCTGGAGTCTTGAAGAGACCACCATGACCAGTGATACGGTCAACCTTAATCTTCTCCTCATTGAAGAGTACGTCGTTACCAAGCTTGAGTACAGCTACAGTAGCGTAGAGGTTTGTACGGATGAAGTTGGCAAGGTTGAACTTGTCATTAGCTGAACGTACAACCATTGGACGACCTTCCTGAAGACCTGTTACAGGCTCACCAGAGATGTAGTTGTAAGCGAGAACGCCACCACAGTCAGCATCACCAGTAAGAGCGTGGTTGTAGAGCTTGCCATAAACCTCGTTCATATCTACTGGTACACCGAGAAGTTCCTGATACTCCTTGAAGAGCTTAACCCATGCGTTGATGTCTGAAGTACAGTTGTTACAGTGAACCATAGCAACGAGTGAACCGTCTGGTGTAGTAACAATGTCAATCATCTCGTTTGGCTTAGAGAGGTCCTTCTCAAGTACAATCATTGAGAATGAAGATGTACCTGCTGATACGTTACCTGTGCGCTGCTTAACGGCATTTGTAGCTACCATACCTGTGCCTGCGTCACCCTCTGGAGGACAGAGTGGGCAACCACCCTTGAGGTGTCCAGAGATGTCGAGACGATGTGCTCCGTGCTCAGTAAGTGTTCCTGCATACTCACCTGCAGAGATGCTCTTAGGAAGAATGTTCTCAAGCTTCCATGGGTAACCCTTTGGAGCGATGAGGTCATTGAACTTCTTAACCATCTCAGCGTTGTAAGACTTAGTCTTTGGGTCAACAGGAATCATACCTGAAGCATCGCCTACACCGAGTACCTTCTCACCTGTGAGACGCCAGTGGATGTAACCAGCGAGGGTAGTGATGTAAGTAATGTCGCTCACGTGCTCCTCACCATTGAGGATAGCCTGATAGAGGTGAGAGATAGACCAACGGAGTGGGATGTTATAGTTGAAGAGCTTTGAAAGCTCAGCTGCAGCAGCACCTGTGTTAGTGTTACGCCATGTACGGAAAGGCACGAGAATCTTCTCAGCCTCAGAAGCAGGAGCGCCCTTGCTTGCTGTGCCTGTAGGACCGAATGCCATGTATCCGTGCATCATGGCAGAGATACCGATAGATGCGAGATGTTCAATCTCACAGTCATATTCCTTGATTACGTTCTTACGGAGGTCTGCATAAGCATCCTCAAGTCCGAACCATATAGCTTCTGTGCTGTATGTCCAGAGTCCGTCAACGAGCTGGTTTTCCCACTCGTGGCTACCCTGAGCTATTGGCTTGTTCTCCTCGTCAATAAGAACAGCCTTGATGCGAGTAGAACCAAACTCGATACCGAGAATAGCCTTACCAGCCTCAATAGTTTGTTTTGCAGTCATTGACATTAATTCATAATTCATAATTCATAAGTCATAATTTAAGAAGCTCAAACATGAAGTGAATTATGAAAGTTAATATTTCTTTATTTGTATCACAATCCATAACCCATAATCAACAAATGTAATTATGAATTATGAATTGTGAATTATGAATTATTTGAGCGCTTTGTTAAGCATGAAGTAAACTTCGTTGTTGCGGAGCTGAGTCTTGAAGCCTGTGATAGTAGTGTTCTTGTCGATGTTGATGAACTCCATACCAGTAATCTCAGCGAAATCTTCCCAGTACTCTGCAGTGATGTCGTAAGAGAATGCACTGTGGTGAGTACCACCTGCGAGAATCCATGCACCAGCACCAATCTCGAATGTTGGCTGTGGAACCCAGAGAGCAGATGCTACAGGGAGGTTTGGCATTGGCTTTGGCTTGATACACTCAACCTCACTTGTGATGAGACGGAAGCGGTTGCCAAGGTCAACGATAGTAGCCTTGATACCGAAGCCTGTCTTTGAAGTGAAGACGAGACGTGCTGTCTGCTGCTTACGGATACCGATACCGAGGAAGTGAACCTCAAGTGTTGGCTTGTCAACTGCGATGAGTGGACATACCTCAAGCATGTGGCTCTGGAGGCTTGATGTGCAGTCAGAAGCGAAGTTGAGAGTGTAGTCCTCGAGGAATGAGCATCCCTTCTCAAGACCCTGGTTCATAACCCAAAGAGTGCGGTAGAGACATGCAGTCTTCCAGTCACCCTCAGCACCGAATCCATAACCCTCAGCCATGAGACGCTGTGAAGCGAGACCTGGAATCTGGTCGAAACCTACGAAGTTTGGATCGTCGATGTCTGCATCACCGAGGTCGTCGAAGTTAGTAGTGAATGCTGTAGCGTTCTCGTCCTTGAGTACACGACGGAGAGCGATTTCTGCCTTGGCAGCATTCTTAACCTTCTCCCAGTAAACAGCCTCACCAGACTCGTCAATCTTGATAGTGTAAAGCTTCTTGTACTCCTCAACGAGTGCGTCAGCCTCTGCGTCAGTAACCTTCTTGTAGTACTCCATGAGTGAAGATACTGGATAGTAATCTACGTGGTAGCCGAGACGCTGCTCAAACTCTACGCGGTCACCGTCAGTAACGGCTACATTGTTCATGTTCATACCGAACATCAAGCAACGTACGTTGTGAGCATCTGCAACACCAGCAGCAACGCGAGCCCATACAGCAATCTTCTCCTGTGCTTCCTTGCTCTTCCAGTAACCTACGACAACCTTGCGAGGTACACGCATACGAGTGCAGATGTGTCCGAACTCGATGTCTCCGTGAGCTGACTGGTTGAGGTTCATGAAGTCCATGTTCATTGTGTCCCATGGAATTTCAGCGTTGTACTGAGTGTGGAAGTGGAGGAGTGGCTTCTGGAGAGCCTGAAGACCCTTGATCCACATCTTAGCTGGAGAGAATGTGTGCATCCATGTGATGATACCAGCACACTTTGCATCATTGTTAGCAGCCTTCATTACAGCCTCTACCTCGTTAGAAGAGTTAGCTGTACCCTTATATACTACCTTGATAGGAATGATACCACTATTGTTGAGACCATCAACCATTTCCTTTGAGTGTCCATCAACAATTTTTACAGTCTCGCCTCCGTAAAGGAGTTGTGCTCCAGTTACCCACCAAAGCTCTAAATTTTCAAACATAGTTTTAAAATTTAATTGATAATTGACAATTGATAATTGATAATTAGCCGTCCGGAAAATATCTTCGTGAAAAACTCAAAATTATCTTCGTGCATTAGCTATATTATTTCAATCTCAATTATTTTAATCTCAGTTGTCAAATATCTTTGTTATTATTAATTATTATTATTTCTCGAAGTTTTAATAATGGAAGTAAGCATCTTAATCAATTCTTGACAATCGAATATTAAACTCTTATACATAACATCATCTATGTATCCTGTTTTGTGGAGCAACCTTAACCAATAATCAGTTTCAGATGCTTCTTTAAGAGATATTGATAATTTTGCAATGAAATCAGCAGTACTTATCGCCTGTGTAGCTTCACTTATGTTGGCTCCAATGCTTGTTCCGCTGCGAAGAACCTGACAGGACATAGTAAATTCTTTCTTATCAGTAGTCAGAAACTTGTGAAGATTCACAATTCTAACTGCAAAGTCAAAACTTTTGTCTTTTATCAAGTTCTCCTTCATGCGCAGCCTAATTATCAATTCTCAATTGTCAATTATCAATTATTATGGGCGAAAAAATCGCAACTTAATGTTGCTGATTTTTTTGACCATAATAAGCGTTTGGTCCGTGCTTACGGTTGTAATGCTTCTCTACGAGGAGAGGATTCATTGTTGTAAGCGGATTGACGCTGAAACTGATGAATGCCATCTTTGCTACCTGCTCCATTACCTTTGCGTTGTAAACAGCGTTGTCTGGTGATGTTCCCCAAGAGAAAGGACCATGGTTCTTGACGAGAACGGCAGGAGTGTGGTCAGGGTTAATCTTGCGGATGTTGAGAATCTCGTCAACGATGACGTTTCCTGTCTCAAGCTCGTACTGTCCCTCTACCTCTTCCTTAGTCATGTCACGAGTACATGGGATTGCCTTGTAGAAGTAGTCGGCATGAGTTGTTCCGATGTTTGGAATGTCCTGTCCTGCCTGAGCAAATGCTGTGGCATAAGTAGAGTGAGTGTGAACAACACCCTGAATGTTTGGGAATGCCTTGTAGAGAACAAGGTGTGTTGGTGTGTCAGAAGAAGGATTGAGGTTACCCTCAACGACCTTTCCTGTTTCGAGGTCAACAACTACCATGTCGCTTGCCTTCATGTTGTCATAACTTACGCCTGATGGCTTGATAACTACGAGACCTTTCTCACGGTCGATACCAGACACGTTTCCCCATGTGAAGATAACGAGTCCCTGCTTAACCAAATCGAGGTTAGCCTTAAATACTTTTTCCTTTAATTCTTCTAACATATTATTTAATTTTTAAAAATTAGCGGACCCTCTCACCCCCGTCCCCTCTCTCCCTCTATGGCGAGAGGGGTGACTAATGCAAAAGTTTTCAACTTGCTCTCCTTGAGGAGTTAATAGGAGTTAACGGACGATAGTCTGTCAACGAGTTCTGAGTTATGAATTATGAGTCATTCAATTCCTCATTACTTCCCTGCGGTCAGTGAGACCGCTTCGCTTAGTTCCTAATTATGTAATGTTCCTCCCGGATGGCACTCCCTCCCTGTAGGGAGGGGTGGGGTGGGTCAATTACTCAAAACTGAATTCATATAGTGTGGCACCTCGTCTCGAAGAGTCCTTGTCTATGAGATTGGTGCTGTGGATGTATGCCTTTTCAGAAATAGCGCGTCTGAAGTTGCGCTTGTCCACGCTCATGCCGAGAATGCTTTCGTGGAGCATCTGCAACTGCGTGAGGGTGAAATAACGAGGCAGTAGCTTGCCTGCCACTGGCGTATCTTTAATGTCTTCGCCAAGAACCTGTCTTGCTTTCTCTACCATTTCGTTGTGGTCGAAACAGAGGGTAGGGAGGTTGTCAACATTCAGCCATTCAGCATTGTGGAGGATGACTTGTTGCTCGTCGTATTTTGCAATGTCAATCAAGACATAATATACGACAGATATTACACGCTCGCCTGGGTCACGTTCTACTTCACCGAATGCAGCGAGCTGCTGGAGATATACATTGTCAAGACCTGTGAATTCCTTAAGAATTCGTCTTGCTGCGGTTTCAAGATTTTCTTCTTTCTGCACGAAGCCTCCAATTAACGACTTTTCACCAAGCCCTGGTTCGTATGGACGCTGATGTGTCAGCACTTTTAGTTTTCCCTCATGATATCCGAAGACTACGCAGTCAACTGATACAAAGAATTGAGGATAAGATGAATAGCTTGTCATGGATTCCTATTTGCTGTTATAGATTCTCTTTGAGAGTTAGTAGTTGTTGTTTTGGTAAGTTGTTGATTCTTTTTTGTAGTAAATAGTTCAAGTTTAGCTTGTAGTTAAATTGTAGTTAAAATGTAGTTATATAGGAAGTTAAAAAGACGTTTGATTATTTGCTAGTTTTAAGAAGAACGAAAATTAAGAAAATTAAAGAACTTTTCTCACCGAAGGTAAAATTTGTTTCATCTCATTTTCTCTTGTTTTCGTTCTCTTTTTTACGAAGAATATTATAAGAAATTTTCTTTAATTTTCTAAATTTTCGTTTATCCAAAACGGACATTCGTCTTTTTTACTCCACATTAACTACTCTTTAACTCCTTTTTAACTCCTTGCAAGTAAAGCGTCAGCTGAACTTGCTAAACTTGAATAAAGAGTAGTAAAGTGGAGTAAAGAGACGATAGTCTTTCGCTATTTTTGTAAATGAAAATCACTAAGCAATGGACATTCGTCCCTTTACTCCTTTTTACTTCATTTTACTACTATTTACTACATCTTATATAATTACCAGAAGTACCAGTAGAATGCTACTGTGAGACCGAGGATGATGCAAGTGTGGATGATATCCCACTTGTTCCAGCTCTGACGAGTTGCCTCAATCTGCTCTGGTGTTGATGTACCGAATACGAGTCCCTTGATCTTCTCTGGGTCTGGAGCCTTTATGCAGAGGCTGACAACGATTACTACAACGCAGCAGAAGAGGAGCATCCATCCGCAGAAGAACAACCAGTTGAGGTCGTAGAAGAGGTACTTGAACAAGCTGTCTGAAGCGTCAGCAACGTTGCTGTAGTAAACCTTTGCGCCAAGACGAGTAAGACCGATGATGAGACCTGAGAGAAGACCCCACATACCGCCCTGTGCACTTGTACGCTTCCAGCAGATACCGAGGAGGAATGCAGAAGCAATACCTGGAGCAAGAACTGACTGAACATCCTGGAGGTAGTTGTAGAGAACGTCACCTACAGAACGCATAACAGGAATCCAGAGGATACCGAGTACAACGATAACGACAGTTGCAATCTGACCGATGACAACGAGCTGCTTCTCGCTTGTGTTAGGGAACACACGCTTGTGGAAGTCGATTGTGTAGAGCATAGCAGAGCTATTGAAGAGAGAAGCGAGTGAGCTCATGAGAGCTGCAAGGATACCACATACCACGAGTCCCTTTACACCTGCAGGGAGGAGCTTAGAAACGAGGGTAGGGAATGCTGCGTCTGGAGTAGAGAGTGTGAACACCTCACCGTTTACCTCAATCTGGTTCTTAGCGAGTGCGAATGCAATCATACCAGGGATGAGGAAGAGGAATACAGGGAGAAGCTTGAGGTAAGCACCGAAGATAGTACCGCGGCGAGCCTCACGCTCGTTCTTTCCTGAGAGTACACGCTGAACGATGAACTGGTCAGTACACCAGTACCAGAAACCGATAACTGCTGAACCTACGAGAGCACCGAGCCATGGGTACTGTGGGTCTGAGTTGTCACGCATGAGGTGAATCATTGTGCCCTGTGCACCCTCATAGTTAGGAGTGACGTCACAAGCCTGCATCATCTGTTCCCAACCTCCGAGTGCCTTGAATCCAAGGATGAGGATGATTGCAGAACCGAGAAGGAGGATTGGAGTCTGGAGCACACTTGTGTAGAGTACGCTCTTCATACCACCGATGATAGTGTAGAGTGCTGTGATAAGCACGAGGCCGATGGCTGCAATCCAGAAGAAGTCAATACCCCACATTTCCTTGATACCGAATACCTGCTGGAACACGAGTCCACCAGCGTAAACAGTAACGGCAACCTTAGTCATCACGTAGCTGATGAGTGAGATACCAGTAAGGATTGAACGGCTTGTGCTGTTGTATCGACGCTCGAGGAACTCAGGCATTGTCATTACCTGACTGCGCTCGTAGAATGGAACGAACACCCAAGCGAGGATAAGAATCATCCAGCCCTGAATCTCCCAGTGTGCCATAGCCATACCAGAAGCTGCACCTGAACCAGCAAGACCGATAAGGTGCTCAGAACCGATGTTAGATGCGAAGATTGATGTACCAATTGCAATCCAAGTTGCGTCGCGACCACCAAGGAAGTAGTCACCAGAGTTCTCGTTCTTCTGCATGGCAACATATACGACGATGCCGACCATAAACAATGTGAAGAGTCCAATGACACTCCAGTCCTGCCATGCAAAAACGGATAATGGAATTAAGTTCATAATTTGTTTGTTATTAAAGTATTATTTTTGTTTGGGATTTAAAATTTCAGACCCTCTCACCCCCGTCCCCTCTCTCCCTCTATGGCGAGAGGGGTGACTAATGCAATATCGTCAGCACTTTGTCCCGGAAGTTTTCCCTCTATAGCGATTGTGGTAACTAATGCAATATTAAATGTAGCCATCTTTTTGTTTGTGGCATTTGCATTAGTCACCCTCCCCATAGAGGGGGAGGGTCGGGGAGAGGGTCCGCTTACTTCTCTACCGAGAAAGCATACTTACAATAAGAGTGGTATGGCTTCTCTGGAGTTACGAATGGGTCGCTGAGTTCCCATCCTGGCATTGTGTACTTGTTTGGAGAGTCAGGGAACTTCTGAGTCTCAAGACAGATGGCACAGTGCTTCTGGTAAACTACGCCACCCTTACCAGTGCAAGTACCATCCTGGAAGTTTGCAGAATAGCACTGGATACCTGGCTCGTTAGTGTAAACGTCAAGCTTGATGCCAGAACGTGGGTCTGTCATTGTAACTGCAATCTCCTTGTCGTTGCCCTTAGTGTTGAGCACCCAGTTGTGGTCATAACCACCACCTGCCTTAACGAGCTGGTCGTCGGCAGAGTTCATGTCCTGGCCAATCTTCTTAGGAGTGCGGAAATCGAATACTGTTCCTTCAACTGACTTAATCTCACCAGTAGGGATGAGGAACTCATCAGCAGATGGAGTGAATGCGTCTGCGTTCACATAGAGGACAGACTCGTCAACAGTGTTGTTGAGGTCACCTGAGAGGTTGAAGTATGTGTGGTTAGTCATGTTGATGACTGTTGGCTTGTCAGATGTTGCATCGTAAGTGATGGCAATCTCGTTGTTGTCAGTAAGCTCAAATCTTACTGTAGCCTCAAGGTTACCAGGGAACTTGTTGTCACCCTCTGGTGAAACCATCTTGAGAGTGAGAGACTTGTCTGTGCTCTCAGCCACGTCATATACCTGATACTGCCAGCCTGTGAATCCTCCGTGGAGACAAGCGTGGTCATTGTTGTTCTTGTCAAGCTTCACTGTGTCGCCGTCGAGAACGTACTGTCCACCGTCGATGCGGTTAGCGTAGCGACCTACAGAGCAACCGTAGTCAGTAGTGAAGTTCCAAGGGAAGTAGTTCTCCACCTTGTCGAATCCGCAAGCCACGTCAACGAGCTTGCCGTCCTTGTTAGGAACCATGATGCTGACGATACGACCACCGAAGTTAGTGATGCATACCTCCATGCCGCTGGCATTCTTGAGGGTGTAGAGTTTAACCTGCT
Organism: Bacteroidaceae bacterium; assembly: GCA_017540585.1. Taxonomy (GTDB): domain Bacteria; phylum Bacteroidota; class Bacteroidia; order Bacteroidales; family Bacteroidaceae; genus Minthosoma. Next base: position 7,879 of record JAFYAT010000039.1, on the reverse strand, counting down.
TTGCGTTAGCTGTGTCAGCAACGAAAGTCTTTGTTGCATAGTCGTAAGAAACGGCGATGCAAGTGTCGAAATCTGCTGGGTTAAGACCAGAAGCAGTTAGTTCTGGAGTAGCCTGCTGGCCACCAGAGCACGCACAAAGGAATGCCACGGTAGCAGCGCTTCCAAGGATCAATTTTGAAAAATTGTTCATAATTAGGTTAGATATTAATATTTAGTTTATAAACTTTCGCCAAAGTTCGTCATTTTATAGGTGTAAACATAGCTAAAAAATATGTTTTATAACATAAAGTGTATTTTTGACACTAATCTAACTTTCTTTGCTCACACAAATACCAAATTTGCAAAGTCCACTGAGCAATTTCGATTTGTGTTGTTGCTTTTTTCAAAGTTTAATACGGAGTAAATTCATTTTTATTCTCACACTTCGCTGTGTTTATGTATTTCAATCCTTTTTTTTGCCACGAATTTTCATGAATTTGCCACGAAATTTTATGTATTATTGTGTAACGATTTAATAATCATGAATAGAAATCGAAGTCAAATTCAAAATTATCTATACTTCCGCAAGTTTCAGTTGAGAGGTTGTTGGGATTTAGGTTAGTAGTTACATAATGATACATCGGGAATACATCGGGTTTTGTTCGGGAATCCTTCGCTTTTCCTTCTGTTCGTGTATTTTGACACGATGACACTTTCGTGTTTACTTCGTAGTGACATAATGCTACTTTTTGTTGTAATTTACTTTCTTTACGTTCTTTCGTATCGTTATCAATATGAAGTCGCCAGAAAAGGGCAATTTTTTTGTACGCGCAGAAAAAAAATTTTGTACGCGTACAAAAACAATTTCCTACGTGACATAGATAATTTTTTTATTCGCACATATAAATTATGGCATTGTCATAATGCTATTTGCTAACGAGCATTTGCTTTCATTTTGTTACTCGCGATGTTACGAGAAAATTACGAAGGGTTAACGAACCATTAACGAAGGATTATCGAAGGAATATGAACTGACAATTTGTTTTATATTTTTATGTTTTTATTTCTTGCGGAATGATGCTCACCTAAGGTGCAAGTATAAAAAATGTTTTGTGACACATAGAATGGATAGTTCAAAGAAATATTTTTTGGGGGGCACGAATTACCATAAATTTACCACGAATATTCATAAATTATTCAAGTTTCGCGAGTGCTCAACTTGTTAAGGTTATTAGGTTTAAGGTTATCAGGTCGCTACGCTTTCAGGTTTGAATGTTCTCTGCTACAGGTATCAAACCTGATAACCTAAAACCTGATAACCTGACAACCTCTCAACTGTAGCTTGCGGAAGTTGAATAAATTATTCAAGTTAGGCACTTGCGAAACTTGAATAACTCCTAATTCTTTAAGCGAATTTTCTTGGATAGCGGAACACTATACATAGCACGAGTGCAACGCCGATGGCAACGGGATAGTAGAGATAGCCCATGATGTTGAGTGGGTTGATGCCAGAGAGACTTGCAGCGATGAGTACCTGTGCTCCGTAAGGGAGGATACCTTGCATGAAACAGCTGGCTGTGTCGAGGATTGAAGCACTTCGACGCTTGTCGATGTGATAGCGATGAGCTATGTCGTTGGCAATAGGTCCTGCTGTGATAATGGCAACCGTGTTGTTGGCAGTACATACGTTGATGAGTGCCACGAGCATGGCGATGCTCATCTCGCCACCACGCTTGCCATTGATACGGCGTGTGAGGAGTTGGATAATATAATCTATGCCACCATTGTGACGGATGATGGAGAGCATTCCGCCAGCAAGGATTGTGACGATGATAAGCTCAGCCATTCCCATCATTCCTGTGTTCATGGCAGCGAACCAGCCGAATACGTCGAATGTTCCTTCGCATATTCCGATGATACCTGTGAGCACTATGCCTATGATGAGTACGAGAAGTACGTTGATTCCACATATTGCCGTGATGATGACAACGAGGTAGGGAAGAACCCTGATGAAGTCAACGTCTGCAACCATGCTTGTGGAGTGAACATTCATTCCGATGAAGTAATAGACGATGAGCATGATGATGGCAACTGGTGCTACGATACGCACGTTGACCTTGAATTTGTCGCTCATGTTGCAGCCCTGTGTCTGTGTGGCAATGATGGTGGTGTCGCTGATGAATGACAGGTTGTCACCGAAGTACGTGCCACCGACCACAAGTCCCACCATGAGTGGCACGCTTATTCCCTCGTGCTGTGCAATGCCTACGGCAACTGGCGTGAGTGCAGCGATTGTTCCGCACGATGTGCCGATGCTAAGGGATATGAAACATGAAGCGAGGAATATGCCAGGAAGGATGAATGACTCAGGCAAGAAGCGCAGAGCCGTGTTGACAGTAGCATCGACTGCACCTACCTCTTTGGCAGATGAAGCGAATGCGCCTGCAAGCACGAATATCATGAGCATGAGCACCATGGAACTGTTGCCCGCACCCTTTGCGAAGATGCTGATACGTTCGTTCATCGTACCCTTGACCGTGGCAATGGCATAGACGGAAGATACGAGAAATGCTACCGTGATTGGTACTTTGTAGAAGTCCTGTGCAATGATGCTCGTTGCGAGGTAGAGCACGAGGAATACGAAAAGTGGTGATAATGATTTCATTCTAATTAAAATTAAGAGTTAAGAATTAAGAGTTAAGATTTTATTCAATTAAGTGAAAAGTGAATAGTGAAAAGTGAAAAATGTATTTTACTCATTAGAATCAATTCCACATTCCTCATTCCTAATTCTTTTAATTTTCTTGCAAAATTAGCTAAAAATCATGAAACGACAAAAAGAACATTTTTTTTTGTCAATTCATATTGACAAATCAGGTAGAATTGCTATATTTGCAAACGAAACGCAGCCCCCCATCCCTATGGGGGAGTTAAAAATTAAAAGTTAAAAGTTAAAAATGCAAGCTCGCTATAGGGAAATTAAGATTTAAGAATTAAAAATTAAGATTTAGAAGATGAAAAGATGCGTCATAGGCGTCATCTAAAAAACAAATTTTTCGTTCTTTTTTATTCCGCATTCCGCGAGAACATAAAAACTTAAAAACTCACAAACTTAAAACTTATATATACTATCAATAAATCTATGAAGAGATTACTATCAATCATGTCAATCGGATTAGCATCCTTGACATTCGTTCCAAACATGGCTATGGCTCAGAAGCCAGGCACGTTTGAGGCAGGCAAGGGAGCGTTCATGCTCAATGGCGAGCCATTCGTCGTTAAGGCTGCTGAAATCCACTATCCTCGTATTCCGCAGCAATACTGGGAACATCGTATCAAGATGTGTAAGGCTCTTGGTATGAACACTATCTGTATCTATATCTTCTGGAACATCCACGAACAGCAGGAGGGTGTGTTCGACTGGTCTGGCAATAACAACGTGGCTGAGTTCTGTCGTCTTGCACAGAAGAACGGAATGTACGTCATCGTCCGCCCGGGACCATACGTTTGTGCTGAATGGGAGATGGGTGGTCTGCCTTGGTGGCTCCTGAAGAAGAAGGACATCAAGTTGCGTGAGCAGGACCCATACTTCATGGAGCGCGTGAAGATATTCGAGAAGGAAGTGGGCAAGCAGCTCGCAGGTCTTACTATCCAGAACGGCGGTCCTATCATCATGGTACAGGTGGAGAACGAGTATGGCTCATACGGCAAGAACAAGCCATACGTAAGCCAGATTCGCGACTGTCTCCGCAGTGTGGGCTTCGACAAGGTGGCACTCTTCCAGTGTGACTGGTCAAGCAACTTCACTGACAACGGACTTGATGACCTCGTATGGACCATGAACTTCGGTACAGGTGCCAATATTGACGACCAGTTCCGCAAGTTGAAGTCACTCCGTCCTGATGCACCACTGATGTGTTCAGAGTTCTGGAGCGGATGGTTTGACAAGTGGGGCGGTAAGCATGAGACACGTTCTTCAAAGGATATGGTGGCAGGAATGAAGGAGATGCTCGACAAGAATATCTCGTTCTCACTCTATATGACTCATGGAGGTACATCATTCGGCCACTGGGCAGGTGCCAACTCTCCTGGCTTTGCTCCTGACGTGACATCATACGACTATGATGCTCCTATCAATGAATACGGACAGGTGACACCAAAGTTCACTGAACTGAGGGATATGCTTCAGCAGTATTCAAAGAAGAAGCTTCCTGCAGCACCAAAGCCAATACCAGTAACAACCGTTCCTGCATTCCGTTTCACGGAGTATGCTCCTGTGTTCGACAATCTTCCAGAGCCAATTTTTTCTGAGAAGGTTAAGACAATGGAAGAGTTCAATCAGGGATGGGGCTCAATCCTCTATCGCACTACGCTTCCTGAACTCAAGAAGCCAGCCAAGCTCCACATAGCAGGTGGTCACGACTACCTCCAGATATATGTAGACGGCAAGTACATCGGCAACCTTGACCGTCGCAACGGTGACAAGGACCTCGTACTCCCATCTTGCCGCAAGGGTGCTCAGCTTGACATCCTCGTGGAGGCTATGGGACGTATCAACTTCGGACGTGCCATTAAGGACTTCAAGGGTATCGAGGGAACTGTTGACCTCACAATAGATATTGACGGCAACGACTATACTGCACAGCTCAAGAACTGGAAGAACTACCTCTTCCCAGACACTTACGAGTTTATGCAGAAGCAGGCTTACAAGCCACTTACTGATGTCAAGCCACTCAAGAACGGCGACCGTGTACCGGGTTACTACAAGGCACAGTTCACAGTCAATAAGATTGGTGATACATTCCTCAACTTCGAGACATTCGGCAAGGGACTTGTGTATGTCAATGGTCACGGTCTCGGACGTATTTGGGAGATTGGTCCTCAGCAGACACTCTTCTGTCCTGGATGCTGGTTGAAGAAGGGCAAGAACGAGATTATCGTTCTCGACATCGTTGGTCCTACAGAAGCTAAGAGCGAGGGTCTCAGCAAGCCAATCATCGACAAGCTTCAGAATGCAGAGCCACCTATCCACCGCAAGGAAGGACAGAACCTTTCACTTGCAGGCGAGAAGCCAGTGGCAGCAGGTCAGTTCAAGGCAGGTAACGGATGGCAGGAAGTGAAGTTCTCAGCACCTCAGACAGGTCGCTATGTATGTCTTGAGGCACTCGATAACCACAACGGTAATGAGTATGCTTGTATCGCTGAACTTTATCTCCTCGACGAGAATGGCGAGCGTCTCTCACGTGAGCCTTGGAAGATTTCATACGCCGACTCAGAGGACATCCAGACAGGTAACCGTGCAGGTGATAAGATTTACGACCTTCAGGAATCTACATTCTGGTCAACTCTCAAGGGTGTCAAGTTTCCTCACCATATCATCATCGACCTTGGCAAGGAACGCACCGTGACTGCACTCCAGTACCTCCCACGTATGGAAAGCAACGTTCCAGGTGCAATCAAGAACTATAAGATATACGTAAAGAAGAACCAGTTCAAGTTTTAATGAATTAGTAATGAGTAATTGGTAATTAATGGTTATTCGCTGATAACTCTCTGCGAGAACTAAAAAACTCACAAACCTAAAAACTCACAAACTTAAAATATAATATTAGGAAAGAGCAGCCTTCTGGTTGCTCTTTTTTTTACGGCCTCCTCTCATTTCTCTCGAATTTGTAACAAAAGAGCATTAATAGGTTACAATGTCTTACATTGTTTGTTGGAAAAAATCATTATCTTTGCAGACGTGAAAATACATAATAAACTTAATACTGATATATGAACAAAATCTTCACAATGGTCGGATGCCTCGTTATGGCACCACTCGCACTATGTGCACAGACAATATCAAGCCCTGATGGGGCTTTGAAGGTAAACCTCTCTGTAAATGCTGACGGTACTCCTCAGTACAGCGTAGTGTACAAAGGCAGGGAAGTAATCATGAACTCTCCACTCGGACTCACTACTTCCATCGGTGACTTCACAAAGGGACTCAAGCAGGACAAGATTACTGATGCCAAAGCTGTGAACGGATCATACGATCTTCCTAATGCAAAGAAGGCTCACTTCGAGTTTAATGCCGTAGAGCAGACTGTTTCTTACTCAAAGGAAGGCAAGGCTGCTTTCAACGTAACATTCCACGTGGATAATAATAATGTGGCTTTCCGCTATCAGATGATGCCACAGAGAGACCGTCTCGCTTGTCTCGTCAACAGCGAATCAACTTCATTCGCCATGCCAGAGGGAACAAAGACTTATCTCTGTCCTGCAATGACTCCTCAGACAGGATTTGCACGTACTGCACCAAGTTATGAGACTTACTACGAGTACGGAGCTGACATGGGCAAGAACGGACATGGACGTGGATTCACTTATCCTGCGCTCTTCAATGTCAAGTATCCTGCTCAAGGAAAGGTTAAGAAGGGTGAACCAGTTCGCCCATCTGACATCTGGGTAATGCTCTGCGAGACAAATGTTGACGGTAACTATTGCGGTGGTCGTCTTGAGAATAAGGGTAATGTTTATACTATCGCTTATCCTGAGGATACTGAGTTCGGTGGCGTAGGTACTTCTGCTCCTGGCATCATGCTCCCAGGTTATACTCCTTGGCGTACAATAACAGTAGGCGAGACACTTGCTCCTGTAGCTGAGACTTCAATCATGTGGGATTTGGTTACACCAAGATATAAGGCAAGTCAGAACTACAAGTATGGACGTGCTACATGGAGCTGGATTATCCGTATGGACGCAAGCTGTAACTACAAGGAGCAGCAGGAATACATCGACTTTGCTGCTGCCATGGGTTATGAGTATGTTCTTATTGATGCCCTTTGGGATTCAAACATCGGTTATGACAACATGAAGAAGCTCGTGGCTTACGCTAAGACAAAGAACGTAGGCGTGTATCTCTGGTACAACTCAAACGGCTACTGGAACGATGCTCCACAGGGACCTCGTGGCAAGATGCACCGTATGCTTGAACGTCGTCAGGAGATGGCATGGCTCAAGGAAGCAGGTGTCAAGGGATTGAAGATTGACTTCGTAGGTTCAGACAAGCAGCAGACAATGCAGATGTATGAGGATATCCTCATTGATGCCAACGAGTATGGTCTTGAGATTATCTTCCACGGTTGTACTCTTCCACGTGGTTGGGAGCGTATGTTCCCTAACTTCATCTCTTGTGAGGCTGTGCGTGCAAGCGAGAACCTTGCATTCGGTCAGTATGACAACGACATAGAGGCTCTTGCTGCTACTATCCACCCTGTTCTCCGCAATGCCGTAGGTAACATGGACTTTGGTGGTTCTACACTCAACAAGCACTATTCTAAGGACAATGTACACGGCAAGACTCGTGTGACATCTGATGTCTATGCACTTGCAACAGCTGTTCTCTTCCAGACTCCTGTACAGAACTTTGCCGTAGCTCCAAACAACCTTACAGATGCTCCAGCATGGGCTCTTGACTTCATGAAAGCTGTTCCTACTTGCTGGAAGGACATGAAGTTCATAGATGGTGTTCCTGGCAAGTACATTGTTCTTGCACGTCAGGCACTTGATGGCAAGTGGTATGTTGCAGGTGTCAATGCTACAAAGGAACCACTCAAACTCAACATTGACCTCCCTATGTTTGCTGCAAAGCAGAGTGTGAAGCTTTACCTCAACAATGGCGTTACAGATGCAAAGGTATCTGCAAAGAAGAATATGACAGTCACAATTCCTTCAAACGGAGGAGTAGTTGTGATGTAAATTAAAGCCCCCCGACCCCCGAAGGGGGCGTCCATCCTGAACAAATTCAATTAACAATTTATAATTAACATGCCGTTCGGAACAAGCGTCCGAACGGCATGTCTATTTAAAGCTGTTTTGATTATTTGTTGGAATCCGGATGGCCGCCCCCTTCGGG
>JAFYAT010000038.1 GCA_017540585.1 Bacteroidaceae bacterium | reverse complement strand
TACTCAAAACAATACACACAAGCGTATCTGGTTAAGTGCAGCAGCTTCTATTGCGTTATTAATAGGAATAGGCATCACGCTATACCCTAAAATGGATTCTGAGACCATAGAAGTAAGCAAAGAACCAACTGTTGCAAAGGTAGAACGCCCTGTTGTTCATCAGCCAATAAGAATAAATGAAGCAAAAACTGATATTAAGCCAAGCAAGCCGAAATCGTCTGTAAAAGTTCCAAGAGCACAGACTGTACAGCAAGTCAATACTCCTGTAGAAGAGCATACAGAGAAAACCATATATGAATCATCTGCTCCAGAATTTGACGATTACAGTACAGATGGATTCATCTGCATCAATCTGGATAAGATGAAGCACGAAAACAATGAAGTCAGGTCGGCAATGGCTTCAATGAACAACGAACTATTAAGCTTAGAATAATAGGTTATGAAACAACTTTTACACATCATCATATTGCTTGCATCATCCATAGGCATATATGCTCAGGATAATCGCAACGGCAAAATAGATTCCTTCATGAACTATCTTTCGGATCATGGAGTAAAGATTTCTGTTTCGCGCGTTAACGACAAGTATCATATTGCCAAGCGATACAATGTTAGTTTCGAGAAAGATTCCATTCTTGCAAAAAACGAGATTCTTTCCGATCAGAAACGCATACCTCACCTTGTGGATAGCATCTGCATCTTCTTCGACGGAATGATAAGAAACTCCATTGAGTCATACCGCTACGAGAGCCACAAGAACGGTAAGGACACCATTTCATACACCATAGCAACCAAAGGCTACGGAGAAAAAGGTGATTACGTCCTTGACGTTTCTCGCTATGAGAATTCTGAATTTGGTTGGACGAATGATCATAAGCACTTCCGAAAGTCGCATACATTCCTCTATAGTAATAGCTTCTTACAACAGGAAGTTGATTTCTATAATAAATTGAGTGGCAGTAGCCGTAAGATGTACTTCGGAGCTAAGGAAGCTGGTATGTTTGACTATGTAAATGGCAAGGGCAATATCATCTACATAAGCAACTACGAAAACAAGGCAAAGGGAACGTATTATAATTTTGATATAAGTCCCCTCGATAGTGCCCTGCAATCTATGGTCAACACCCATTCCAATATCCGACAAGTAGCCGTAACATACAAACATGCTGCTGGTGAACGTACAGACAAGGAATCCACATACTTCTATACACACTACATCCTGCCTGAACCGGATGGAGAGAGTGAGTCACAAGGACAACTCTATATCATTCCTGCCTCAGAAACTTCAAGAACGATATACTCTTCACTCCTAAAGGAAGCCAACCGATTCCTTGACACTCACCTCACTCAATGCTGCGTACTGGAATATTCAAGTCGTCACTTCATGCTTTCTGGCATAAAGAACACCACCCGACTGAAAGTCAATCACATAGCAGAATCAAGTCTTTTGCTTGGCTATATTGACCGCTCTGGAACAGTCTATATCCTTAGACTCGAAACAAACGGCGAGTATTGGATTCCACGCAACTGGCAGAAAATCGAATCTTCAATCAATGGTAAAACAACATTCATTAAATAACAAACAAATATGAGAAAAGGTATTATCTTAGGTATTTGTTGCCTGATGGCTGCAACTACATCATTCGCTCAGACAGAGAATCCCAGCGGACTCTACAAACTTTATAAACTCTCATACGATAATGGTCAGCCAGACCATATCCCTGAGTTCGAACAGTACAAGTTATGCACAGATGTAGCTCCCTTCACCATAATGATTGAGACCGACACGAAAAAACGCTATGCATACGCCATTCGCACAGATGAGCCTCATCCATACACCTATACTGGCAATACCCCTGTTGGAGAAGACGGACATGGCACTCAGATCTTTGATAGTGATAAGGATAAATTCTCTCTCAAGTGGTATAACACCGTCAGACCAGGCAGAGAGTCTATCTTCCCTATGAATACGTTCATCACAGAACACTATGACAGGAAGAACATCAACGAGAAATTGGTTCGTTCTCTTGATATGTTTGCCATGAAGCATAAACCAGCAAAGCATCGCTTTGACGGATGCTGGAAGATGATAGGCAACATCGGCACTCTTAACGGAAAGGAGGTAATCATATCTGGCTTTTTACAACTCTATAAGATTTATAGTGAGGATGCTGTCAATATCTATTCTGGAAGTACTGTCAACTACTGGCCTTTAGAGGTTAAGAGCGACAAGCTGATTATTGAAGGCGTGAACAAGTGTAATATAGAATGGAGAGATAAGGACACATTCGTCCTGTCTTTCGATCGTGGTGACGGCAAGATAGCAAAGGAACTGTGGATCCGCTCTGGTCTGCCAAAGCACGTTCAGAAAATTTTTGGCACCAACATACCAATAAATGGCGTAGATGTCGTAGGTTCATTCGGTGATATGACAGAATAGACAGAAGAACATCATCACCACAAATCAAAACAAGAAAGGCAGTTAAGCACCACGCTTGGCTGCCTTTTTCATTAACTCTAAACAACTTATGCAGCTATCTGCACCACGGTATAGCAATACCCTTTGTTCGTGCGATGACTCTTGATACCCATTGACGAGAGATTAGCACCAAGGATGGAACGAGTCCTATGGTCAATCTGCACACCTGGATACCTCATCTGAACTACTCTGAGAATATCCACACTTAGCATCTCACAGCCTTCTTCTCCTTCTTCCGGCTTACGGAAACATGTGCTGATCATTGTACTAAAGTCATCTACTTCACAATAGTCCTTGTTGAGTATCTG
>JAFYAT010000037.1 GCA_017540585.1 Bacteroidaceae bacterium | reverse complement strand
TAGGTCGTGTTTAGCGGACAGTAATAATTTAATTATCACTTCGTGCTATGTATCGTCACCTCAGTTCCCTTGAGAAGAGGACTCGTGAAACGTACCTTGATGTCACCCTCGCCAGTGGATTTGATGTAAGCAAGGAGTTGACCGTTGTGTACGCGCTGGCGATTGTCACGGTAGTTGCCCATGTCTGTGTTGTCGCTACCCTCAAGTCCGAGAAGACGACCTGCTCCGGTCACGTTACATGTGATGTTGTTGTCAGCAAGGCGCACGAGTACTCCGTTCTCATCCTTCACCTGTACGGTGATGTGGACAACGCGGTTCTTGCCTTCTACGGTCGTCTTGTCTGCCATGGCTGTAATCTTGTACGGACGTCCGCTCGTGGCTATGCTGTATGAGCTCTCCACCTTGCCGTCCTTGCTGAGTCCCTCGCACACGAGAGTGCCTGCCTCGTATGGGATGTCCCAGTATATCACACCGTTCTTGTCGTCGTATGGCTTCACTTCGCCTACCTCCTTGCCGTTGAGCAAGAGTCGTGCCTGTGGCGAGTTGGTGTAGCATACTACTCTCACCTTGTCGCCCTCCTCATAGTTCCATGTGTCGAGTGCTTCCGTGCTTACAGGTATGCTGAATCCGCCTCTTCGTGGTCCTCTCACGTGAGCTGGGTATGTGCCGATGTAGGTCACAGGCTTTGTGCTCCAGAGTGAGGCACGGAACCATCCACGTGGCTTCTTGAAGCTGCCGAAGTCGAGGAGACCTGTGTTGAGTCCTCGTGATGGCCACCTGCCGCTCTCGCCAAGGTAGTCTGTACCTGTCCAGATGAACTGTCCGAAGATATGCTTCTTGTCTCTCACGTCCTTCCAACTGTCGAGTCCCACGCCTGTCTCGCTGCCGTAGATGATACGCTTAGGGTAGATGCGGTGGTCTTCGTCATATCGGTTCTCGGTATAGTTGTAGCCCACCACGTCGATGGCCTCTGGATATTCCGTCTGGTTGCTCATCACCACTCCTGCGAGTGCGCCCGTCACAGGACGTGACATGTCGATGCCACGTACCACGGCAGCAAGTCTCTTGGCAATCTTACCTATGCGCTCAGCATTAGGCGCATCCTTCTTGTAGCCTCCGAACATTGGCTGGTTGATGGCGGCATTGTTGCCGTCGAGCACAGGGTGTGAATATGGGTCGTTAGGGTAGTCAACCTCGTTACCGATGCTCCACAGGAACACGCAAGGGTGGTTGCGGTCGCGACGAACCATGTCTGCCACGTCGCGGTCAATCCACTCCTCAAAGAAGTCGAACGTGCCGAAGAATGCAGGCTTACCAGCATTCCATCCCTCTATCCACTTACGCTTTGGGAACTCCCACTCGTCGCTTGCCTCGTCCATGACGAGGAGTCCGAGCTCGTCACACAGGTCATACACGTCAGGTGACTGTGGATTGTGGCTCATGCGGATGGCGTTTGCACCCATCTCCTTGAGGTTGACGAGTCGTCTGCGCCACACGTCCTTAGGTACTACGGCTCCGAGTACACCTGCATCGTGGTGGAGACATACGCCCTTGACCTTGGTGTTCACTCCGTTGAGGAAGAAACCGTTGTTCGCATCGAATCGAAGCGTGCGTAGTCCGACCGTACAACTTGCCTTGTCAATTTCCTTGTCGCCCTCTCGGAGTACGGTATTGAGCGTATATAAGTAAGGTGATGTGAGGTCCCACATCTGTGGCTTGCTCACCTTGAGAGAGACTGTAGCCTTGCCCTCGCCACACTTGCGGGTAGCCTTAGCCACCACGTTGCCCTTGGCATCGAGCAGGGTAGCCATCACGCTGAGGTCGCCCCTTGCATACATGGCACCCTCCACATTCATCTTCACATCTACGGTTGCAGATGACTTGGTGATATTCTTTGCCTGCCATCCGAGTCCCCATTGGCTGAAGTGTGTCTTGCCAGAGCTGACAATCCACACGTCACGATATATTCCGCTACCTGTGTACCATCGGCTGTCGGCAAGCTGACTGTGGTCAACACGCACGAGGAGCTCGTTCTCTCCCTCGCTCAGGTGTGGAGTCATGTCGTACATGAAGCTTGCGAATCCGTTAGGACGGTATCCGAGTTTCTTGCCGTTGAGATAGACTGTTGAACGGCAATAGACGCCCTCAAAGTATATAAAGTGGAGGTCATCCTTGTCCGTTATCTTGAATGTTTTGCGGTACCATCCGATACCACCTGGCAGATAGCCCTGGCAACTTGCGAGCGAAGGACTGAGCTGTCCCTCTATGCTCCAGTCGTGAGGCAGGTTGATGGTGCGTACATCCTGTCTGCGTGAGAAGGCGAGGCTGTCGTCACCAAGGTAGAATTGCCAATTGTCGTTGAATTTCTCTGCTGTACCGAACGACACCTGTGCCTGCATGCACAATGTGGTCAGCACGGTTAGAATAGTTGTTATCCCTCTTTTCATACGTGTGAGAAGAATTTGTGAATATTGTTTTTTTGTTAGTAGATTAGTATAATCTTGTTCCTGAGACATTATATCCTCAATTTGACTCGCTTTGCGGTTTATAGTTTAAAGTGGGAGAATGTTCCATGTCAAGTTTAAAATCTATCAATTATGCCTCCTGCTCATATCGGAACGCATAGATTTGACATTTGAGATTATAGATTGTGGATTTTGCAAATCTGCAAAAACAAGGATGTAAACACGCAAAATGGTCTTGGAGTATGAAATTTTCCTTGTGAAATAATCTATTAATGATAAATTGTCTTTATATTTGCGAGGTAAATACAACAAACAAGATTGTATGAAAGTAGCTTTCAGAGAAGAAGCCTTGTCTGAGTTGTATGAAACAGGTAGTACAAAAGACCGTAAGTATCGTAGCATTTGCAGAAACAAGAAGCTTGTAGCTGGCTATATCAAGGCTGTTGGTTATATGCTTGACGTTAAGAGCGTGGACAGGTTGAAGATGATAAGCTCGCTTCATTATGAAAAATTGAAATACCAGCATGACGAGCCACGAAGTTCCGTAAGGATTGCTAACGGCTATATAGAACGTCTGATATTTACAGAGACAGATGACGGTATAGAAGTTGAATTAATTGAGATTGACAGTACGCATTATGGCAACAAATAATAACAGACCAGTTCCTTTCAAGGCAACCCATCCGGGCGAGATGTTGCATGACGAACTTGAGGAACGAGGAATCAATAATACCGAGCTTGCAAAAATGATGGATGTGCCCGTGTCACAGATTGACGAATTTGTCAATTGTGAGCATGGAGTTGATATCGAATTTGCAAGAAAACTCGAAAAGGCATTGAACATACCTTGTGATGTATGGATGGACATATATGAAGGTTATCTGTACGATTGCAAGGCTATAGCAGAGCGTGAACTGAATACATTGCATACGGTTCGCAGGGCAAGTACCATACTCAATCATGGTTACAGCCGTGTGTAAACACCATACAAGGGGATGTATCTAAAGTCTGTAAGACTAAGATTCATCCCCTTTTTCTATGTACATTCCCTCGTTCGGGACACATGGATTTGACATGATTATTAAGCATTCCCTTTGCCTGGATGCATAGATTTGACATCTGAAATTTGACATTTATCACCCTTGTGCTTATCTTACAACGAAAGAAAACCTTATCTTACAATAAAAGATTGCTAAATTGCTATAATTTGAGCAAATAAAGGACAAAAGAAAAACACTTTACAAAAATATTTTGCGTGTTTTAAATATTTTTCACCTTTTTGTTGCATGGGTTATAAATATTTTTCATACCTTTGCGAGCGTTGAGTCAAAAGACAATGGTTGACGGACATCCAATGTCTCTAAACATTATAAACAATAAAAACAAAGCAATTATACAAACATGATTAACCAATCAGTAGTAAAGCCAGGTATTGCTGGCGTAAGTCGCAACGGATTCTCCGCTTTTCTTACTAATGCTCGTCGGGCAACCTTGATGAACGAGTTTCGCAAGGCTACTCTTACAGAGGTGTTAGATTGCTTTGTAGCATGGGTTATAAAATCTTTTTCATACCTTTGCGAGCATTGAATCAGAAGACAATGGTTGACGAACACCTAACGTCTATAAACGATAAACTCTAAACACTCAACGCTCAACAAAACGTCTCTAAACATTATAAACAATAAAACCAAAAACATTTTACAAACATGATTAACCAACCAGTAGTAAAGCTTGGTATTGTTGGTGTAAGCCGCGACTGCTTCCCAGCATCTCTTACTAAGGCTCGTTTGGCTGCCTTGATGGACGAGGTTCGCAAGGCTGCTCTCCCAGAGGTATTTGACTGCCCAGTTATTATCGAGAACGAAAACGATACAATGAAGGCTCTCGATTGGGCTAAGTCTAACGGCATCAACGCCGTATGTATGTTCCTCGGTAACTTCGGTCCTGAAGGTCCAACAACTATGTTCGTTCAGAAGTTCCAGGGTCCAGCAATGGTACTCGCTGCTAAGGAAGAAGGCAAGGCAAACCTTGCTTCTGACCGTGGTGATGCTCTCTGTGGTGTCCTCAACTTCTCTTACAACGTCGGCCTCCGTCGCCTTCGTGTATATATTCCAGAGTATCCTAACGTAACTCCACAGGAAGCTGTTAAGGAACTCGCTGACTTCCGTCACATCGCTCGCGTTGTTATCGGAATGAAGAACCTCAAGGTTATCGGATTCGGTCCACGTCCATTCGACTTCCTCGCTTGTAACGCACCTATCCAGCCACTCTACGACCTCGGTGTTGAGGTACAGGAGAACTCTGAGCTTGACATGAAGGTTCAGTTTGAGAAGGTTGCAAGCCGTACAGCAGAAATTGCTGCCATCGCTAAGGATATGGAGGCAGAGCTTGGTTCACGCAACACTTATCCAGAGATCATCAACAAGATGGCTCAGCTTGAACTCGCTATCATGGATTGGTACGAGAACAACAAGGGTGCTTGCAACTATGCTGTATTTGCAAACAAGTGTTGGCCAGCATGGCAGCCAGTATTTGAGTTCGAACCTTGCTACGTTAACTCACGTCTCACAGGTCGTGGTATTCCAGTAGCATGTGAGGTTGACCTCTATGGTGCTGTATCAGAGTACATGGCTGAGTGCGCATCTGAGATGCCTGCTACTCTCCTCGACATCAACAACTCAGTTCCAGATGACGTAGTACCAGCAGGTGCAGACCTCAAGGGTGCTTGCATGAAGGACCTCTACATGGGCTTCCACTGTGGTAACACATGCTCACAGTGCATGAAGGACTGCAAGATCAAGTATCAGCTCATCCAGGCTCGTCTCATGAGTCCAGATATCACAAAGGGTACTCTCGAAGGTCAGATTATGCCAAGCGCAACAACAATGTTCCGTCTCCAGTCTAACTCAGACTCTAAGCTCGTCAGCTACATCGCAGAGGGTCACTTCCTCGACATCGACCCATGTTCATTCGGTGGTATCGGTATCGCTGCTATCCCAGGATTCGCACGCTTCTATCGTCACGTCCTCGTTGGCAAGCGCTTCCCACACCATGGTGCATACGCATTCAAGAACGTTGGTAAGATTCTCTTCGAGGCTCTTCACCTCCTCGGTGTTGACGACATCAACACTCCTCTCCCAGCTGGTCAGCTTTACCCAGGAGAGAATCCATTCGCAATCTAATAAATCAAGATTATATAATGGCAGCCATCCACTTGATTCACTTCATGTGGATGGCTTTTTGGATTTTAATCAACTAACATAATAACTTAATTAAGACCTATGATGAAACGAACTTTATCAGCATGCTTTGCAGCATTGCTCGTCACTATGTCTGCTATGGCGCAGACAGGTGACTCTGAGTTTGAGAAGACAATCAAACAGATTCAACCTATACCAGACGCCATTCGTCAGCCTGCAGGCAAGCAGGGTAAGATTGAGGAGTTTTTCTACACAGCTCACTCTAATGGCAAGACACTGAAGAAACATGCAAGGGTTTATCTCCCTTATGGCTATGATGCGAGCAACAAGAAGACCAGGTATGACGTACTCTATCTTATGCACGGTGGAGGCGACAAGACAACGTCTTTCCTTACACCACCACAGGACTGGCTTCCACTTCGTCAGGTTCTCGACCACCTTATTGCAGATGGCAAGATGAGACCAATCATCGTCGTTACTCCTACATTCTATGACGATGACGAGAATATCGGTTCAAATGGTATGAATGACGGTATTGCACGTACACGCAATTTCCACACAGAGCTTCAGCACGACCTTATTCCAGCTGTTGAGACAGCCTACAACACATTCCTTGAGGGAACAGACAGCATGGCTATTACACGTTCACGTAGTCATCGTGCATACGGCGGTTTTTCAATGGGTGCTCTTTCTACATGGTTTCAGCTTGCATACGGAGTGAATGCCGTAAAGTATTTTCTCCCACTTAGCGGCGACCTTTGGATTCACAACGACAAGGGCGAACGTCAGGATGCTAAGACTGCAGCAATATGGCTCAACGAACAATTGGCAAAGTCTCCTTACGGCAATGACTTCGAGGTTTATGGCTATACAGGAACAAAGGATATAGCCGGTAATCCTCAGAAGAATCTTGTGGAGGCACTCTCTAAGAATGCTCCTCTGTTCCGTTACAACAAGGCTAACGCAAATCTCCGTTTTGAGATGAAGGAAGGCGGTCAGCATTTCTACGGACACATCAACGAGTATCTTTACTGGGCTTTGCCACTTATTTATGCAAAATAAGTGGTATATATACAAAAAATAAAGGACAGACGTTTTGTCTGTCCTTTTGTTTTTTGTGAGCCTCTTGTCGGATTCGAACCAACGACCCCGAGATTACAAATCACGTGCTCTGGCCAACTGAGCTAAAGAGGCGGGTGGGTAAGCGATCTGTATCGCACCGCTACAACCTGCTGCCTTTGCTGCCGTCAGACCCTGGAGGATTGACAGGGAGCTGGTCGTACAGGACTTACCCATATTGTGCTAATATTTGCCCTCTCAAAGGGGCTCTTGACTTTAGCGAGTGCAAAAGTACGGCAATTCTACGAGTTGACCAAATATTTGTGCGTTTTTTTTGACTATATCTTTCATTTTGCTTCTTTTTCTTTCTTTCGTTGAGGTGCAATGGATTTTTTAGGTGGCAATTCCGCTATATCTTGTTTTTTTTCACTACCTTTGCAGTCATTATGGAACAGGCGATTCGTCAGGATTGCCTAAAAAAGAAAATTGTGGAAGAAATAATAACGAACTTATTCAGCGGGGCACTCGATAGCCTCAATTATTGGTGGATTGTGTTTTTCATGACAATCGAGAGCAGTTTCATTCCATTTCCTTCCGAGGTAGTGATGATTCCTGCGGCCTACATGGCAAGTGAGACTGGCGAGATGAGTATTCCTATGATTGTCCTTGCTGGAACTGTCGGAGCTTTGCTTGGTGCTCTCATCAACTATGGATTGTCAATGACACTTGGACGTACCATCGTGTATGCGTTCGCCAACTCTCGTTTTGGCCACATGTGTCTCATTGATGCTGACAAGGTGAAACAGGCAGAGGATTATTTTGACGCTCATGGTGCCGTATCTACTCTTATCGGACGTATGATACCTGCTATCCGTCAGCTTATCTCCATCCCAGCGGGACTTGCCAAGATGAATATCGGTTCGTTCGTCTTCTTCACTTGTCTCGGAGCTGCTATATGGAACAGCATCCTCATAGCCATCGGAGTGGGCTTCCACTCTGTCATGGGCAAGGAGGAACTGATCGCCAAGGTCAGTCATTACAGCCACATCATCGGCATTGGTGCCATCCTTGCTGTGATTGGCATTATCTGTTTCCTTATATATAAAGGTGCGAAGACTAAGAAATAGGATTTCTTTTAGGTCATCAGGTTGTTAGAATTAAGAAGGCTTGAACGCATATCCCATTGGTAGCTTCTCCCTCCCCATAGAGGCGAATGAGGGCGTAGAAGAGAGACTAAATGTCTCTCTGTCCCGAAATGAGGGGAGAGCAGTACCCTGCTCGACGGAGGTCAAAGAGGGCTGGGGAGAGGGTCTGCTTAAAGAACTCAAAAACCTACAAACTTACCAACTTAAAAACTTACAAACTCAATATATGTTTGAAAATCTTTCAGAACGACTTGAACGCTCGTTCAAAATACTCAAGGGTGAAGGTAAAATCACCGAGATTAACGTAGCAGAGACGCTCAAGGACGTGCGTAAGGCACTCCTCGAAGCCGACGTAAACTATAAGGTTGCAAAGTCATTTACTGATACTGTCAAGCAGAAGGCACTCGGACAGAATGTGCTTACTGCTGTCAAGCCAAGTCAGTTGATGATTAAGATTGTTCATGACGAACTTGCCGACCTCATGGGTGGTAAGGCTACAGAACTCTCTCTCGGAGGTCATCCTTCAGTCATCCTTATGGCAGGTCTCAATGGTGCAGGTAAGACAACTATGTCTGGTAAGCTTGCACTCATGCTCAAGACTAAGATGAACAAGAAACCTCTCCTTGCTGCCTGTGATACGTTCCGTCCTGCCGCTATGGAGCAGTTGCGTGTACTTGCTGAGCAGGTAGAGGTGCCTATCTATATGGAGCCGGGAGCGACAGATCCTGTTGCCGTGGCTCAGAACGCCATCAAGGAGGCACGTGCCAAGGCTTATGATGTGGTTATCGTCGATACTGCTGGTCGTCAGTCAATCGACGAGGAACTCATGGTTCAGATTAAGCAGATTAAGGATGCTGTTAATCCTGATGAGACACTCCTCGTAGTTGATGCCATGATTGGTCAGGAGGCTGTGACTACGGCTAAGGCATTCAATGAGCGTCTTGAGATTGATGGTGTTATCCTCACCAAGCTTGATGGTGACACTCGTGGTGGTGCGGCTCTCTCTATCCGTACCGTTGTTGACAAGCCTATCAAGTTTGTGGGTACAGGTGAGAAGATGGAGGCACTCGACGTGTTCCATCCTGAGCGTATGGCTGACCGAATCCTCGGTATGGGTGATATCGTCAGTTTCGTTGAGCGTGCCCAGCAGCAGTTTGATGAGGAGGAAGCAAAGAAACTCCAGAAGAAGATTGCAAAGAACAAGTTTGACTATAATGACTTCCTCGGACAGATTCAGCAGATCAAGAAGATGGGTAACATCAAGGATCTTGCAAGCATGATTCCGGGTGTAGGTAAGGCTATCAAGGATATCGACATCGACGAGAATGCTTTCAAGTCGGTTGAAGCTATGATTGGCTCTATGACTCCATACGAGCGTGAGCATCCAGAGTGCATCAACATGAGCCGCAAGCAACGTATCAGCAAGGGTTCAGGCGTGAAGCTGGAAGAGATAAACCGCGTGACAAAGCAGTTTGACCAGATGCGCAAGATGATGCACATGATGACTGGCAACAAGATGGCAACAGCCATGAAGCAGATGCAACGCATGAAGGGTATGCCTGGCATGCCACGATTCTAAAGCCCCTTATCCCCGAAGGGGGCAGCCTCCGGATAGAAATGGTTCAATGAGCATTTCTATTCGGAGTTATGTTTTTCGGGAATTAACTAATCTCTAAGGCCATCTCCCCCATACAGGATGGCAGCCCCGCTTGGGGATGGGGGACTAAAAACATGACACTAATAGACGGTAAAGCAACGGCAGCTGCCATCAAGGCAGAGATTGCAGAAGAGGTAAAGCGTATCGTAGAGGCAGGCGGCAAGCGTCCTCACCTTGCAGCCATCCTCGTAGGACACGATGGCGGTAGCGAGACGTATGTGAAGAACAAGGTCATTGCCTGTGAGCAATGTGGATTCAAGTCAACACTCCTTCGCTTTGAGGATGACATCACAGAGGAATTCCTTCTCAACGAGGTTAAAAAGCTCAACGAGGATGATGATGTTGACGGTTTCATCGTCCAGCTTCCACTCCCAAAGCACATCAGCGAACAGAAGGTAATCGAGGCTATCGACTATCGTAAGGACGTTGATGGATTCCATCCAATCAACGTGGGACGTATGTCTATCGGTCTCCCATGCTACGTGTCAGCCACACCTCTCGGCATCACAGACCTCCTTGCACGCTACAATATTGAGACAAGCGGAAAGAAGTGTGTTGTGCTTGGCCGTTCAAATATTGTCGGCAAGCCTATGGCTCAGCTCATGATGCAGAAGCGTTACCCTGGTGACGCAACAGTCACTGTTCTTCACTCTCACTCTAAGAACATCAAGGAGGAGTGTGCTCAGGCAGACATCATCATTGCTGCTCTCGGAAGTCCAGACTTCGTAACAGCTGACATGGTTAAGCCGGGTGCTGTAATCATCGACGTAGGTACTACTCGTGTTCCTGATGCAACTCGTAAGAGCGGTTTCCGTCTCAACGGTGATGTCAAGTTTGATGAGGTGGCAGAGAAATGCTCGTTTATCACTCCTGTTCCTGGTGGTGTAGGTCCTATGACTATCTGCTCTCTTATGAAGAATACGCTTGCTGCAGGAAAGAAGGAGTATTATAAGTAAACTTCCCTCCTACATTTTGATATAGAAAATATAGAGGACGCAAAGAACATAGAGACGATTCTTTCTGTCATATAATTCATAGACAGATGGAAATCTCTGCATTCTTTGCGTCCTCTGTGTTTATATCTTCAGAGTTGCTGTACCCGCTCCTCTTTAGTCCAGCTTTGTCCACTCCACGGTTTGGGAGAAGATAAGGAGTGAACCCTTAACCTGAAGTGTCTTGGCATCCTTGAACTTCATCTCCACGTCAAAGCTCTTGCCCTTGGTAGGGTCGTAAATCTTTGCATCCTTCCACACGTTGTCCTTGTACTTAATCTTATCCACAAGCACAATCTTGTCGGCATGGACTGAACGCTTTGCCTTGTCTGGGTTCTTCTTGTCGAGCTTTGGAGTACCGTCTGGGTTGTTTGGCTGTTCCAGCCATATTACCTGAACCTTGTATCCGTCGCCGTTTTTCGAAATCTTTACCTTGCTCACTTTGCCGTCCTGTACTGCCTTGTAAGTACCGATAATCTTGTCGCCCGCACTTTGGGCAACAGCACTTATTCCTGCCATGAGACACATGATAAGTGTGAGGATTGCTTTCTTCATATTCATTTCTGTTATATATTTTTGTTATGTTTCTGTGGGCAGTCTTGCCCGTTCTTGGCGCAAAGATAGACAAAACTGTCTTATTATCGTTCCTGTTCCTGCCCTTATTGTTTTCTCTCCCCGATAATGCTTATAAATGTCCTGTCCGATTCGCTCTTTTGTCCACTTAGATTAATATATTCACATTCATGTTAGTCAACCACAGAGTTACAAAAAACTGCCATTTTACACCTTGTAAACTCTGTTCCATAGGTGACTCAATGACTATTGTCTGCTTTGCCATTTTCGAGGAAAGGTACAAAAAATCATAGAAAAACAAGCTTGCACCCATTTTTTCTCATTTTTTTGCGAGTAAAACATATTCTAACTATCTTTGTCATATCAATTTAACAACTTGTCGGTTTTACATAATACACATTTTGTACTGTCTAAAACGATATATTGACATAAAAATAATTTATTGGAACAATTATTGGTAATATGATAAAGCAAAGCGTTCCCGAAGTATTCCCGAAGTATTCCCGAACAATACCCGAACCATTCCCGAAGAAAAAAAGATCCAGATTCTATACATAATTACGTATGTATAAAGTCAATACTGCGTATTTTCCACGTGTAGCAGATAATCTCTTCAAGGACTAACAAAGTAGGACAAAAGGAAACTACGCTTGGAGTCGTAAGTGTTCGGATAAGATTCGATAGTTGACGAAATAGTGGAGAGATGAATAGAAATGACGGAATATTACAAGGAAAACAGGCATCAACAGGGTATAAACCAAAAAACAAGTTTATAGAGAATGTGTCCCGACTTTGATGGAGACTATTGCAAATATCAGAATACTGCCGTATCTTTGCAGCAGAAAAAACAATTAAATATGGAATATATGTCACAAGAAGGCTACGATAAGCTTGTAGCCGAATTGAACCAACTGATGTATGTGGAGTATCCCAAGGTTAAGGAGGCTCTCATTGAGGCTCGTGAGAAGGGCGACCTGAGTGAGAACTTCGAGTATCATGCTGCACGACGTGAACAGGGGAAACTGATGAGCCGCATACGTTTCAAGCAGAAGGTGCTTGAGTTTGCAAGGGTTATTGACTCTGACCGTCTTGATGTTGAGACTGTGGGACTGCTCAATAAAGTTGATCTCACCAACCTTGGCAACAACACGAAGATGAGTTACACGATTGTTAGTCCTCATGAAGCTAATATACAGGAAAAGAAGATTAGCATCAAGTCGCCTATCGCAGAGGCTCTCGTGGGCAAGAAGGTGGGTGACGTCGTGGAGGTACACGTACCTGTTGGCATCATGAAGCTCAGGATTGACAACATACAACTTTAGCCTGTATTATTCATACAAGTATTAGAGTAATTCACTATTCAAGGCTTTTGTTTTGTTACGAAAGCTATAATTAGGTTAAATGTCCAGAAATTTTACGAATTATAGTCTTAGAGGGCAAAATAATTGTTTTTTTGTTTGTTATAAGCAAAAATATTACGAATTTTGCAACGACCAAACATCCCGTAGGGGATTGTAATAACTGAAGAATAATAAAAATATAATGAAAGGTATGAAGAAAGTTCTATCTCTTTTCCACATCATTGTTCTGCTGTGCATAACTTCCGTCGCACAAGCTGCAACATGGACTTACACATTTGACAATAAAGGTGACAACAGCGCAGGTTTCAAAAATTTGGACAAGAATGGATTTACTGGAGTCCTTTCTCTTGATGCCGAGCTGAATGGCATCAATTGGAACTACACATCTGACTCTTACGTTGCATCGTACTCTACTGGTAGCAGACAGGCCTTTGGTACGACAGCGAATCCTGTGACTCACGGAGTCCTTTCAACAGACGGCTTCAAGGGTAAGATTGTATCCGTAACTGCGGAGGCAAGGATAAAGACTACTGGCGCAGTCGTTAACCTTAGCGTCAAAGTCAATGGCAAGGCATACGGCTCTGCTGCAACACTTGCTACCGAATCAGCAAGCTACAAGTTCGTTCCTTCGACAGGAATGGAAGAAGGCAAGCTTGAAATCGTTTTTGACCAGAACTCGGAGGTCAAGAGTCAGATAAACCTCTTGAGCCTTACTGTGGTATATCTTGAAGAAGGAGTGACGCTCAAGGAACCAAACCTTGAATTCGCAACAAAGGAAACAACACTTACGGTTAATGAAGGCATGAACATTCTCCCTCTCACCAATCCGTTCAACGTGTCTCCAATCCATTACACATCATCAGACAAGTCTGTTGCCGTCATTTATCAAGACAAGGAAGTGTGGTCAAAAGGCAAGAAGGGTGAGGTTGTGATTACGGCCGTATTCGACGGTGACAACGTATATGCACCACAGGAAGTGTCATATAAACTCACTATAGTAGATAATGAACCAGTAGTAGTATCCGTTCCTCTCAAGGCAGACTTCATGTCGGGTGATAGCAAACCTGTATATTACAAGATGGGATGGGATTCTGCCGAAGAGGCTGGCACATGGAAGTATTATGGTCTAAATGTCAGAAACTATTGGGAACTTACATCGTTGCCATACTATGCAGCTGTCAAGCCTTTCTCTTATTATGACAACGATCACGTTTACTCCCTGTCAATTAAGCCAGATAAAGATGCTCAGAAGGAACGTGCCGTTTCACCTGAGATTATTGTCAAGCCAAACAGCGAGGCAGAGTTCTATGCTTGTTTCTCTGGTGTATGGCTTTATAATGGAACATGGAAGTTTATAATAAAAGACGTAATTGAAAATACATCAGAAGAACTTCTCAATGGCTTTAAGTGGTCACAGGACAACGCCTTCACAGGACCTGCCTGGGTAGCATTCAATGTTGACCTCAGCAAGTATTCAGGTCACAAGTGTACATTCGAGTTCCTTTACGAAGGTTCAGAAGGAAGCTACGTGAGCATTGACGGTTTCAAGTTGCGTCAGACAAGTCCAGATGGCAGCTCAAAAATAAGTGCTAAGGTTGGTCAGAAGATACACTTCAGAAGTACATCAGAAGGTGAACCAACTTCATACGAATGGACATTCGAGGGTGCTGACGTGACAACAAGCACAGAGGCAGACCCTGTAGTAACATACAGCAAGTCTGGTGAGTACTCAGTCAAACTTGTCGTGCGTCGTGGTGAAGAATCATCAGAGATTATCAAGGAGAAGGTTGTCATCATCGAGCAGCAGGCACCTACAGCATATATTGGAAAGATAGAGGGTAATTATTATTCTCCATACGTTTACGCATTCGTTCC
Organism: Bacteroidaceae bacterium; assembly: GCA_017540585.1. Lineage (GTDB taxonomy): Bacteria > Bacteroidota > Bacteroidia > Bacteroidales > Bacteroidaceae > Minthosoma. Next base: position 4,421 of record JAFYAT010000037.1, on the reverse strand, counting down.
AGTCAATACTCCTGTCAAATTGTTCCACGACTCAGATGGTTATCCAACCAACTTCGAATGGACATTGCCAGGAACAGACGTGGGTACAAGCAACGATGAAAATCCTGTTGTCAAGTATGTGAAGGATGGTAAATACGATGTCATGCTTACAGTAAGCAATATGGCTGGCAGCGATGACGATAAGATTGCCAATGCAATTCAGGTCGGAGGCACACAGGATATCTGGAATATTTCTCGTGACGAGTATTCACTCTTCAGCATTGTTTCCTTTGGTGGACTTGGTTATTATGGCGGTTCAAACATGCTTGGCTTGAATGCTTTCGCAGAACACTTTGACAAACCAGCCGTACCTGCAACTGTAAACGGTGCAACTCTCTATTTCGCTTATGCTGCTTCTGATACGCCTGATGCCCTCATCACGGTATCACTTTGCAAGGCAGGAGCAGACGGATTGCCTGGAGAGATACTTGCGAGTGCAAGTCGCAAGATTTCTGACATCAAGGCAAGTGATGAAAGTCTTATTCCAACAATCTTCAAGTTTGACGAACCTGTGGATGTTGACGGCGAGTTCTATATCACCGTTACAGGATTCCCAAATGAAGGCGTAAATGATAAAGTCTGTCTTTTCAGCGTTCGTCGACAGTCTGGTACACGCAAGACATCATACCATTGCATCGAGGATGAGGATGATGGTGGTAATGGACTCGGCACATACCAGTGGTTTAGTAGTACAGACTTTGTGTCATTCGCACTTACAGCCCACCTCACATATAAGGATGTTGACCCAACTGCTGTCGTTGCTCCAAGTATCACAACAGGCGAACGTTCCGTCTATACTATTGGTGGAACAAAGGTCGAAAACATGGACAAAGCAGGTGTTTATATCATCCGCGAAGGTAAAAATGCAAAAAAAATCGTGATTAAGTAAAAAAAGTAGTCAAAAAGTTTGTCGGTTATTTTTTTTTGCGTATCTTTGCATCAGAAATAAAGGTAATAGTTAAGGGTAATAAATATAGATAAAAGGCAATTTTGAAAGCTGTGTCCGTGAGGATATGGCTTTCTTTTTTATATATCATCCTTACGTTCTTCTGTTGTAACACTTTATGCAGACTCTGTTGATTAATAAAAAATGGGAAAAGGTGTTTGGTATAACAGAATTTTTGTACCTTTGCTTGTGTAAGTTAAATTTTTACTATACAAAAATAAATAACTAACCAATAATTAATCAAATGAAGAAAATCATTTTAGCAATTCTTTCGTGTGTTATGTTCGGTAATGCCTTTGCTGGCAGGATAATAACGGACAGTATCAAGAGTAAGGTGTTGGGAGCACAGGTGAAGTATAATGTGTATGTACCTGATGGCTTCGACAAGAGTGGTAAACAGTATCCAGTTGTGTATCTGCTTCATGGTTTCAGCGACGACTATAGAGCGTGGGCCGAAAAGGGACAGATGCAGACGGTTGTGGATGAACTCATAGAGACGGGTGAGGCTCGTGAGATGGTCATATTTATGCCTAATGCTGGCGGACCTGATGTGATGAATACGTGGAATGGCTATCTCAATATGCCGGGATGGAACTATGAGGATTTCTTCTTCACAGAGTTTGTGCCACAGGCTGAGGCTAAGTACCGTTGCATTTCAGACAAGGGACATCGTGCCGTGATGGGTCTCTCCATGGGTGGAGGCGGAAGTACGATATATTCTCAGCGTCATCCAGATATGTTCTCGTCTTGCTATGCCATGAGTGCGTGGTTGGAGAGTGATGGGGGCAGACAGAGAGTGAGTGGAGTAGATGACAAGGTGTATCTCGTATCTCAGGCAATGAAGACTCATTCAGCTCTCAAGTTCGTGGAGAATGCAGACAATGAGACTGTCCAGAAGCTCCGTACCGTTAAGTGGTTCTTTGACTGTGGAGACGACGACTTCCTCTTTGACCTTAACGTAAGGATTCATCAACTCATGCGCAACAAGCATATCAAGGATGAACTACGCATTCGCAACGGAGTGCACAATTGGGAATATTGGCATACCGCCTTGCGTCTTTCTCTTCCATTCGCTTCCCGCAATTTTGACAAGTGATAGCATACTTAAGTCATTTTACCAGTGTTTAATAGCTGTTAAACACTGTTTTTTTGTGGTCAACCATTATGTGTAAAGTCGGGTATGGTTCATTAACTTGATGATTTCACATTAATACAAATTCGGGATGATATTTTTTCTCTCCATAGCGCAGAGAAGTTCCAAATCCCCCAAATAGAGCGGCTATCGTCCAAGTCAGAGATAGTAATCTCACATTACTCAAGTTTAGGATTTTCTTCTTTTGACTGCAATATTTGTAAATTGTAATTGGATACGCCGAGCTAAAGGTTTGTGGTTATGAAAAATCTACACCAAATCTTGTAGAATTAAATCTGAAACTTTAGTCAAAATATACTACGTTTTTGAAGTGTCTTTTTGCAAAAGCCATTACGCTACTTGTTTTTCCACATTGGCGAACACCTTTCACGACAATAGGCTTGTGTGAATTGTCGTTCAACCAACTTTGCAGTACTGATTCTATCTTCCTCTTATACATATCTTACACATTTTCCACCCGAGTTCTTGTGCGAAGATATGTGTTTTGTTTTAATTTACAATAACTTTACTTGAAAAAGTTACATCGAAGAAACAAAAAAGCCGTTCGGATGCTTATTCCGAACGGCTTTTTGTTTCTTCTACCCTAAAGATGTGGGGAAGTTTAGTCCTCACAACTGAACATTGGGTCCCAGCAAGGGAGGAGGGTAGGCTTCTGCTGTGCAGCCTTGAGAACCTTCTCGCTTACGTATTTCTTGTTGACAACGAGGCGGAACATGTAGTTGTCAAACCATTCGTCGGTCATGATGATGTGACCCTGATAACCACTTGAAGCACCCCATGAGTTTTCAACTTCCCACTTTGTTGCCTTGCCGTTTTCGTCAAGGTCAACAGCCTTGAGGGTCATGGCGTGTGTTGAACCAGAGTCGAATGACTTGATGCGCTGTGCTTTGTCCATACCGAACTTGACTCCGAAGATATCCTCATAGTTGTAGTTGTTGAGGTCGGAGAAACCTGTTGAACGGTTGAAGAACTTGCTTACGTCACAAGAGAAATACATCATGGTTGAGTCCTTGATGCTTGCGATGGCAGCTTCCTTGATGTCGTCCATTGGGAGGTTGAGGTAGAGCCAGTTATGACCATCGTATGTGTGGCGGTCATACTGTATCTCGTATGTCTTCCAGTACTCACGACTTGGGTCATTCATGAGCATGATGTAATCATTCTGGAGGTCAAGGTTGATGAATTCCTTGTAGAAAGATTGAGGAGTGTATGTCTTAGGAGTGCTGATGTATTTACCCTTCTCGTCCTTTGGTGCCCATGTGAACTCTGTCACAGGCTCACCGAGACCGAGTACGAGCATTTTGTATATCTCAGAGAGGTAGGCCTGCTTCTTTGTCTGAAGAACCTTGTCAGAAGCCTTAGCGTCGGCACGGAGGGCGAGTGCGTCCTCACGAAGCTTGCGCTTGAGGAATGTTGTGAACTGTGATGTGTTCTTGGCTGTATAATTGTCTGGCATCACGCCTGATGGCACGACTCCGTACTTTGCAACGAGGTCGGCAACGCCTGTGAATGTTCCTCCGTCAGAGAGCGGGTTCTGGAAGAGCCACATGACTGTTTGGTCTTCCATAGGCTTCTTGCGTGTGTCGATGATTGCCTGAAGGAAGAGGTTTGACTTCTCAAGCTGGTCGTAGAAGAACAAGTAGTTCTGTGACAGTTCGAGGGAATTGAGCTTCTGCTCGTTAATCATCTTGGCACGAAGCACGTTCATACCTGTGAAGAGCCAGCAACGTCCGCTTGAACTCTGGTCTGTGATACCCTTGGAAGGAACGGAGTTGCTGAAGTATGTATCTTTCTCCTTCTTTGTTTCTGGGTTGAGTGCAAGAGTGGCAACGCTACCATTTGAGAGTGCGTTGTGAATTGCTTTGTTTGCACCAGTGAGAGTATTCTCCTTGGCAAACTTCTGAAGCATGTCGGGTGTGATGTTCTGCGCATAGGCTCCTGTTGCCAATGCTGCGAGGGTTAGTGTGATAATTGATTTCTTCATATATTTGTTAAGTTTTTATGTTTTTAAGTTTTTGAGTTTTTTAGTTCTCGCGGGATTAAGTTTTTGAGCGGACCCTCTCCCCAGCCCTCTTTGACCTCCGTCGAGCAGGGTACTGCTCTCCCCTCATTTCGGGACAGAGAGACATTTAGTCTCTCTTCTACGCCCTCATTCGCCTCTATGGGGAGGGAGAAGTTGCCAAGGGGGGATATGCGTTTGTGCCAAGCGTCTCCGGATGGCTATTTATCATTAATAATTATTCATTAGAAATAATTCCTCATTACTTCCCTTCGGTCAGTGAG
>JAFYAT010000036.1 GCA_017540585.1 Bacteroidaceae bacterium | reverse complement strand
GCACCAAATAGTCTAAAACAAATTTATAGAACCTGCCTTATAACGGTATGCTTTGTACATAATGTACCAAGTTTTTTCGCCATAATTGTACTTACATTATGATACATCAGGAATACTTCGGGAATGGTTCGGGGATTGTTCGGGGATTGTTCGGGATTCCTTCGGTTCGTGTTTTTTGACGTAATGACACTTACGTATTCACTTTGTTGTGACAGAATGCTGCTTTCAAGGACATTTTACTTTCTTTGCAGCAACAGGCCATTGTCTTCGTTTTGTCATCTTTAAAGCAGATTTTTTTGCGGACAGTAATGTTCTGAAATTTGATTTTGATGTGAAACTAACATCCATAAAGCCTGTTTTGTGAGAAATGTTCTTCTTATTTGTGTGGTTATCCGCAACAAGAAAGGTGGAATCTCTGTTTTTTGTGTGTCATAACAAGTTAATTGAATAAAAAGTGCTAACTTTGTAGCCGAATTGTCGTATCATAAATTCAAATGATTGTTATGAGAGTGTTAAAATGGAAAGTAGAAGGCGGTCGCAGTAAGGTCGAAAGAATACCTTAGTGTGGTGTTTTGCGTGCTTTATATTTTCATTTTGATTCATAACAGATATTCAATTACGAACTAAAACAAAACAATATAATGAAAGATTTTATCGAAGAACTTACTTGGCGTGGTATGATACACCAGATGATGCCAGGTACTGACGAACTCCTTAAAAAGGAACAGACTACAGCATACTTGGGTATTGACCCAACAGCTGATTCACTTCATATCGGTCACCTCTGTGGTGTGATGATGCTTCGTCACTTCCAGCGTTGTGGACACAAGCCATTGGCACTCGTAGGTGGTGCTACTGGTATGATTGGTGACCCATCAGGTAAGAGTCAGGAGCGTAACCTCCTCGATGAGGAGACATTGAAGCACAATGTGGCTTGCATCAAGGCACAGCTCTCACGTTTCCTTGACTTCGACAGCGATGCTCCTAACCACGCTGAACTCGTGAACAACTATGACTGGATGAAGAATTTCTCATTCCTCGACTTCGCTCGTGAGGTTGGTAAGCACATCACAGTCAACTATATGATGGCTAAGGAGTCTGTTCAGAAGCGTCTTAATGGTGAGGCTCGTGACGGTCTTTCTTTCACAGAGTTTACTTATCAGTTGCTTCAGGGCTATGACTTCCTCTATCTCTATGAGCACAAGGGATGTCGTCTCCAGCTTGGTGGTGCAGACCAGTGGGGTAACATCACCACAGGTTCTGAACTTATCCGTCGTACTAACGGTGGTGAGTGCTTCGCCCTTACTTGTCCACTCGTGACAAAGAGTGACGGTCGTAAGTTCGGTAAGACAGAGAGCGGTAATGTATGGCTCGACCGTGAGCGTACATCACCATATCAGTTCTATCAGTTCTGGCTCAATGTGCCAGATGAGGATGCAAAGAAGTACATCAAGATATTCACTTCGCTTGAGAAGGAAGAGGTTGAGGCTATCATCAAGGAACATGATGAAGACCCAGGTCGTCGTGTGCTCCAGAAGCGTCTTGCTGAGGAAGTGACTATCATGGTTCACTCTAAGGAAGACCTTGATATGGCAGTAGAGGCAAGTAATATCCTCTTCGGCAAGTCAACTAAGGAGAGTCTCCTTAAGCTTGATGAGAAGACACTTCTTGATGTTTTTGCAGGTGTTCCACAGTTTGAAGTTGCCAAGGCAGACATCGAAGCTGGTGTCAAGGCTGTTGACCTCTGTGTAGAGAAAGCTGCAATCTTCCCATCAAAGGGTGAGATGCGTAAGCTTACTCAGAATGGTGGCGTAAGCATCAATAAGGAGAAGCTTGAGCAGTTTGACAAGGTTATCACAACTACTGACCTCCTTGATGGTAAGTACCTCCTCGTTCAGCAGGGAAAGAAGAAGTATAATTTGATTATTTGTAAGTAAAGAACAGACGCCCCCCCCAATCCATATCTTTCCCGATGGGAAGGTATGTTTCCAAATGATAGGGTGGTAGTTTGATAATATGACGTGAGTCAGCTTTGGCTCACGTTTTCCTTCTAACTTCAAAAAGTATGCAGGATAATAACAAAAATATTAAGGATGATGTTCTTCTTCAGGAAGAGGAACTCATCCTTTTGCGTATAACTGGTGTTGACCGTCCGGGTCTCACAGCTACTATTACAGGTGTGCTTGCCAAGTACGATGTTGATATTCTTGACATCGGTCAGGCTGATATCCACTCCACACTCTCTCTTGGTTTCCTTATCCGTGTGGATGAGGACAATTCAGGTCGTGTGATGAAGGAACTGCTCTTCAAGGCAAGTGAGTTGAATGTGAACATACGTTTCATTCCTATTACACTTGCTGAGTATGAAGACTGGGTAAACCGTCAGGGTAAGGACCGTTATATCCTTACTGTCCTTGGACGTAAGTTGTCAGCCAAGCAGATAGAGGCTGTCAGCCAGCTTATTGCTGAGCAGGATTTGAATATTGATGGTATCAAGCGTCTCTCCGGACGTGCAAGTATTGAGCATCCAGAGAAGACAAACCGTGCATGTATCCAGTTCTCAGTTCGTGGTACACCTAAGAGTCACGAGGGACTTCATCGTGAGTTACTTCGTCTCTCAAGTGAGCTTGAGGTTGACTGTTCTTTCCAGATAGATAATATGTATCGTCGTATGCGTCGTCTCATCTGTTTCGATATGGATTCAACACTTATTCAGACAGAAGTTATCGATGAGCTTGCCCGCAAGCATGGCGTGTATGAACAGGTAGCAGCCATCACGGAGAGTGCCATGCGTGGTGAGATTGACTTCAAGGAGTCGTTCACTCAGCGTTGTAAGCTACTCAAGGGACTTGACGTGAGTGTGATGAAGGATATTGCAGAGAACCTTCCTTTCACGGAGGGTGTTGACCGTCTCATGTATGTACTCAAAAAGTACGGTTACAAGATTGCTATTCTCTCAGGTGGATTCACTTTCTTTGGCGAGTACATTCAGAAGAAGTATGACATCGACTATGTATATGCCAATGAACTTGAGATAGACGATAATGGCAAACTCACTGGTAACTATGTCGGTGAGGTTGTTGATGGAAAGCGTAAGGCTGAGCTTCTCAAGCTCATAGCACAGGTAGAGAAGGTTAATCTTCAGCAGACCATTGCCGTAGGTGATGGTGCCAACGACCTTCCTATGCTCTCTGAGTCTGGTCTTGGTATTGCATTTCATGCTAAGCCACGTGTTGTTGCTAATGCACAGCAGAGTATCAACACCATCGGACTTGACGGTGTTCTCTACTTCCTTGGATTCAAGGACTCTTACCTTGATGCACAGGCACAGTAAGCATAACTATGAACATTAAGCAGAACATACTCTCCTTAAGCCATCTTGGCTTACCTATAGTGATTGCGCAGTTGGGAACAATTGCGCAATCATTTGCTGATACCTCTATGATTGGTCAGTACGGTACGTTGGAGTTATCGTCTGCTGGCTTTGTGAATAATGTGTTCAATCTTCTTATCTTCTTTGTTCTCGGTCTTTCGTATAGCACTACTCCAGTGGTAGGCTCGCTTTGGGGACAAGGTAGAAAGGACGATGCGTGCAGAGCACTCAACAACAGTCTTGTGGTGAGTACCATCGGAAGTGCAGTTCTGCTGCTGTTACTTGCTGTTGTCTATCTTAATCTTGATAACCTCGGACAACCTTCTGAACTGATGCCTTACATCCGTCCGTACTTCATAACACTTACATTGTCCGTACCTTTCATTGCTGTCTTCAATTCGTTCAAGCAATATTCGGATGCTACGGGTGATACACGTACACCGATGTGGGTGATGCTCATAAGCAATGTTGTGAATGTGGTGGGTAACTATATCCTTATCTTTGTGTGTGACATGGGACTCCTCGGTGCTGGTATTGCCACTCTTCTTTCACGCATCTTTATGGCTGTGTGGATGTGGCTCAAGGTGGGTATAGGCAGAGGATATGACGCTAAGGGAATAATGTACCTTACACGTAAGGGATTGCCGATATCCGTTCAGTTGTGTCTTGAGGCAGGCAGTTTCAATGTGTGTGCCTTGTTCATGGGTTGGATAGGTGCTAATGCATTGGCAGCTCACCAGGTGATGTGCGTTGTCGGTTCATTATGTTTCATGGTATATTATGGTATAGGCGCTGCAGCTGCAGTACGCATTTCTCATTATCGTGGACTGAAGGATATGAATGGTGTACGTGAGACTGCATACGTGGCATTGGGTATGACGGCAGTCATCGGAGTGGTAGTAACCATTTCGGTTCTTGTTTTCCATGGTCTTTTGTTCTCTGTTTTCACCACCAGCCAGGAGGTCATTGCCATCCTTGTGTCCATGCTTCCAGCCTTTGCAGCTTACCAGATTGGTGACCTTGCGCAGACGGTCTTTGCCAACTGTCTTCGTGCCGTTGAGGACGTAAAGTCAATGATGCTTAGTGCATTTGTTGCTTACATCATTGTCAGTATTCCATGTTCCTACATCTTTGCTTTCCCTCTCGGCATGGGTGCTGCGGGAATATGGTGGGGCTTCCCATTCGGATTGAGTGTTGCAGCCATACTTTACTATTGGCGTTTCACTCGCTATTCATTAAAGGAATGTTGATTTATTATAAACGAAAATTTATAAAATTAAAGAAAATTTGGATTCAACACAGAGAACACAGAGAGCACGGAGAAATTTAAAATTCAGAATTCAGAATTCAAAATGAGAGTACTTGCATGTTAATTGTAAATTGTTAATTTGTCAAATCTCTGAGTTCTCTGTGCTCTCTGTGTTTAATAGAAAGCCATAATTTCATCATTAAATGTTACATCTCCATAAATGTTTAGTTGAATAATTTGCTGGAATGTGGTTTCTAAATACGTTTGTAGCATTGTGATTATTCGTTAGTTATAGACAGAGTGAATTTTTGATGAACTTTTTTGCTCTTGTTTGTCCCTTCTGTTTTAACGTAAACCTCTAAATTTGCAGAGCGAAAAGAGAAAGAACAAGAATTAATATCTATTTTATTTGATTATATGAAAATGAATCTACGTAAACTATTAGTTTTATCAGCTGCCATCTTTGGTATTGGTGGTAATGCTGATGTGTTTGCCATGAATGACGAATCGGTCACTGATGAGCGAATGGCGAACCTAATTTACAATCCTAATTTCTCGCTTGTTAAGCCAAATACTTATAGTGAGTTGATAGGTTGGAAGGTTTATGACGCCAATGTGTCTGCCCCACGCACTGGTGGAATGAATGCTTCATGTGCTACTGCTGATCCGACTTGGACTAAGTTCAACAATGCCAAGGGTTCTGTCAACCTCGATGGTGAAGAGAACAGATTCAGTACTGCTGCAATGTTTAAGTTCCCTGAGACACCAAGCAAATTCTGTTCTTCAAGTTCAAGATACGTATATGGAGATGTCGATATGGACGATACTGGTGCTTTATGGCTTTCTTCGAACAGCTGTTTTGAATTTAGTGCACAACTTGGCTACCTCAATGAAAATGAGAAAGGCTCTGTTACATTTGAGATTGTGAAATATGATGGTCAAGTAGTCAAGACATTTACATACACACCTACCGTTTGTGTTTCAGATACAACAAAGACTCCTGAGGTAATACGTTTCAGTTTCTTAACAGATTGTTTTAACACAGAGTATTATGGCCAACATAATTATAGGATGCAATATTATAGGATGCAATACAAGATTGTCGTAAGAAACACTATTCCTGGCGACCATTGGACTTTGGTTATGTCTAATCTGAAATTGTGTGAAATAAAGCCACAAAACCTTATCTACAATCCTAACTTCTCGCTTGTAAGAGAAAACAGTTATTGTGAATTGACGGGATGGGAGGTTTATGACCCATCTGTTTCTAACCCACGTACTGGTGGAATGGGGGCAACAAGTGCAACGTCTGACCGAATGTGGACACATTTCGACAATGCGAAGGGTTCTGTAAATCTCGACGGAGAAGAAAATATATTTAGTACTGCTGCAATGTTCGTATTTCCAGAGAAACCGAATAGTTTCTGTTCTTCAAGTTCTCAATATGTTTATGGAAATTCAACTGGATATGAATTGATGCTTGAACCAAACCAGCTTTATAGATTCCATGCAGAGTTGGGCTACGAGAATGAGGGTGAGAAAGGCTCTGTCATATTTGAGATTGTAAACAATAAAACTGGTCACAAAGTTTTATTGAAAATCATTGAGTCACAAGTTTGTGTTACAGACACTACTCTACTACCACAATTTTTTCTTACTTATTTCAAAACGGACGACGCTTCAGGCAACGAGTCTTATAAGTTGGTAGTTAGGAACTCTAATCCAAATGACTACTGGACTTTGGTGATGTCTAATCTTGCCTTGCGAAAATGGTATGATTTTACAACTGTAGGCGAACTCATTGAAAGCCTCACAAATGAATTAGGTAATTCAAGTGCTCTTCTCAGGAGTGAAATGAACAGGGATGTTGAGTCTGCCCTCCGTGCTGCACAGCATATTGCCGAGAATGTTGATAAGAATGACGAGAGTGCTATTATGGCTGCCCTTGATGTGCTTAAGGAAAAAAATAGAGATGCCGTAGCTTCTGTAAAGGTATATGATGAAATCAATAAGCTCTTCCAGAAAGGTGACAACCTTGATGCGGACGGTAAGGCTGCTTTCGATAGTAGTGTAGCTGATGTTAAGACAAAATGGACAAACGGTGAGATTACTGATGGTGTTGAAGAACTTGCAACAGTTAAGAGTAAATATGTTGATGCCATCAAACAGCAGACTTCAGCTGGTGCTGTCATGACGGAGGCTATCTCTAACTGGGATTGTACAAGTGGATATTTAAAGTACCAATTCCCTTGGGAAGATAGAGCCAATGCCATCGTTAAGGACTGGAAGGTTTATGACGAAAATGATGTCGAGATTACCGATGACGGTAGCCACCCAATCTCTGAGTATTTCCACGTAAATACATGGTTACCTGACGACAGTAATCCTGGACCTATGGCTAATCCATTCGCTGAGTTCTGGTCAGAAGTAGGTGTAAACTACCTCGGACAGCACCACATCAAGATTATGCACACACAGGAAACTGGATATCGTGCAGGTCGTTACAAACTCGGTATCATGGCTCGTCTCAATACAGTGGATGCAGACGCTTCTTCAATAACTGGCTACAAGTTTATTGTAAATGGTTTGGAGAGTCAGTCTCGTTTCACGATGACATCTAATGGTGACTTCTACGCATTGGATGAGATTGAATTCGATGTTGATGAAAGTGGTACAATCGATTTTGGCTATGACCTTGACCATCCAAACTTCTACTGGATAGCTTTCAAGATGCTCAAGCTTTCTTATGAGGGTGATGTTAAATCTGATAGTGTAAATATCGATATCACCGATGTTAATAAGGAGGAGTCAGAGAACACAACTACTCCAGTGGCATCTCAGACTGAAGATGGTGATACATACTATGTGTTTAAGCCAGAAGATGAGACAAAGAATCAGACAATATCATTCGATATTCCTGTGGAGGTTGTCGTGGCAGGCAATAAGTATTATGTAGTCATCGTTCTTGTACCTACGGATGAGACAAGGACAAGGCCTACTTACATCACGTTCGAGTTGAAGGGTGCTCCTCATAAGAAGAACGGCCGTTCGTATATTTCTGGTGATGGAGTGACAAACGTGCTTGGCTCTTATTACTATACTGGTGAGAAAGAAGAGAGACTCGTGTATGAGTTCACAGCATCACAGGATATCGAGTCTGCTTCAATAAGCATTTCCACAGAGAATCCAAAGGATGGTGACATGAACTGTACAAGTGCCATTGGTCTCAAGCAGGTGTCAATTGCTGAGGAAACGAATAACTCTACAGCTATCGAGAATGTTGCCAGCGAGCAGACTGAGGTTGTACCTGTAGGAATATATAATGCGTCAGGTGTTAGGATTTCTTCATTCCAGAAGGGCGTCAATATCGTTCGATTCTCTGATGGTTCTGTAAGAAAGATTCAATATTGATTTTACCCTTAACATTATTACTTGATGGTGCGTTATGACTTCGTGTCGTGGCGCACCTTTTTTTGTTATTTACGCTTCACATGCTTGGAGTTAAAGGTGGTAAATAGGGCTGAAAAGAGTTAATATATTAACTACATTAGACTTAATATATTAACTAAGACCGTCTTAATATATTAACTCACTTTTAGTTAATATATGGGCTTGTATGTGGTTGCTATATGTGTCTGATATTGTTTGAATGAAATTTTGAATTTTGTTTGTTCTTTTTTATGGAAATCTCTATATTTGTGGTGTGAAAAAGCTTTGTGTTGTCATACTGACTATTCTGACCTTGTTCGCCTGTACAAGCAATGCTGATTTTGAGAGACATCTTGACAAGGTTGCGAGCATCATCGAGAGTGATGCCGATTCTGCGCGTGCGCTTCTGAAAGAGTCGGAGGACGAGCTGGATGATATGCCAGAGGAACTCAGAATGAGGTACTATCTTCTTTATGCTGATGTGCAGAATAAGTTGGATGGACAGCTGCCTTCGGATAGTCTTTTTCGTGAAGTCGTCGAATACTATGATAAAAATGGAAGTTCAAATGAACAGGTAAAGGCTCACTATTTGATGGGTTGCATCTATCGTGATATGATGGAAGCACCTGTTGCCCTTCAATGTTACTATGACGCAATAGACAAGGCTGACACGTTGAGTGCTGACTGCGACTACCTCACGCTCATGAGTGTGTGGGGACAGGTTGCCGTGGTACTTTACTACCAGCATTTACCAGAGCAACAACTTGTAGCATGGGAAAACTACAGCCGATGTGCCAAGAAACTGAATGACACATACGAGTACATACGAGGCATAGACCTTTCGACCATGGCTTACAGCCAGATGGGTGACACAGCCACCGTGGTAAGGATGACGCACGAACTCTTTAATATGTATCGCGACAATGGGTATGAACAAGAGGCTTATGGTGTTTATCCTCCTCTTATTGATATCCTCCTTGCACAAGGCAAGTATGCTGAGGCTCGCCGATATATGGATGCCTACGAGTGCGAGTCGGGTATGTTCCGTGATGGCGAGATTATTGTGCCTGGCCGTCAGTTGTATTATCATAGCAAGGGTATCTATTATTGTGGAGTGAACAAACTGGATTCGGCAGAGATGTATTATCGTAAGCTTCTTACATATCCTGAATGTGAGTACTATGCTTGCAAGGGACTTGCAGAGGTGTATTGCGAACGACGCATCGTCGATTCTGTTGTGGAGTTTACACGTCGTCAGGAGATTGCACTTGATGAACGTCTGTCACAGAACCAGATTGATGCGGCGCAACAGGCAACGTCGATGTATGACTACTCACGTATGCAGCGTCTTGCGGACGAGAAGCGTGCAGAGGCAAAGCTCAATGCCTTGTTGCTTGTTTTTGCAGTGTTCATCTTTTTTGTTGTTGTGGTGGCTTTGTTCTATCTTCACAAGAAGTATGTGGCGCATAAGGAAGAGGAATTGGAGACACTCAACGATACGTATGAGAAAACCAAAAAAGAGTATGTGCATGCCGTTGAGAACCTCACCGAGCAGAAGGAGGAATATGAGCAGTTTAAGAAGGAGAAGATGACTGAGGTGGCAGACCTCAAGTCGAAGTATAACGACCTCAAGTTGAAGGACGATGAGGCTTCGCTTCTCAACACACCAATCATCATGGGCGTTCGCGATATTCTTAAACCGTTCAGTAGTAAACGATGCTTGACGAATAACGATTTGGACGAACTTTTGCTTGTCGTTCGTCAGTATCTGCCACACTTCTATATGGAGATTACTAAGGATGATATTCTCTCAGACCGTGAACTTGTTGTGTGTATATTACTTCGTCTCAAATTCTCTATAAAGGAATTGGGTGTGCTTCTCGATACATCTGCTTCCAGTATTTCTAATACAAAGAAACGTGCTTGTGAGAAGCTTTTTGGTGATAGTCGGGTAAATAGTTTTGTACAGAGACTCATAAATATAGGTGTGGATGACTATTCACCTGTAGAAACCGAATCATAGTTTCTTTGTATGGTAAAAAGGTTAAGACTTGTGTGTGGGAAAATATAGAACGTTCGAACAGCGTTTGAGCAGTGGTTGAACACTGTTCAAACGCTGTTCGTTTTTTTAGTACAAGAAGCCGAAAGCCCAAAGCGGAATCTTGTTGCCATTAGCATATTCTGTGTCATCCGCAGCGATGAATGAATCGGGAACATTGGCAATCTGCTTGCCGTCCTTGCTCTTGCCTCCAATCTCTATTGTGTATTTCTTATCAACGATGAGGTCACCAGCCTTTGTATATTCCACCTTGTGCTGATATGACAACTGATTGACGACAAATGTCTCACGAACCGTTCCGATGTTTCCTCCTGTAAGCGACAGGACGTCGATGATATTCGGATTCTCAAGATAAATCTTGTCTGGCTTCTGCATTTTTTTTACAGAGTCCTCTCCCGAATATAATAGATTGAGCAGACGAGAGCGTTGAAGGATTTGTAGATATGAGAGTAGGGTGGTACGTGCAATCTCGGCAGCAGCCGAAATCTTGGTCATATCTACTTGTAGCGGTACTTTTGATGCAAGAATTGTCAGCAGACTCTTAATCTTTCGGATGTTGCTTACATCTACTCCGCATAGCTGTGGCAGTTCAATTTCAAGTATGAAATTGATGACATTCTCTATACGTAGAGGATATTCAGTTTCACCTTCAAGCACGAAAGGATAATATCCTTGTCGCAAGTAGGCTTCAAAGTGAGTCATAGGGCGGAACTTCTTGTTGATTTTGTCGCAGAATGTTGATGGAGACTTCAGTAGTTCTTCGAGAGTAACGGAAGGAAGTCTGATGCCATGAACCATTGCAAGATATTCACGATATGACAGTCCCTGCATCTCGTATGGCACACAACGACGTGAGAGGTCGGCATCGGCGTTGAGTATGTCCAAGAGTGAACTTCCGCTGATGACTACCTTTATGTTGGGGTAACTATCGTAGATTTCCTTAATCTCATTGCTCCATCCTGGATATTTATGTACTTCGTCTATGAAGAGGTGTTGTCCTCCTTGCAAGTGAAACTTCTCCACGAATTCAAGGAGAGTGTGACGTGTGAAGTAGTTGCTGTCAAGGCTGACATACAGCATTGTCTTGTAGTCAATGTTGTTCAACTTAAGATATTGCAACATCAGTGTTGTCTTCCCCACACCACGTGCACCACGGATGGAGATAAGACGACAGTTCCAGTTGATGTTTTTGATGATGTCACGTACATAGTCCGTCTTTGTTACGGTGATAAGACGGCGGCATCTGTTGATTAGAGTTTCCATAAGTCTCTATTTTTCTGTTACCTTTTGGGTGCAAAGATATGAAAAATGTTTTATGCGTCAAACGATTTTGTGTAAAAATCGTTTGATAGACGAAACGATTTTGTGTGAAAAGTGTTTTACGTGTCAAACGATTTTGACTAAAAATCGTTTGGTGGGTGAAACGATTTTGGTGTTTTCCCTCCTTTTGAGGCTTGTCTTTTGTTGAAAAATGATGGTGTTTGGCAGATTGTCTTATTTAAAATAAGACAATAAGTTGTGCGACTGGTTGACTTTCGGGGAAAGCGTGACGTGAAAATCTTAATTACTTCCCTGCGGTCAGTGAGATCGCTTCGCTTAGTTCTTAAATCTTAACTCTTAATTGTCTAATAACTCATAATTCACAACTCATAACTCTCGTTACCCTCTTTTCCCTTTGAAGAAGTCTTTCATCATGGTAGCAGCTTCCTGTTCCATCACTCCGCTGACCACGATGGTCTTTGGGTGGAGGGCGTTAGGAGCAAGGCGCATAAAGCCACGCTTCTCATCACTTGCACCGTAAACCAGTTTGCCAAGTTGACTCCATCCGATGGCTCCAGCACACATCACGCAAGGCTCTACAGTTACGTAGAGCGCACACTTGTCGAGGTATTTGCCGCCAAGGTACTCGGCAGCAGCTGTGATGGCTTGCATCTCAGCATGGGCAGTCACATCGTGGAGAGTCTCCGTGAGATTGTGTCCTCTGCCGATGATTACTCCGTTTGCCACTACCACTGCACCTATTGGTATTTCGTCCTGTGCCAAAGCTTTCTGTGCTTCTAGCATTGCTTCACGCATATATTTCTCGTCTTCTGTCATAGTCTTTTTGTATGTGAAAGATTGAGTCTGTCCCTTCGTATTATGAGATGTTATACGGGATAGAATAATAAGCAAAATAGCAATTTATCCACCATTTGTGATGGTATAAAGGAAAAATATGCTGCAAAAGTAACTGTTTTTTTGTATTTGTGTCACATTTTGTTTGCGTAATATTGTGGAAACGTCTATATTTGTGGTGTGAAAAGGCTAATACTTACCATATTGATATCATGTACCTTGTTCGCCTGTACTAACAATCAGGAATTGAAAGATGAATTACACAAGGTGGAGGGCATCATGAATGATGATGCCGACTCGGCTCGTACCCTTCTCGAAGGCGTCTCCGACAGGGTTGACGATATGCCCGAGGCATTACGTATGAAATATTATCTGCTCCTTGCAGATGCTCAGAACAAACTGATGGACGAGTTGCCTTCGGACACTATCTTCCGTCAGGTTGTGGAGTATTACGATGCTCATGGTAGTAGTAATGAGCAAGTCAAGGCGCACTATCTTCAGGGATGTATCTATCGTGACCTTAGGGAGGCACCTGTTGCTCTCCAGTGTTACTATGATGCTGTGGAGAAAGCAGACACGCTCAGCAAGGATTGTGACTTTGGTAATCTTATGAGGGTGTGGGGACAGATTGCCGTTGTGCTATACTATCAGCATCTGCCAGAACAGCAGCTTGTAGCATGGCAGAACTATAGTAAGTATGCACAGAAGATAGGTAACACGTTTGAGTATATCCGTGGTATTGACCTTTCTACAATGGCTTATAGCCAGATGGGAGATACGGCTATGGTGATTAAGATGACCCACGAGCTGTTCCAGATGTATAAGGACAACCATTTCGATGAGGCTGCATACAGTGTCTATCCTCCACTTATCGACATACTTCTTTCGCGTGGTGAATATGCTGAGGCACGTCGTTATATGGATGCTTATGAGAATAAGTCGGGCATATTCCGTGACGGTGAGATTATCGTTCCTGGACGTCAACTTTATTATCAGAGTAAGGGCATATATTATTGTGGTGTTGACAAACTTGACTCTGCTGAGATGTATTTCCGTAAGCTCCTGACTTGTGAAGAATATAAGTATGATGCTTACAAGGGACTTGCTGAGGTCTATTGTGAACGTCGTAATGTTGATTCTGTTGTTTCCTTTACACGTTTACAAGAAGCTGCACTTGACACACTCCTCTCTGAAAAACAGACTGAGGCTGCACAGCAGGCATCATCCATGTATGACTATTCACGTATCCTGCGACTTGCCGAGGAGAAACGTGCTGAGGCAAAGCTCAATGCTCTCCTTCTTACGTTCGCCATCTTCGTGTTCGTCGTTGTGGTTGTTGTACTCTTCTATGTACATAAGAGGTATATGGCAGCCAAGGAAGATGAGCTTGAGATTCTCAACGATACATACGAGAAAACAAAGACTGAGTATGTGCATGCTGTCGAGAACCTGACAGAACAGACAGAGGAGTATGAGCAGTTCAAGAAAGAGAAACTGAATGAGGTGGAGAGTCTCAAGTCAAAGTATAACGACCTCAAGTCGAAGGATGATGAGGCTGCACTTCTCAATACACCATTTATAAATAGTATTCGTGATATACTCAAGCCGATGAGTGTTAAGGAATACATGTCGAACACCGACATAGAGGAGTTGCTCCTTATTGTTCGTCAGTATCTCCCACATTTCTATATGGAGATAGCTAAGGAGGAAAAGCTATCCTTGCAGGAACAGGTGATATGTATTCTCCTTCGCCTCAATTTTACGAGCAAGGAAATGAGCGTACTACTCAACACTTCATTGTCGAGCATTGCTAATGCCAAGAAACGAGCCAACGAGAAACTCTTTGGTGTCAGTCAGGCAAACATGCTCGTGACGAACCTCAAGAACCTCGGAGCGGAATAGATATACAGAAGTCTTCCACCAAGCGGTGGGAGACTTTTTTTGTTTTTGTTATGTGTGTGATTTTCAAAGTGCGTTTGTCGAATTGTGAAGTTTTGGTGAACCTTATTGTGAAGTTTTAGTGAACCTGAGTGTATCCCATTGTGAAGTTTTGGTGAAGTTTTAGCGTTCAGAAAATGTGAGACTTATACTTAGAAACTATTATTTTTGCGCCATGAAAAAAGATTCTCAAAATCTATGATTATGCCTTCAGTTTATGTTTCTGTACGCATTGATTTGACATTATAGATTAGACATCAACCATTGTAGCTAACCGAAAATTATATATGTTAAAAATCCTTTTATATGAAAAGTAATCTTAGTAATCTACTTATCGTGTCGGTTGTCACGTTCTGTATGTGTGGAAGTGCCATGGCGCGAAGCACGCAACCGACCAAGCCGTTGATTCGACTGCTTGCTCCTCCGGAGGCAACAGCCGTGAGTGATGGCGCGTCTTTCTCTACCATTCCGATAGAGCAGGGTGACTACTATATCCGTAACTCTGAGGCAGGAGCATTCCTTGCTGGAGCCAACTCGTGGGGTACTCGTCTCTCGCTCAAGTCATCAGGTGACCTTATCCGTATCACCCGTAAGACTGCCATCGAGTCGTATGAGTTCATGGACTTGTCTCTTATTGATGCATCAACGGGTAAGTTTATTGGTGAACCAAGCGACAATGATGACCTCCAACTATTTATTGACCAACGTACAGCACCAAGTGGTTACACTTTCCACAAGCTTACAGCAGAGGAGGTTGCTGCTATTGATGCAGAGGACGGTTCAACGCTTGGACGTGGTGTGGGCAAGGACTATTACTACATCATGTACACCAACAAGAAGGGACAGAAAGTGTTTCTCTCACAGGCAGCAAAAGGTATCTCCGGTCATTCAGAGGTGTCGGGTCTTGCAATTGAGGCAGGACGTACCAATCCTGGTTCACGTGCTGTGTGGGAAGTGCTCAGCAAGGATGAACTTGCACAAGACCTTCTCGACAATGCATCAAAGGACTACATGATGAGTGCCACTCCATTTATTACCAATGCTGACTTCTCCCGTAACTGTAATGCACGTAGTCTTCCTAACACCAATGGATGGATAAGCACTGGTCTTACTAATATATATGCAGAAAACAGTCCTGATGGAGGAAAAAACTATGTTGCCAATGCAGACCATTCTCCTTTCCATGTGTTTCAGACGCTAACGGGCATCCCTAATGGTAACTACCTTCTCATTGCCTACGGAGTATATAATGCTTCGAGCGAGTATGGCTCAGGTAATCCTTATCTTTATGCTTCAGCGTCAGGAGTGCAGCAGTCTATGCCGTTCAAGTATTCAAAGGAGGCTGTTACGCTTATGTCCATGTCCAATGCAGTCATATCATCCAACAAGGATATACAGAAGAAGTACCTTATTGGTGATGATGACTCCATTCGTATTACCGTATGGGATAATACTCTTACTGTGGGATTGAAGGGCGACCGTGCAGATGCCAACGTGTTCTTCGATAATGTACAGTTGTTCTACAAAGGTATGGTGGATGACGATAACATACTTGATGCTCAGCTTGATCTTGTACGCAAGGATGCACTTAAGATATTGAGCGAGAACAAGGCGATGAATGCTGACGTAAAGGAAGCACTCAAGGACGCATCTTTGCTGTTCCCTAAAGACAAGAATGATGCAAAGGAGATGAACTCAATCATCAATCAGATTGCCAGTGCCGTTGAGAATGCACGCGAGTCAGTAAAGTTGTATGGCGAACTTGTGAATAAGTACAATCCCCGTGTCAGTGCACTTGGCGAGAAGGGACAGCAGTTCTATAATGACAATGTCACTGTGCCGCTCATCAATGCGGGCAAGCTCTTGAACGAGAAACAGCTTGAAAATGGATACAAAGCAGCTCGCATAATAGATAAAGGTGTGGGCGATGTGACATCTATTGCGATCGTGAACCCAAGTTTTGAGGATGTTGATCATGGTAAGGGATGGACGCATGATACAGGTGGTGACACGGACTTCAAGAATGTGATAACCCAACCTGATCCTTATAGTTTCAGTGGTTCGGATGGCACATATGTATATAATACTTGGAATGGTGACCAAGTCGGTTATCCAATTTCTCAGACTGTCACCTTTGCACCTGGTAGATATGTTCTCAGGTCAACGATGGTGTCAAAGAACATATACTTTGTTCACATGAATGCCAATGAGTTCATGGTGACTAATCCGACAGATGATTCTGAGCAGGTCGGTATTCCAATGGAACTCGAACTTGAGTTTGACGATATTACCGAGGTAACTATTACGGCATGGGCATCAGCAGCACCTGATGCTAAACTGGATGGCAATGACAAGACGTGGTTCAAGGTTGATAACTTCACTCTTGAGTACAGAGGTCAGAGAACTACTGCCGAGATGTATGATAAGCTTGTGGAGCGTATAGGCAATGCAGGTCAGCTTCTTGCAAAGAAGATGCAGAAGGATATAAGGATTGAACTTGAGTACTCTAAGATGCAAGCCGAGAAGGTTGGCAAGACCAATGATACTGCTATCAAGCAGGCTTTGGCTGACCTTGATGCTAAGATTGCGCCTGCTCAGGCTTCGGTACTTGTATATGACAATATCGGTTCAATCATTGTGGATGAACGAGGCAAACTCGATGCGAGCGGTAAGCTTGTCTTTGACCAGTATATAAAGGATATTGAGCGCAAGTGGACTGACGGACTTATCACCGATGGTAAGGAAGAATTCGAGAGTGCAGAGAAAACACTTGTCAAGGCAATCAAGGCACAGACCAAGGTCGGCTCAGAGATGACCAAGGCGATAGATGACTGGCAGTGTACAAGTGGTTACCAGATGGGGCAGTTCAAACCAGATGAAGGTGAGTTTGCAATACCAAAGTACTGGACAACTGAGTATTATGACGAGAGCGACGGCAACAAACTCAAGCCACTCACTACTATAAACGGTGTAAGTGTCAATAAGTATTTCCATGTCAATACATGGTCAACTGAGGGCGATGACGGACGTGATGGCTCTGCACAGATGAAAGCACCATTCACAGAGTTCTGTAGTAGTGCAGCTGATAATATCTTAGGTAAGAATCATATCGTCATTAAACATAATTCGGAGGAAGGCTATAAGCCAGGACGTTACACACTCAGTATCAGGGCTCGTCTTGGCGAGTATAATGACAATGCTACAACTACACCTAAGGGTTACAAGTTCTCTGCCAATGGTAATGACAGCAAGACGTTGTTCACACACTCTGGTACGGCATACTATTATGCTTCCGACGAGATAGACTTCTTTGTGGGTGAGGATGGCAAGATTGATTTCCAGTTTGACCTCGACCATACAAACTTCCACTGGATTGCTTTCAAGATGATAAGACTCATATATCAGGGTGACACATACTCAGAGGAGCAGGCAGAGAAGGTGATAGCAGAGGCAACAGACAAGTACATCGGCGACCTTGACATGAACCGTGATGTACAGCAGAAGGTCAAGGATGCTATCAAGGCATTTGCAGCAGACAACAGCATTGCAAACGGTAAGACTCTTTCTGATGCTTGTCAGGAAGCCAAGAATTCATTAGCCGTTTATGAGAAGGTGCTCAAAGACATTGAGGTGTATGAGCAGAAAGAGAAGGCTTATAATAATGGTAAGGGATTTGAAGGTATCGGTCACGAGAACTTCATTAATAAAATCACGGCTATCCGCGATGCTTACAATAATCGTACGCTCACCTCTGACCAGAAGGATGATGTGGTTGAGGCTTACCGCTTAGGTCTGTTCACTCAGCCAAAGGGTGACTTTACCGAGCTTATTGTCAATCCTGGATTTGAAGAAGATCCTGTTGAGACACGAAACAAAGCTACTGGATGGACAATCTTGAATGGTTCGGATGGTGATGTTAAAGTGGCACCTGCATACGGTGATGCCACTTACGAGACTCAGGTTGATAATATCGGTGTTAATGGCGGAGAGCCATTGCTCGATAAGTTGTTCAACATCTGGCATAGCAATGAGGAACATAATGGTGGTGGTGTCATCAAACAGACCATCAAGAACATTCCTAATGGAAGATACAAGGTGTCAGCTTATGTTGCTACTTTTGGTAACTTTAGTGCGCTTGTCTTCGGTAATGATACATACAGCAATCCTGTCTATCAGACAGGATATGACACTGATAATGCCAAGCGTCATGCCTTGAAGGCTGAGGTTGAGGTACAGGTTACGAACAACGAACTGACCATCGGTGCTGTCGGTAGTATAGGTGGAAAGGTACCTGACTATCCTTCAGAGTGGGGATGCTGGTACAAGGTCGATGACTTCCATCTCGACTATCTCGGTCCTATCACTAACAAGGAGTACTACGAGAAATTGATGACTCAGTGTGCATACGCTGAGGCACACAAGGATGAGCCGATGAACTGTGTTCTCAAGTCTGAAATCATACGTGTGTATGACGAGGCAATGGCTACAGACGAGACGACCGATATCGACTTGCTTAAGATGCTTACTGAGGAACTTCGTGCGTGTGTGGATGCAGCTCTTCCTTCTGTCAATATATATAAGGAGTTGAATGTTTACTTTGCTCTTGGTGATTCACTTGACTTCATGGGTCAGATGAAGTTCAAGCAGCTTACCAAGTCGGTAAGGGATTCGTATGATAATGGCGAAATCACCGACGGCAAGGACGAACTCGATATACTTGAGGACTGTCTCCGTGTAGCAACCAAGGCACAGGTGGAAGAGGGTACTGACTGGACAGGAGCAATCTACAATCCAAGTTTCGAACATCAGAGATCAATGCATCACTGGCTTATTGAGTCATCTGAATATAAACCTTTCCAAGCTCATTCAGCGAGCAAGCAGGGATATGAATGGAAGTATGTGACAGGTTCACGCTATGCATATAGGAGTAATTCAAGTGCAACAAAGATGAAGGTCAACTTCTATCAAGAGGTTGATACGATGCTTACTGGTGTCTATAAGTTGAGGGCAACCATATATACCAATTCAAAGACTATGAGTATATATGGCAACGAACTTACTTACAACCTTACTCCATGTGAAAGTGCTGATGATGTTATGGAGTTTGAAGGCATATTGGCTTTGTTCACTCCTAATCTCAAACTTGGTGTGATTGGCGAGTTGGGCGAGAATGAGGAATTCCGTATTGACAACATTCGTCTTGAGTTCCTCTCTCACGACCTTGATATAGAGAATTTGGCTGTTCCTGATTCTGTCAAGATGAATGAGACTGTAAAGGCAGAACAGAAAAAACGCGTACGCACATATTCTTACGACAGGCAACCAGACAACCTTATGCCTGCCATCCTTGCAATCAGTGCAGCAAAGGAGTCAGCCAAGGCTTACGCAAAGTTGAAGCATTATATTGATTCAGCCCAAAACTACATGGAGCATAGCAATGTGTTCTCTGAATCTGCAAAGATACAGTGCGATAAATTGTTAAATAGTATCCGTGAGGAATGGAAAAATGGTACATTGGATAATGATGATGTGGCTGACCGTCTGTATCAGATATACCAGAACGGATTCGAAAACTTCACTTATCTGAATGCTGTATATCCTGATACGTATAATAGATACCCTGTGCTCAACTACATCTTCGATGCATGGGAGATAAAGCGAGAGTCTCAGTATAGCTATGGCAAGGCTGATGGCAACTTTAAGGTGAACAACTGGTCACCAGAGGTGGATCCGAAGAAGGAGAACCGTAAGCCAGAGAACTCCGAGATGGTTATTCCGTATATCGAGTATTGGACAAGTCGTGACAATGACCATCTGGAGAATGCGACAATACACGCAAAGGCAATCGACCTTAAGCCTGGACTCTATAAGGTAAGGGTACTCACACGTGTTGCCAATGAGAACAACACCGTTGCACCTGACGAGTTCCGTGGCATCACAATGAACGTGACTGCCGACCGTGTGCGTGAGAATAACGGTAAGTCGCTCTTCATGTCAGACACTATCAGTGTGTGCAAGGGAGAAATACATAAGGATGGAGCACTCAATGTAGTGTCACAGGAGTTTGTTATTGACACAGTTTACATCCGTGCAAAGGATAATCACGATGCACATGTATATTTCAATGTGAATGAGACCAACGCCAACTGGTTCAATTGGAAGTTCTGCTATTTCGAGAGGATACGTGGTCTTGAATTCTGGGAAGAGAACGACCTTGCTTCAGATGAAGAGATAAAGCAGCTCCGTGAACTGATTGCACGTGACGAGAAGAAGCCTATAGGTTTCAGCATCTATGAGTATTCACCATACGAGAACCGTGATGTAATCATTGCTCACAACGAGGCAAAGGCTTATCTTGCCGATAGCGGAAAATTTGATCCTAAATTGGGCTGTCGTCCGCTGACCAAGTATAAAGTGAACAAATACATCAAGGCTCTCTACGAGAATCCAGACGACCCTTCTACGTTCAAGTGGAAGATTCAGACGACGGATGTCAATGCAGTCTTCAATCCTAACTTCTGGCTTGTAGAGAACAATGGACGCTATCCTAAGCTTACAGGATGGAAGAATACTGACCCAACGGTAGAGGATGCAGGTACTGGAGGTATGGGTCTTACGACATTCAACCAGTCACCAGAGTGGTTTGGATTCAACAATGCCAAGGGTTCTGTCAATGCCAGTGGACGTGAGAATACGTTCAGCACGGCTGCTACGTTCGTGTTCCCACAAAAGAAGCAAAGGACTTGTTCTACACACTCCGTATATAGCTATGGTGAACAGCTTGGTTACGAGATGCCACTTGACCCAGGACAGGCTTACTCGTTCAGCGTTCAGTTCGGCTACCGCATACAGGACGAGCAGGAATCCATCACGTTTGAGATTATCAATATCAAAACTGGTCATACAGTCTTCAGACTTGACACCGTTCCACAGATATGTGTGTCTGATACGACACGGTTGCTCACTATTCTTGACGTGAAGTTTAATACGGACGAGGTGGCTGACAGAAACTATGTCAATACACTTGAGAACTGGGACAAGCTCCAGATGTATAAGCTTGTGGTAAGGAATACCGATCCAACGAAGGCGTGGACAATGGTGATGTCAAATATCAAGTTTTTCCGCTGGCCTAATGCTATCATGGAGATAAAACCTGGTGCTCACTGGGGTACGTTCATTGCTCCATTCGAGGCGAATATACCAGACAATGTGAGGGCATTCGTGGTGACAGGTAAGGATGATGAGGCTTACGAGTACGAAGATCCAAAGTCTCACGAGAAGATTCTTTATACACGTCTCCATGTGTCAAGCGTCGTCAAGGATGTAGTCTATAAGAATGAGTACAAGAAGAGTACTGTAAGCATGGAGATGACCAAGAAGATTCCTGCCCATGTGCCGGTGGTGATTTATACCGATTTGGATGAGGGTATCTATGCAAAGGTTCATGGAACTGTGTCTGACGAGCGTCTCGATTCTTTGAGAAACTATCGTGTCAACAACAACCACATATATCTTGAAGGATGGGAAGGAACCAAGAATCCGGACAATCCTACTATCATGGATCCGATTATTGCCAAGAAGGGAAGTTACATCTTACAGAAGCATACTAATGATAATGTTGCTTGCTTCTATTATGTAAAAAATGAAATGCCTAAGGTTCAAGCAAACCGTTGCTATCTCATTGATCCTTTAATCGACTTGAGCAATCCTGCACGTATCCGTCGTTTTGTCTTTGAGATTGATGAGCAGGAGGAAGCCGAGATAATGGCAGGTATCGAGGACGTAGAGGATGTTGAGACGAAGAAGGATGATGTCACCATCATCGGAATATTCTCTGCTAATGGTGCTCCACAGGATGGATTTAAGCCAGGCATCAACATCATCAAGATGAGTGACGGTACGACCAAGAAAAGGTTTTTAAAGTAGAGAACATAGTAATGTTCGGTTAATTGTTTTTTGTGGAGGGTGTGTCAGTAGTGGCTGACGCACCCTCTTTTAATTTTTAATTTTTAACTTTTAACTCCGAAGGCTGGCCCCCTCCCGACCCTTCCCCCCTTGTGCTTTACGTCTGCTGATTCGGCTTCCTTCG
>JAFYAT010000035.1 GCA_017540585.1 Bacteroidaceae bacterium | reverse complement strand
TTATTTCAACGTGTTATCTAACATTAAAATTTAAGAGATTTTAACTCTTAGAATATTTTCTGCAAAGTTAAAGTGGGGGATTAAAAACGACAAGTTCGTTCTGTTTTAGCCTTTTATAGAAACATTTCCAACCGTACAGGTGGAAAAATATTCTTTTCGGTAGAAAAAACGATACAAAAATGCTTGCAGATTAAAAGAAAATGTGTATTTTTGTCGATGAATGTTAAAAATACTTTCCGAAATCGAATAATGAAGTTAAGAACAATACTTAAAATAATATCTTTTCTGCTGCTGATTTTTAGCACAATGGTTATCCTTCGTTATCCTGTGGCTTGGCTTGCCTCGGATGACGTATTCAAATATGAAATAACAGTTACCCTTTACCAAATCATTTGTTCAACAGAAGTCAAGATAATTGAACTATTCCTTTATCTCTTGTTCGATTTACACATGGTGATGCTTGATTCTAAGTTTCCTCAAGCAAAATTCGGCAAATTCTTCCTCGCTGATGTAACCATAGCCATACTCAATTATATCATAATCTCCATGCACTATGACAATGTAGCACTCGGTTACATAGCTAAGATTGCACTCGAAATAACGGCTTGTATGACAACATTCCTGTGCGGATGGTCACTCCTCAAGGTTCTCAAGAACCATGCCATGAGGAACGTGGGACTTAGTTTCATACTCCTGTCATCCAACCATCTTGTATATATAATTATACTCGGCATACAGTTTGGCATCCTTATGCTTGGTGAGTCAAACAGTGTAACTCAGTTCTTGACAACCAAGTGGATAGTTGTTCAGTGGATTCTGCTTATGCCGCTACTGTTTGTTTCACGCATCGTGCTCTTCCGTGGTACAATGATGCTGAAGAAGCATAGAAAGAACAAGGACGAGATAGCATAATAACTTAAA
Source organism: Bacteroidaceae bacterium (assembly GCA_017540585.1). GTDB lineage: Bacteria > Bacteroidota > Bacteroidia > Bacteroidales > Bacteroidaceae > Minthosoma. The sequence continues at coordinate 2,796 of JAFYAT010000035.1, read as the reverse complement.
CAATTCAGATGATAACAGAAACACTATATTTCATGCCTTCTGTGGTATGTCTTATGTGGTCCTTTATCCTTCTCCTGAAAAAAAGGAACAGACCGCAGAACTACCTGTTGCTCGTACTGGCGATAGGTACGTTATATTATGCGGACTATGCAATAGCTGTTTCGCCGAGTACCGACTACTCACAGATGGCTTACCTTACTGCCATTAACGAGTTTATCGCTCCTGCATGGATGGTATGTCATTTTCTTTACCTTGAGTCACACCTCAAGAAAACCATTCTTACCAACTTCTTCATCTACTTTGCCCTGTTCATACTTCCATGTGTACATGGAGGAATCATGGGAGCCATGTATTACATCATGGAGCAGGACGAGATAGCAGCTCTCCTTCAGGCAATAGACGAGACCACGGCTCAGGGAATCGATTTCTTTGCTAATCCGTCACCCGGATTTGATGACGAAGTGTATAATCTGTTCTATTTTACTGCCGAAAAACAGTATCATATCATCTGTCTCATATTGTGTCTGTGTACATTGGGCATGGCTGGTATAGTAATGTATCGTCATAATTTTACGCCTAAATCATTATGGAAATTTCTAGGAGGCAAAGGAGCAATAACATCTGGCATACTCACGAGTATTCTGCTATCTACGATAATCATGCTCCAATGTCCGCTTATGATACTTGGACGCTCATACATACTCACGTCACCTTATCTTGGGTTGACCCTCACACTGGCACAATCGGTATGTATCTTTCTCTTGTCATTTGTCGAATACATGAGTCGAAGCCGTATTATCACGCTTGGTACACTTACTTGCAATGATACATATATAGTAGAAATTGCAGATACGTCCGACTCTAAAAACAAGGACGAAGATAATAATTTATCAATACTCAACGAGAAGATGCAGAATCTCATAGACAGAATTCAGCATGCCTTCGAAGTCGAGCAAGTATATAAGGATGCAGACCTGACACTACAGTCACTTGCCGAAAAGCTTAACACAAACAGAACAACACTTGCAACCGTGCTAAAATATAAGTACAAGATGACCTTCAAGGAATATCTTTCAAAATGTCGTATCAACAAAGCCAAGGAATACATGCTTACTCATCCGGAAGAGCCAATAGACATCGTGGCTGAAGTATGCGGCTTTGGCGGTTCGTCAAATTTCTCCCATAAGTTCAAAGACGAAGTAGGAGAAAGTCCAAAAAGTTGGTTGAATGCAAGAATGACAGAACAGAGATTAGATAAAAAGTAACGCAAAACCTCAGATAATAAATAATTTGCAATATGTTTCAAACAATTGTTTATTCACTACCTTGTATCGCATGTGCCCTTTGGTCACTATTATTCGCCTTTCGTAAGAAAAGTGAATCGCAGAAGTATTATCTGCTTATGCTCGTAATAGGCACATTTTATTTCTTCACATATTCATTGTACATATCGCCTGATACCGACTATAGTCTCATGGTAAGATGTGACGTGGCATGTCAGCCTCTTGCAATATTCCTGCTGGCTCTCATGTTATTCTATGTAGAAGGTCACATAGAACGTCCCATCATCCCTGTACCAATCAAGGTAGCCCTGTTCCTTCCCCCTATACTCCATCTTGCATACGTGGCATTCATTTATTATCTTCTCACCTTTGATGATGCAGCAATACTTACTGAGGCATACGACAAGGCATCTGCCATAGGAGTGGAAGACCCTTTTGAGATTATGCCTGCCATGCTGACAGGAAAGGTTCATCGACTATACATCCTTAGTGATGTTGTATTATATTCTGGATTGTGTGCATTCTACTCATTCATTTGTCTCGCTATGTGTGGCTACTCATGTTACATACACAGAGATTCGTACAAAGCCATTCCACGATTCTTTACAAAAAATGATTCCACAGGAATGGTTCATCTTGTCAATACTGGCGTCTCAATGGTGATATTATCCGTTGGCCCACTCATTATCATGGGACGTTCTCACATATTCAATAATCACTCTCTGGGCATTACGATGTCACTGGTTCTCACCGTCGCCATTTTCCTTGGTGCATATACAGAGTTTGTTGGTGAGAGCTTTTTCCGAAAGATAGAGATAAGACGTTCAAAGACGAATAAGCGTAATGATAAGAATAATGCAGATGATGACGACAACATCACATACGACGATGATGAGGTAAATATGGATGATGTTGACTTGCAACCACAGTCACAGGAGATTGTCTTCAACGAGAATCTTGACCGCCTCTTTATCCAGAGCATGGAGACAGAAAAGGTATATACCGATGCCTCGCTCACTATCGACAATCTTGCACAGAGGTTGAAGACTAACCGCTCTACCCTCTCAGCACTTGTAAACAAAAAGTATGGCATGACCTTCAAGACCATGCTTGCCACCTATCGCATAGCTTATGCAAAGAAATACATGATTGAAAATCCTAATGCCTCTGTGGATGATATAGCAGAAGTAAGCGGATTTGGAGACCGTTCCACATTCTTCCATAAGTTTAAGGAAGTAACTGGTATGTCTCCAAAGGTATGGTTGACTAAGCAGTAGAGCATAGACTAAAACATGACAGTCATTTGTCTCTTTACTTCTTTTTACTCCTCTTTACTACATGAGAAGAAAATCCTAAAGTAGAGTTAATTATATATAAGTAGGTGTGCAAAATTATTTTTATAATGATTGTATTGATTAATGATGTAGGTTCAGCGCATAAAATAAATGAGTGTAGTGACTCCTACTCGATTGTTTTTAGGCGTTGAAGATGCGCAGTAGGCGGTGCAAGGATT
>JAFYAT010000034.1 GCA_017540585.1 Bacteroidaceae bacterium | reverse complement strand
ATCTGACGTGCTGCAAGACGGCGGGGTTCAAGCATCAGAATCTTGCCGTCATCCTTCAGCCCTTGCATGATGGTTAGTGGCAAGAGCGTGGATTTGCCAGCACCAGGAGGCGCAGTAACCACGAGGCATGACGAAGATTGCAGATGCTCATTTACAGCATCTGCAATCCTCCATGCAGGAAGCGTCTTCGCTTCACCCGATAGTTGTATTGTCTTGCTCACTAAGCGTCAGTATGATTAGGAGTGTCGGTATTCATGGCTTCCATGAATCCTTGAATGAACTCTTCCACGTATTGCGGTCCCTGAGCAACGACCTCAGGCATAGCCATTACTATTTCCTTTGCTTCTTCGTATGTCATTTTTTTGTGAGTTTTTGAGTTTTTAGGTTTTTAAGTTTTTTAGTTTTCGCGGGAATCAGTTTGTGAGTTTGTGAGTTTGTGAGTTTATAAGTTTGTAAGTTTTTTAGTTTTTTAAGTTTTCACGGATAGCAACTTTAAGTTTTTGAGTTTTTTTAGTTATCACGGAGCAAAAACTGATATCCGCAAGAACTTAAAAACTTAAGAACTTAAAAACTAAAAAACTAACACTCGTGAAAAACTTAAAAACTCCCCGTCCGCGAAAACTAAAAAACTTAAAAACTCAAAAACATAAAAACTTAAAATTCAAAGTCAAGACATGTTCTCTGAACGGTATAAGGTCTTACCTTAGTGTTAGCAACAGCTACGTGCTCTGGGTGAACGGCATAGCCCTTGAGTGCCTCGGCACTCTCAAGCGTGCTGTCGAGCATCACGTCACAGTTGGATGAGTCGAGACGACCGTCCACGTTCACCTTTACTTCGAGGAGTCCAGGCACCTTGCCCACAAGTCCCTCAAGACCTGCCTTGATACCAGCCTTCACACTCTGTTTTTCTGTCTCTGAAAGTTCTGGATTCAATGTCCAGAGAATAATATGCTTTACCATAATCCGATTAATTTATTTTCTGCAAAAATACACTATTTTTTTGACAATCTCAAACATTAAGGAGGTAATCTTTACGGCAAAATAATTCAAACAGAGGATGTTTTCGAGTATAGGGAACACATACATAGCCAGATTTGTAGAAATCTAACTATCTATCAAATACATTACGACACACATCTATCAAATTGTTTTACAGATAACAGCAAGTGCATCAACTACGCGAATTCGGGATAAGGTTTTTATTTTTTTCCTCCGTGGGAGATTTAACAATACGTTGTCATGATTGTCATTGTCATGATTGTCATTAACGTTTTGCAAGGGGGAAAATCATGCCATATAATAATAATATTTTAAAATATTATTATTATATGAACCGAAAAATACTTTTTCAAATCCTTAATGACAATCATGACAATGACAATCATGACAACGGAAGAAAATTAAAAATTCAGAATTCAAAATTATGCCTCCGGGGAGGGGGGTGGCTAAACACAGAGAACACAGAGGACACTGAGTTTAAAACGAAAATTTAGAACTTTTCTCACCAAAGGTAAAATTAAAGAAAATTTTCATTTCAACATTTCAAATCTATAATTTCAAGTTTATGCCTTCGGTTCAAAGCGACACGCATAGATGATAAATTTGAGATTAAAACAATTTTCTTAAATTTTCTAAATTTTCGTTCTACAAATAACAGCGACTTACAAATACCCTTCTGCAACAGTGAAAATATCTAGAAAATAATTCGCATTTTTCTTTGCAGAGTAAAATATTTTTCTTACCTTTGCAATGCGATAAAACACACAGCAAATTGTTACCACATGATGCCACAATTGCAGCATCACGTGGAATCAAAATCATCATCTCTACATGACAACCAATCCAGCTTTCTTGACAGCTTCACTACTTGTACCAATCATGATTTCAAACTTGCCTGACTCAAGGACAAGGCGACAGTCATAGTCATAATACTTGAGAAGGTCCGCGGTTAAGTCGAAGGTCACTTCTTTGCTCTCGCCCTTAGCAAGGTGTATTCGACGGAACCCCTTGAGTTCCTTAACAGGACGCACACACTCTGACTCGATGTCACGAATGTAAAGTTGCACAACTTCATCAGCATCATAGTTGCCAGTGTAGCGTACAACCACAGATGCTGTTATCTTGCCACCTTCAGAGAGTGTTGACGAACTGAGGCGCACGTCTGAATACTCAAAGCGAGTGTAGCTGAGACCATAGCCGAATGGATACAGAGGGTCATTGCGCACCTCGAGGTAGTTGCTCTGGTACTTATAATATCTGTCAGCACCAGTCTTTACAGGACGACCTGTGTTCATGTGATTATAATAGAGCGGTTCCTGACCTGTTGCCTGAGGCATGCTTACCGATAGTTTACCACTCGGTACTTTATCACCAAAGAGTACGTCACAGATTGCAGGACCTGTCTCGCTACCACCGAACCACACATTCATGATGGCAGGAAGATTTTGCCGTTCCCATGCAAGGACCGTTGGACGACCAGCAAAGTTGAGAAGAACGATAGGTTTGCCAATCTGTGCCAAAGCAGCGAGAAGTTCACGCTGAACGTCAAAGAGTTCGAGATTGGCACGTGAAGAACTCTCGCCACTCATCTCGGCACTCTCACCCATTGCACACACGATGACATCCGACTGACGGGCTATGCGGAGAGCCTCCTCACGGAGAGCGTCATCATCGCCACGAGGTGTCTGCTTGCCGAACGCTCCAGCCTCCTGAAGGGAGGCATCACGGCAGATGTTAGAGCCTTGGGCATAGAGAACCGTCGCATCCTTGCCCACAGCCTCCTTCATTGCCTCAAGAAGCGTAGGATACTTGTCGTGGACGGCAGCCACACACCACGTACCCTCCATGTTAGCTCGATTATGGGCAAGAGGACCGATGAGAGCAATCGTACCTTTCTTCTTGAGAGGAAGTACATCGCCCTCATTCTTCAAGAGTACGAATGTCTCAGCAGCGATACGGCGTGCTATCTGTCGATGTTCAGGTGTAAAGATATCCTTCTTTGCACGCTTGCTGTCACAATATTTATATGGGTCTTTGAAAAGACCGAGTTTATACTTTGCCTCAAGCACACGACGACAAGCGAGGTTAATCTGAGCCTCAGTCACCTTGCCTTCCTTGAGTGACTGAGCAAGAGTACGCAGAAAACCATAGCTACACATGTCCATATCCGTTCCTGCCATGAGTGCACGAGCTGAACCCTTGGCAAGGTTGCCAGCACCCCAAATACCAATCTCGCCGATGCTATTGTAGTCAGTAACGACGAATCCGTCAAACTTCCACTCATCACGCAACACATCCGTAAGCAACCACTTATTGGCAGTAGCAGGAACATAGTCGATGATATTGAATGATGACATGACACTTCCCACACCAGCCTCAACAGCAGCCTTGTAAGGAGGAAGGTAATAGTTGTACATTGTCTGACGACTCATATCAACGGTATTATAATCACGTCCTGCCTCACTTGCACCATAGAGTGCAAAGTGCTTGACACAAGCCATGATACGTTCCTTGTCACCATACATATCGCGACCGTCCGACTTGCCTTGATAGCCACGAACCATAGCCTTGGCACATTCGCTACCGAGGAAAGGATCTTCGCCTGAACCTTCGGCAATACGTCCCCAACGAGCATCACGGGCAATATCAACCATAGGGCTATACGTCCAGTTGATACCGTCGGCACTCGCCTCCTTGGCTGCAATACGCGCACTCTCCTCTATGGCATTCATATCCCACGAACAAGAGAGTGCAAGCGGAATAGGAAAGATAGTCTCATAACCGTGAACAACATCCATTCCGACAATGAGCGGAATACCGAGACGTGACTTCTTGACAGCCACCTCCTGTAACTCACGAATCTTATCCACACCTTTTATGTTAAATATTCCACCGAGCATGCCCTTCTGCGTGAGCGTTCCTACCTCAGTCTGCATAGCAGCACCCGTGGTAATGTCACCCCCCGGAAGAAGATTAAGCTGACCAAGTTTCTCTTCGAGTGTCATCTTACCCATAAGCTGAGTAACAAACTCATCCATAGGCAACGACTGCGCCTGTACCATCATGGCACAAGATACAATAGTGATTGTGCTTAGTATTTTCTTCATTTCAGTAAGTATATTAGTATATTAGGTTAAGGCATATTTCATTAATCAATAGATTCTTTTTGCCTTAATTTAGTTCTTTAAACTTCGACATGACAAATATCGTCATTTTCCCCACCCCGTCAAAGAGTTAGGCAAAAAGAATTACATCAGCACCCGATTTTCTTGATAAAATTCAATGTCCCTTTTCCTTTGTCTGTGCCATGGGGAACTGAGCGAAGCAGTCTCACTGACCGTAGGGAAGTAATGAATAATGAGCAATGAGAAATGAGTAATTGGCTCAGACACGTCCTTGCCCATGAAAGATAAATCATAAAAAGACGGTCTTCGGCTTTGAGGAATGAATATACTCATTCTTCGTCGAGCTCTATCAATTCAAAGATTTAACTCAAACAATGCTTTTGTTCTTTTTGTACGATTCCTTTTCACATCTTTCGTGGGGACTTTTCGTAAATTTCGGGTCATAAAAAATCGTGATTCACGAGAAAGTCAAATTTTGCTCACGAAGAAAAATTATCGGCATCACGATAAAAAATGATTTTCTACGCGTACAAAAATTTTTTTGTACGCGTAGAAAAAAATTGCCCATTTATAGAGAGTTTTAAAGGACAATCCGATACGCATTCATGTACATAGGTCTTATCGTATTTTTACAAAGGAATAATCGTAAATACGTGGATGATACATTCATCACATCGCCCGACCTTGCACAACGTGTAGCAGAACTCTTCCGCACAACACATCCATTCATCGACTTCATCAATAGGGCCGTAGATTTCGAGGAATAAAGCTCCGTCTTCCTTGAAGACTAATCGCAAATCTCAAATTTATAATTTATTGCGCCCTGATTTTTCGCACAGAACGTGCGGACGAAGAAAAAACAAAGACCTGTACGATTAAAGCAAAAAGCCGTTCGGGTGCTTGTTCCGAACGGCATATATTTGAGATTTCTATATTGTCGTAAGTTCCGAACCGATGGTTCTTACGGTATCAAGAATCAGGTTCTCACGATCTTTTGACGGCTTCTTTGTACCGTTTATGTATTGAGCCATAAGGCTTTGACTTATTCCAACACGTCGTGCAATAGCAGAAGCATTCAACTCAGGATGAGTAAGGAACAAGCGTGAAATGCCTTGTGGTTCAGGGTCATCATACTCAAAGCTTTCAAATGACACGTCTTCATCGAGGTCATACCAATGTATTCCCTCGTCATCCATCTCGTAATTATTCCGTTGCTCTTCGGTAGCGGCATTCAGACGCTTATACCAAAGCAGGGACTGCCATACGGTTTCACCCTTGTCCGTCAAACCATATATGCGGTCTTTATCGAACCATATCTTTGTAATTATCATGACTATTCCTCCTCTTCTGATGTGTAACCGCCAAAATACTCGTTCCACTAGGATATTGCAAGTTCCTTGTTCTCTTCAAGAACCATTTCTGCACACTTGATGTCCTTGTTTTTCATTCCCTGATTATAAACAAGTTTAACACCTTCAGGCAGGATATCAAACTTTGCTTTTCCATCTGCATTCTTCACATGAACATGTATTGGTTCATGCTCACGAGAATAGAAATAGAATCTCAATCCAAATATTCGTAGTATTTCTGGCATATCAATTGATTTTTAAATTCTTTGCAAAAGTAAGTAATAAAATCATTACCTCCAAATATTTTTGGATGATTATGCGATTTTGCATTTATTTTGCAAATTGTGAACTTTTGGTGAACTTTTTATTGGCGCACGCCCTTGTCAATATCACATAAAGTGTGTATTTTTGCATCGTAAAGCAAAAACTAACATCAAAATAAAATCAATTATGAAAACAACAACCTTTTTGTTGCTCCTTGCAACATTATTACCAGCTACAGCAAAAGCGCAAACTTCACCTTTTGGTTCAGCTTGGGGATGGGAACCACCGAAGGAAATTCTTGTGTACAAGAACCCTGATGTCAAGGGCATTCGTCTTGACAGTATTGTAAGCGATTATAGATACTTAAACAGCATTGCAGGCGATAATGGATACACAAGATTTCTTGATGCTGTATTCGAATACCCTGAGGATGGTGGCGCACCAACGGTAAAAGGACGTATCATGTGTGATCGTTATATCATGACAGGATGTGATACCACTATTTTTGGAGTCAAGTTGAACAAAAACAGTTGTCCGCAACCTTTTAAGCTTGACGATCCAGATTGTAAGTTTAACGACAAGTTAGACCCGATTCTTAACATTCACAGGGAATACGATTCATCCCATAACCTCAAAAGCATGAGCAAGGACACCACGATTTATGACGGTGGCTATAGCATCAAAATCAATTACAAATACGATATTGCCAACAAGGTTTTTGTTGCCACAAAGAAGACAAAGACCAAGTCTAACGAATACGGATGGATTGTGGAGCAATACGTCTATGACGCAGACTCAAACGGAAACTTTGGCGACTACTCGTATGCTATTGTCAGAAACATGGAGGGGGCAAATTTTGGTGATGCTATCTCTGAAGGTAAGGCAACAGGTACAGTCACAAGTGTGGAGAATGGAGTCAGAACGACAAGGAATATAGTTACATTCTATTTCACAAAAGAAAACATGTTTGCTTTCCATAGGCAACGAAATGATTCTGTATGTTGGAAAGAAAGAAACACTTGCAGCTATTCTGCAACTTATTATGAATCAGATTCGGATGTAAATGACGGAGAAAAACATCTCCCATTCCTAATGGAGCGTAAGATTCTCACGTTCATGCACAATAATGACAGGAAATATACAGTTGTCAATGTGATAGGGGATGGAATTAAAAGTGTTCCTTGCAATATTTTTGATTCGTACGGATATCTGATTCAAGAATATAACAGTTTCTTTTGGGCTTATAAGGATGTCGAAGAATGTCTGTCTGATTATCAAAACAAAAACAAAGATAATGTGTATTATGAGGGGGATTGGTACGAATATGCGTATTTGAATGGCGTTAATGTAGGATGCACTTATAGGCATGTTTTAGATTCTGAAATTTCATCAGATTATGAATTGTGTATAGAGGTTGCAAGGGATTTGAATTACACAAACGTCATTGGCTCGGATGCAATTTGTCCGATAATATATACTATGTTCGACGAATATAGCTATATGATTGGGGAAGGTCATTCGGCTTATTCAGTTTACTATTATTCAAGTGAAAACGGTACGCTTGAGCCGAAGAATCCTACTGCCATTACGGACGTAACAGAGAATCAGAAGCAGAATATTATCCGCATCTACGATGTGAACGGCACTCTCGTCCGTATCTGTACAGACGGAAAAATTACTCTCCCTGAAACACACGGCATCTACATCATCAACAATGGTGGCAAGGTTACGAAGGCGGTATTTTAATTAGTAATTAATAATTAGTAATGAGTAATAACAAGTCCCGTCAGCAGTTCTTAGCCGAACGTCTATTACTCATTATTCTTTGCTAATTGCTTATTTACTTCACCGAATGGCAATTACTCATTTCACATTTCTAATTACTAATTAAATTAAAGCCGTCCGGACGCTTGTTCCGAACGGCTTTAATTAATTTTGAATTTTGAATTTTATCTTGTTTGTAATTCTGAATTTTGAATTCTTAATTCTTAATTTTAGAAGTACCATCCCAGTCCGAGGGAGAAGCCTATGCGACTCTTCTCCTTGAAGTCGGAGAAACTGAGGTCGTAGTAGATGCTTGGCTGCAAAGCAAGATTGCCGTTTAGGAAATAGCAGTAGCCTACCTCTGGTGTAATCTGAAAGTCGTTATTATCGCTGAACTCACGGAGAAAACGTGCTCCTGCACTAAGGAAGACTCCACTGTCGGCAATGAAATAGCGCAACTTGGCTCCCACACTGAGTGTCCTCAATTCCTCGTATGTGTAGTCAAAACCCAGATGACCAATGACAAGGAGGTTATCTTCCACACAATAGCCGGCATTACCGCCAACCTTCAAGGTGAAATCAGACTCCTGACTATACGATACACCTAATCCATTGATGTCGGCGCCGAGATATTTCTTTCCTTTTTCAAACTGTGCAAATGATGCTGTGGTGCATACAAATGCAAGTACAATGATTGTTAATAACTTTCTCATTTCTCTTTATCATTAATTTGTTCCCTTTCCTTGGCAAGCGCATCCTTCTTTTTTAGCGCAGCATAGAGACCGCAGCAGATAATGACGTACAATCCCATGTTAGGAAGGTTGTCCGTCCATGCGTTCCAAGTAAATCCGTAGTATAAGTAAAACGCCATGCCTACACAAAAGAAGGCTATCGGCACAAAAACATAACGTTTCATTTATCTGATTCTTGAGTTTGTAAGTTCTTAAGTTTTTGCGGAAGGTAATTTCAACACAGAGGACACTGAGAGCTCAGAGTTTTTTCTGAGAGACTCACTGTTTTCTATGTCCTCTGCTTTATATGTATTAAGAAGATGTTAGCAAACAGAGAAAGATTTATTATTCATTTTTCGCTATTCGCTATTCACTTTTTTCCTTCCATCTGCAAACGTGCAATCCTTCCAACAAACGTGCAAACAACACAGGAAGTAAATATTACGCCACCAATTACTCCTGTCGAAGCATTGACACCGAAGCCTTCAGGAGCCATGATGATGTAAGAAGAACATATGAGCGTCATCCAACACGCAGGAACAGCCGTTAATAACCATCCGTAACGCAAGAGTCCCTTACGCTCGCCCCTACTATTATATAGCCACATGGTAACAGCCCAAAGCGTGAATACCGACAACGTCTGGTTGAACCATGCAAAGTAACGCCACAAGATGGAGAAGTCGATACACATAAGCACTCCTGCAATAACGAAGATTGGCACGGAGAGTATGAGACGCTTGTAAATCTTGTTCTGCTTGTAGTGCATAAAGTCTGCTGCAATGAGTCGTGCACAGCGGAAAGCTGTGTCACCACTCGTGATTGGAGCAGCCACCACACCGAGTACGGCAAGGATAGCTCCCACCGTTCCAAGCCATGAAGAACAGATGGCGTTGACCACAACAGCAGGATTAGGACCTGTCTCACCGCCATTGGTCATTACTGCCCAAAGTTTCTCGTAAGGAGTAACATCGCCACTCATACCGAACTTGCTCACATCAAAGGCATCGGCAAACTTGATGGCTGCTGCCGCCCAGATAATAGCCACAAGACCCTCCGTAATCATCGCACCATAGAAGATAGGACGGCCATATTTCTCGTTCTGAATGCAACGAGCCATCATAGGACTCTGTGTTGCATGGAATCCACTTACCGCACCACAGGCAATAGTGATACAGATGCCTGGGAACAGAGGGATAGAACTATGAGGATGGTGATTAGAGAAAGCTTCTGTAATCTCTGGCAACACACCACCTTGTGCAAATATACCGAATCCCACACCTACTGCCATGACGAGAAGAGCAACACCGAAGGCAGGATAAATCTTGCCAATGAGCTTGTCGATAGGCAGAAGGGTCGCAAGGATGTAGTAAACAAATATGATGATGACCCATACGATGCTCTGGCTGAACCATGCGTTTCCACCACAGATATTGGCGAGAAGACCCGCAGGAGTCGTAACGAACACGGCACCAACAAGCACCATGAGAATGAGCGAGAGAACACGCATAACGAAACGTATGGACATTCCAAGCTCGTCACCAACAATCTCAGGAAGACTGGCACCATTCTTGCGGATACTAATCATTCCGCTCATATAATCATGCACGGCTCCTCCAAAGATACAACCCAAGACAATCCAAATGTAGGCAGAAGGTCCGAAGAGAATACCCTGTATCGCTCCAAAGATAGGACCTGTGCCAGCAATATTCAGGAACTGAATGAGGAACACCTTCCACGTTGGCATTGGTATGTAATCGACTCCGTCACCTGACGTGAAACAAGGAGTCTTTCTGTTCGGGTCACTTCCGAAGACCTTATCAATAAGTGTTCCATAGAAGACATACCCGATGATGAGTAAAAGTACCGAAATAACAAATGTGTACATGATTGTTGACTTTTTTAGTGTTTCAAAATGTGTTTCGTATTGTTGTTTTAACGTCTATCTTTATTAAAAGATGTAAACATTGGCGCAAATTTACTAATTATTTGTTATCTTTGCAAGCAAATTTTTGAGTTTATAATGAAATATAATAGCAACAGATTGGTTTTACTTACATTTGCAATAATGCAAATGGCACTTGCAAGCGCACAGAAAACGCTTTTTTCGTATAATAATCCGCAACCACTTCACGAAGTACGTGCGGTATGGCTTACAACAAAGCAAAGCCTTGACTGGCCAAAGACAAAGGCTACCGATGCAAGAAGCATACAGCGTCAGAAACAGGAACTTAGAAACATCCTTGACGATCTTCATTACGTACACATCAATACGGTCATACTTCAGACACGTATCAGAGGAAGCGTCATCTACCCATCAAAGTACGAGCCTTGGGATGCTTGTCTCACAGGTACTCCGGGTAAAGACCCGGGTTACGACCCTCTCCAGTTCTGCATAGACGAGTGTCATGCACGTGGAATGGAGTGTCATGCTTGGGTTGTTTCTATTCCTCTTGACAAGCAGAGCGTACAGAACTCATACGGAGACGCTTCTGTTGCAAGCAAGCACCCAGAGCTTTGTCGAACCGCTGGCGAGGAGATGTTCATGCTACCTGGCAATCCTGCCACGGCTGACTATATTGCCAACATCTGCCGTGAGATAACGGAGAAGTACGACATCGACGGAATAAGTCTTGACTACATCCGTTATCCTGAGAGTCTCTACAAGTTCTCTGACGACGACCTCAAGGGAGAAACGACAAAGAGCACTTCGGCTTGGAGACGTGATAACATAACACGCATCGTGCGTGCCGTCCACAATAAGGTTAAAGCCGTAAAGCCTTGGGTGAAGCTCAGTAGTAGTCCTATCGGTCGTTACCGCAACCTCAAGAGCAACCCTACACCAGGATGGAACTGTATGGACGGAGGATTCCAGAATCCTGTAGCATGGCTCAAGGAAGGTATTCAAGATATGATTTTCCCTATGATGTACTGGAAGGGTGAGAATTTCTACCGCAGCATGTACGACTGGGCAGAGAACTCAAGCAAGAGACCTGTATGTCCAGGACTTGGAATCTATTTCCTCGATCCAAGGGAGTCAAACAATAATCCTTGGGACATTAACGATGTCCGTGCAGAAATGTTTGCTGCAAGAAACAGGGAGATGGGAGGAGTGGCACTCTACCGTAGCGACTTCCTCACACGTGACTGTGGAGGACTCTTCAACTGTTGCTACGAGGAATTGTTCATGTACCCATCACTCACAACGAGGATGACGTGGGAGGGTGACACCATTGCTCCTTCAAAGCCTCAGAACATGCACTTCACAGCAAGCCGACTCAGCTGGGATGCTTCGACAGATTACTGTCCATCATCCGTGGTCATTCCTACTTCATCACACAACTACGTGACGTACAACATCTACGGTTCGGACAAGTTCCCTGTTGACACCCGCAAGGCAGAGAATCTGCTGTGCTCACGTGTCATGTCACGTGCATTCAATATTGAAAACATCTCAGCTACAAAGAAATACTTTGCAGTAACTGCCGTTGACCGTTTTGGCAACGAGAGTGAACCTGCCTTAGGTACATACGACGGTAATGACGTGTGTCGAAATCTTGATGTTAGAAGTCTTATCTTCAACACCTATCAGACAGCCATACCTGTCATACCAGAGATTGACCTCGCATCATCCGACCCTTCAAAGTATGACTCAGAGACAGACTTCGACCTCAGCAAACTCGACATGAGTAACGCCATCATTACCAAGCGTGGCGCACCAGAGAAGTTCCGTCCTCGCGAGCGACTTGTCCTCGTATCAAGGAACAGCCGAAACATCATAGACGAAGACGGTCCGAAGAAGAAGTTGTCAATCACAGCACGCAACAACCTTCGCAAGAAGGCAAAGCGTGAAGCAAAGGAAAGGGAAAAGCAGATGCAGGAAGGACAGCAATAGTCATCATATAGAGGCTCTGGATAATCTTAACAGAATATTCAGGACCTCTAAAGAAATATAAAAACCAAGATAGAACAACGAACAAATGGACAATAACAAATCAATAACCGACAAGAAATACATAATACCTTTCGTGCTCATCACCTCACTCTTCTTTATGTGGGGATTTGCACGAGCAATACTTGACGTGCTCAACAAGCACTTTCAGGATTCTCTCGACATCAGTATAACAGAATCCGCACTTATTCAGGTAGTCACATACCTCGGATATTTCATCATGGCAATACCAGCAGGATTGTTCATCAACCGCTTTGGCTATCGCTATGGTGTGGTGTTTGGACTCGGACTCTTTGCCTTAGGCTCATTCCTCTTTATCCCAGGAGCCTATACAGGTACACTCGGAGCATTCCTCGCCTGCCTGTTCATCATAGCGTGTGGATTGGCTTTCCTCGAAACATCTGCCAATCCTTATGTTACAGAGCTCGGTCCGCAGGAAACAGCAACATCACGACTAAACCTTTCACAGTCATTCAACGGTCTTGGCAGCAGCCTTGCACCATTCATCATAGGTGTGTTCCTCTTCAGCGACACATCAGCCGACGTTGCCTTGCCTTACACCATCATGGGTGCAATCGTAGTCATCGTGGCAATCATCTTCCTTTTCAGCGAACTCCCAGACATTACGCACGAAGAGGAGAACACAAATGTGGAGGACGATGACGAGACTGGCATAGACAAACTCAAGAGACTATTCAAGAACAAGACTTTCTTGTTCGGACTTATCGCACTCCTTGCCTACGAGGTGGGCGAGATAAGCATCAACAGCTATTTCGTAAACTTCGCCACTGGCATTGGATTGCTTGATGCAAACGGAGCTTCATACACTCTCTCGTTCTCCCTCTTCATCTTCATGGGTGGACGATTCCTCGGCAGTTGGATAATGAAAAGCGTTCCTGCCGAAAGATTCCTCAAGTGGTGCGCTACAGGAAGTGTGAGTTGTATGTTGTTGCTCATTCTCACTTCGGTTGCAGAAAATGGAGAACAGACATCATGGACACGTCATCTTCCTATCGTCTTCCTGATGGGCAACTATTTCTTTGAGGCAATTATGTTCCCAACCATCTTTGCCCTTTCGCTTCGCGGTCTTGGCAACCTTACCAAGTCGGCATCATCCGTCCTCATGATGACGCCTGTCGGCGGATGCGGATTCCTCGTGATGGCTTACCTTGCAGACGTGACAGGTTCATATGTCATTCCATTCATCATTCCTTTGGTGAGCTTTGTCATCATCTACGCATTCAGCAGGAAACTCGACGCTTCCTCTGCCGTTGCAAAGGAAATGAAATAATCACCACGCAAAAACGACAAGAAAAAGATCATGAATAAGACAACATACCGATTGTTAAATCTCCGCTCCTTCATGAAGAGGGAGGGGATAAGCGCATTCATAGTTCCAAGTACCGACCCTCACTCAGGCGAATACGTGCCTGAGCGATGGAAGTCAAGACGATGGCTCACAGGCTTCACAGGTAGTGCAGGAACGGCTGTGGTGACACTTGACAAGGCGGCACTATGGACGGACTCTCGCTATTTCATACAAGCAAAGGAGCAACTTGACGATACTGGAATCATCCTTCAGAAGGAAAAGATTGAAGGTACGCCAACTATCTCCGAATGGCTCGGCAGCATTCTTGCATCTGGCGACAAGGTAGGCGTGGATGGTGAGGTGTTTACCGTATCCGAATACGATGTCTTGAAAGCAGAGTTGGAAGGTTATGGATTATGTTTGAAGTCCGTGACCGACCCATTCAACGAGATTTGGACAAACCGTCCATCCGTACCAGACAGTAAGGTGTTCATTCATGATATGAAATATGCTGGCGAAAGTGCTAAGAGCAAACTTGAACGCATACGTCAGAAACTTGGCGGAAAGACCATACTTGTCAGCTCGCTTGAGGAAATAGCTTGGACACTCAACCTTCGTGCAGATGATATTCTCTACACACCTTTCTTCGTGTCTTACCTTATCATTTCACCCGAAGAAGCCACATTATTCATAAATAACAATAAGCTTACTCCTGAGGTAACCGACTACCTCAAGGACAATGGAGTAGGAACAAAACCATACGACAACGTGTTTGCCGAACTTGGCAGGTATGAATGCCCTGTCCTTTATCAGGCAGACAAGACCAACCATAGCGCACGCAGAGCCATGCGTAAGCCGTTAGCAGGAAAGTCTCCTATTGGCGAAATGCTTATCTTCAAGAATGAGACGGAGATAAATGGCTATCGCAACGCCATGGAGAAAGATGGCGTGGCTATGGTCAAATGGATTAAGTGGACGCTTGAGAACGTGCCTAAGGGCGGACAGACGGAGCTTTCACTTGCAGCAAAACTGGAGGCTTTCCGTGCAGAACAGCCAGACTTCAAGGGCATTAGTTTTGAGAGTATAATGGGTTACGCTCATCATGGCGCAATCGTTCATTATGACCCAACACCAGAGACTGACATTCCTGTCAAGCCCGAAGGACTCCTGCTCATCGACTCAGGAGCACAGTTCCTTGACGGTACCACAGATATTACACGTACCATTCCGCTCGGACCTCTCACATGGGAGATGAAACGTGACTACACGCTTGTACTCCGTGGATGGATTAACCTCGGAAGCGCAGTCTTCCCAAAGGGCACGAACGGTACTCAGCTTGACGCTCTCGCACGTGCTCCGATGTGGAAATACGGCATCAACTATCTCCATGGCACAGGTCATGGCGTAGGTCAGTTTATGTCCGTACATGAGGCAATAGACCTTCACCAGTTCCGTATGCAGTGGCGTCCTACTCCATTGCTGCCAGGAATGATTATCACGGACGAGCCGGGAATATACATTGAAGGAAGTCACGGAGTACGCCATGAGGACACGATGCTTGTGGTAAACGCCGACTTCACAGGCGAGAATGGCAAGTGTAAGAACCGTGGTGCACTTACACACGAATCATCTGAGGCAAGCGGTATTACGTATGGTCCTTACTACACTTTTGAGCACCTCACACTGTGTCCAATCCTCACAAGTCCAATCCTCACAGAAATGCTGACGGAGGAGGAAAAGGCATGGTTCAACGCTTACCAACAGACAGTTTACGACCGACTTGCCCCACGTCTTGACGAGGAACACAAAGCATGGTTGTTTAGTGTGACAAGAGGGATATAAAAAGACCAGGACCCACCCAGTCCCCTCCCTATAGGGAGGGGACTGGGTTACATGGTTCGTCAAAAACGGGAGTATAACTCTTGCTTTCTGAAGAATGAAGAATGCAAGCTGAAGTATTGACTAAGTACTGACGAACTACTGACTAAGTACGGACTCCTGAAAAGGAGAAAAGGCACGACAGATAAAAGAGTCAAAAAGAAAGAATGAGACATGTATTGTCTCCGATGGTGTAAAATATTTTTACAATTTTTGTCAAAAATTAAGCAAAAAGCAAAATTTAATACTTTTTTGCTTTGTAGCTAAGAGAATAAATTTGTTTCTTTGTATCACAAAATAAATAACAATCCCAATGAGCACAATATTAGTTATCGACGACAAGAAAGAGATACTGACATCGCTGGAATACCTTCTCACTGAAGTCTTTGACAAGGTGGTGACTTTGGAATCGCCTGAGACGTCACTCCAAGTTCTAATGCAACAGGAGATAAACATGATTCTCCTCGACATGAATTTCCATCTTGGTGTGAACACAGGTTCCGAAGGACTCTTCTGGCTTGAACAGATCAAGAAGGTGCATCCAGATATTCCTGTCGTACTCTTTACGGCATACGGCGACATCGACATTGCCGTCAGAGGACTCAAGATGGGTGCTGCCGACTTCGTGACTAAGCCTTGGGACAACGATATTCTTCTTGACAAGCTCAGGGCAATCATGGAGAAGGAACGCAAGATGAAGACTCTTGAGGAAGTAACCGAGGAACACATGCAGAAGGCCATCGACAAGTGTCACGGCAATCTCACTTCCGCAGCCGAAATGCTCGGAATCTCCCGACAGACGTTATACAACAAAATGAAAAAGAAATGACACAAACCATTGTAATAGTATTGTCATTGGTGATTGTCTTCCTGCTGTGGAAACATATCCAGCATGAGAAAAGGCTGAAGAGGTCATGCAAGATGCTGTTGGAGGCACTTGACAACAAGGACTATTCTTTCCGCCTTTCCACCAAGGGATGCTCATCGGGAGACAAGGCGCTGATGGAGGCACTCAACTCGCTTGTTGACAGGCTTTCGTCTGAACGCCAGAACATAGAGGTTCACTCATGGGAAAAGCTCACACGCATACTCACCCACGAGATTATGAACTCTATTGCGCCAATAACATCGCTAAGCAGTGTGTTCCTGCGCCGCAAGGACGTGCAGGAGTCACCTATCTACAATGGAATAAAAGCCATACACGACACTTCGACAGGACTCATGGAGTTTGTCGATAGTTACCGTAAATACACCACGCTCCAGAAGCCGCAACCCGAGGACTTCTCCCTGCGTGAGATGATGGACGGAATCCAGAACCTCGGTCTTGTTCCTGAGGACGTGACATTGTACGTCAAGTACGACCTTGAAGACGATACCGTCCATGCCGACAAGACTCTGATAAGACAGGTGATTATCAATATCATCAAGAATGCCGTCGAGAGTTTCAACAAGATACCAGAACATCCTGTGGCAAAGCACAGAGAACGTACCATACAGGTATTTGCATACCACTACCCTGGCACTCCTCTACGAATAGCCATTTCGAACAATGGCGCAGTCATTCCTCCACTTGTGGCAGCCGACATCTTCGTTCCTTTCTTTACGACCAAGAAGACTGGTAGTGGTATCGGTCTTTCTCTCTGCCGCAAGATAATGCAAATGTCAGGAGGCACGATAAACCTCTTGGCAGCAGGCACAAATGGTTGGCCTACCACCTTCGTGCTCGAATTCAATTCCCCTAAAGGGCGGAGTGATAAGTGAAAAGTGAAGAGTGAAAAATATATTTTACTCTGTTCGCTGGTTCTTTTCAACACAGAGGGCACAGAGACCTCAGAGAATACTTTAACACGAATTACCATTAATTTGCCATAAATTATCAAAAAAACATTTATGATTATTCGTGGTCAATTACATGATAATTCGTGCAAAAAAAATGGTTTGAACAACTCTGTGCCCTCAGTGTCCTCTGTGTTGAAAATCACTTCCGCGAGAACTTAAAAACTTACAAACCAAAAAACTTAATAACTTACAAACTCAACAGAAATAAAACAAGATATATAAACTAACATGATTCATCTGAGAAATATAAACAAGACTTACAACAACGGCACGCCGCTTCATGTGCTCAAGGGTATCGACCTCGACATCAAGAAGGGTGAATTCGTTGCCATCATGGGAGCTTCAGGCTCAGGAAAGTCAACTCTGCTAAACATCCTCGGAATCCTCGACAACTATGACGAAGGCGAGTATATCCTTGCTGACACACTCATCAAGAACCTTAGCGAGACAAAGGCTGCCGACTACCGCAACCGACTCATCGGATTCATCTTCCAGTCCTTCAACCTTATCTCGTTCAAGGATGCCGTAGAGAACGTGGCTCTCCCACTTTTCTATCAAGGTGTCAGTCGTCGCAAGCGCAACGCCCTTGCCTTGGAATACCTCGACAAGGTGGGACTCAAGGACTGGGCACACCACTATCCTAATGAGTTGTCAGGAGGACAGAAACAGCGTGTTGCCATAGCACGAGCACTCATAACCCAGCCAAAGATTATCCTTGCCGACGAACCGACAGGAGCACTCGACAGTAAGACGACCATCGAAGTTCTCGACCTTCTCGACGAACTCCATCGTCAGGGCATGACCATCATCGTCGTTACCCACGAACTTGACGTTGGTAAACGTGCCGACCGCATCATCAACATCATCGATGGTCAGGTATTCACTGGTAAGAGCGAATATCAAGAGAACGGAAAGACAAAATAGCCCCCCTGTTCCCCCAAGGGGGAAGCTATTCAGAGCAATGCATATTATCATTAATTGTAAATAATCCGAACGGCTGCCCCGTTACTTTCCTTCGGTCAGTGAGACCGCTTTGCTAAGTTGGGGGTTAGGGGGCAAAAAAACACCCAATATGTTTGATACATTACAAGAAATATACCACTCGCTGATGCAGAGCAAGATGAGGACCATTGCTACGGGATTTGCCGTGGCAAGTGGCTTGTTCCTGCTCATCGTGCTTCAGGGAGCGGGCAACGGAATCATCAACACCTTTGAGGAGAGCATGGGCAACTTTGCCTTTGATGCCATCAACGTGTATGGAGGTCGTACCACCATGCCATACGAAGGTATCAAGGAAGGCAGGGAAATCAGACTCGACAGGCGTGACGTAGATATGGTCAAGAGCGCATTTCCTCACAAGGTAAGCGACATCATGCCTGTAGCCGAGGTGAGCGGAGGAATGGCTTCACGCGATGGTAAGTACTCCAGCGGTACCATCTCTGGCGTAATGCCCGACTACCGCATCACAGGTGCAATCAAGATAACCAAAGGACGCTTCATCAACAACATCGATATTGCCGACGAACGCAAGGTGATTGTCATCAGCGACCGCCAGCAAGCCGACCTGTACAGGAAAAATGAAGAGCCGATAAACTCGATTATCAACATAGGCAACGTGTGCTACAAGGTGATAGGAATCTACAAGGCAGACGAAATGCGCAACAGCAACACCATCTATGCGCCGTACTCCACCATCAGCACCATCTACCAGAAAGGCGAGTTCATCGATGAGTTGACCATGAGGATAAAGAACATCCCTACGGAGGAGGCTATGGAGACCTTCATCGACGAATACACTCGTGTGAGCAGTCGCATCCACAGCTTCAACCCAGAGGACAAGAGTGCCTTGTGGGTATGGAATCAGGCACGCGACAACATACAGATGCAAATGGCGGAGAACATTCTGCACAATGCATTCTGGATTCTCGGTCTCCTCACCCTCATCAGCGGAATAGTGGGTGTGAGCAACATCATGCTCATATCCGTTAAGGAACGCATACGTGAGTTCGGCATACGTCGTGCCATAGGAGCACGCCCATGGAACATCATCAGCATGGTCATGCTTGAGAGTATAATCATCACGGCTGTGTTTGGTTACATTGGCATGACGATAGGTGTCCTCTTCTGCGAATGGATGGATGCCACGGTGGGTAACACTACCGTCGATGTAGGCTTCATGCAGCAACGTGTGTTTGTCAACCCAACCGTTGACATCTCCACGTGTGTCAGCGCAACCGTGATCATAATAATAGCAGGTGCGCTTGCAGGATTCTTCCCTGCACGCAAAGCTGTCAAGGTTAAACCAATAGATGCATTAAGAGGATGATAAGACTACTGGACTCAGATCAGTGGGAAGAGATATTCGACTCGCTGACACGCAATAAGGCACGCACATTCCTTACTGCATTTGGAATATTCTGGGGCGTGTTCATGCTCATACTCCTTATGGGAGGTGGCAAGGGACTTGAGACCATGCTGAGCAGCAACTTCGCAGGTTCGGCGTCCAACTCAGGCTTCATGATTTCAAACCAGACGACGGTGGCTTACCACGGATTCAGTAAGGGACGTTACTGGAACATAAAACTGCAGGATGCCGCCTCACTCAAGAACAACATACCTGAGATTGACATCGCCACGCCTACCGTCCGTTACTGGGGAGCATCTGCAAAGTATAACAACAAGTCAAGCCGTGTGGGACTCATAGGTGAATACACCGACTACGCCGTGGTGGACAACCCACGAATCATAAAGGGAAGGGCACTGAATGATGTTGACGTGCTTCAGTCACGCAAGGTCTGTGTCATAGGAACGAAGATAATGAACGAGCTTTTCCCTAATGGAGAAAATCCTTGTGGCAAGTTCATCGACGTTAACAACATCTACTATCAGATAGTGGGTGTGAGTGGCAAGAAGGGTGGCATCAACGTCGGTTCAAGCCCAGAATCAACGGTTCACCTTCCATACACCACGATGCAGAACCTCTACAACAAGGGTGACAACGTCGATATTCTGTGTCTCACAGCCAAGAGCAACCACAAGATGTCGGACGTGCAGTACAAGGTGGAACAATATCTCAAAAGGGTGCACGACATTTCGCCCGACGACACTCAGGCACTCATGAAGATAAACACGGAAGCTATCTACAGCATGATTGACAACCTCTTCACGGGTATCAGCATCCTCGTATGGATGATTGGACTTGGCACCCTCTTTTCTGGTGCGATAGGTGTGAGCAACATCATGATTGTCACAGTCAAGGAACGCACCACAGAGATAGGTATCCGTCGTGCCATAGGTGCTACTCCAAGGAATATCCTCAGCATGATTCTCACGGAGAGCATCGTACTCACACTCCTCGCTGGCATGAGTGGCATAGTGTTGGCAGTACTGATACTTCAGGTGATGGAGGCAGCACTATCCGACCCGACACTTGAAGCCCACTTCCAGATAGACTTCAATCTTGCCATTGGAGCGGCATCGCTCCTCACCCTCTTAGGCGTTGCGGCAGGACTTGCTCCAGCACTAAGGGCAATGAACATCAAGCCAGTAGATGCAATGAGGGAAGAATAGCCCCCCCCGATGGGAGTGAAAAGTGAAGAGTGAAAAGTGAAAAATATATTTTACTCTGTTCGCTGGTTGCTTCTAAACACAGAGGGCACAGAGACCTCAGAGAGGGTTATTTTTGAAAACACGAATTACCACGAATTTGCCATAAATTGTCATGAATTTCAACACTAAACTATAGTTAGGCGTAGCCAATTATCATTAATTATGATTTCGACATCGAAATCTATTTGTGATAATTAAATTGTAAAAAACATTCATGATCATTCGTGGTCAATTACATGATAATTCGTGCAAAAAAAATGGTTTGAACAACTCTGTGCCCTCAGTGTTCTCTGTGTTGGAAATCTCTTCCGCGAGAACTCAAAAACTCAAAAACCAAAAAACTTAAAAACTTACGAACTCAAAAACTCCACAATATGAAGAAAGTATTCAAATGGGTATGCATCGCAATCGTTGCACTCATATTCATCGGAACATTCGTGTTCCTCTACCAGAAGTCACAACCTAAGATTGACGAGTACGAGATCTGTACTGTGTCACTCAAGGACATCGAGAAATCAACCATCGTCACAGGTAAGATTGAACCTCGTGACGAAGTAAACATCAAACCACAGATATCAGGTATCATTGCCGAGCTGTACAAGGAAGCAGGACAGACAGTCAAGAAGGACGAGGTCATTGCCAAGATCAAGGTCATCCCAGACATGGGTAGCCTCAGTAGTGCAGAGAACCGTGTCCGTCTTGCAGAGATAAAACTCAAGCAGGCACAGACCGACTTTGACCGTATCGAACGTCTCTACAAGGAGAAGGTCATATCAGCCGAGGACTATGAGAAGGCAAGCAATGCACTCAAGGAGTCAAAGGCAGAGATGGCGACTGCCAAGGACGCCCTCAACATCGTACGCGAGGGTGTGTCACTCTCCAACGCACAGATGAGTACAACCCTCATCCGTTCCACTGTTGACGGACTTATCCTCAACGTACCTGTCAAGGTGGGTAACTCCGTTATCCTCAGTAACTCATTCAATGACGGTACGACTATCGCTACCGTAGCTGACATGACCAAGCTCATCTTCCGTGGTAACATCGACGAGACAGAGGTGGGACGCATCGTTGAGGGAATGCCTGTGACCATTACAGTGGGAGCAATACAGGACCTTAAGATTAACGGTCAGTTGGAATACATCTCACCAAAAGCTGTTGAGTCAAACGGTGCAAACCAGTTTGAGATAAAGGCATCATTCAAGGTTCCTGAGAAGAGTACCCTCCGTTCAGGATATGGAGCCAACGCATCCATTGTTCTCGACAAGGTGAAGAAGGCCGTCAGCATCCCAGAGGCAGCCCTCGAGTTCAGTGGCGACTCCATCTTTGCTTACATCCTCACCGACTCCGTACCTGTACAGAAGTTCACACGCCGACAGGTCAAGACTGGTCTCAGCGACGGTATCAACATCGAGATTAAGTCCGGTCTCAAAGTGGGCGAAAAGGTACGCGGAATCCTCAAGGTAGAAGAAGAGTAAAGCCCCCGAGGGGCGAAGTGAAAAGTGAATAGTGAAAAGTGAAAAATATATTTTACTCTGTTCGCTAAAACACAGAGAACTCAGAGGATACAGAGAACACAGAGTCCCCTGAGAGGGTTATTTTTTGGAAACACGAATTACCACGAATTTGCCATAAATTATCAAAAAAAAATTTATGATTATTCGTGGTCAATTACATGATAATTCGTGCAAAAAAATGCGACCTGTACGGTTGAAACTGTATGTTGTTTTTTGCCGCAGTGCAGCCAGTTAAAAAAACATGGTAAAAACCAAATAAAATCAAAAAAAACATGTTTTTTCTTGTTTTTGTTCTGTTTCTTGACTGTTTTTTTAATATGCACCTTTGTGCAAAACTACAACCGT
>JAFYAT010000033.1 GCA_017540585.1 Bacteroidaceae bacterium | reverse complement strand
TTTTTGACGTAATGACACTTACGTGTTCACTTTGTTGTGACAGAATGCTGCTTTCAAGGACATTTTACTTTCTTTGCAGCAACAGGCCATTGTCATCGTTTTGTCATCTTTAAAGCAGATTTTTTAGCGGACAGTAATAAAAGAGAATAATGAAAAGCTGAATACAAATATAAAACCTTCAGCTTAACAGAAAACAATAAAGCGGATAAACGAGGTGCACTATCTGCATTATTTACCTCGTTTATCCGCATACATGATTACATCTGACACTATATTACTGTCCCAGCAACTCACGTAGCGCAGAACTTGCACGCTTGCCGTCTGTCTTCTTGCTGTCAGCACCAGGCTTGTCGTTATCGATATCAAGGAAGTTCTTGAACTGTGAAACCTTGTCGAAATGTCCAACCTCACACTCAAGTATCTCGTCAATAGGACCGTCTGTATAGAACGGACGACTGCTCGTATTGAACGTACCTCGTTCGATGTTATCAACTGTGAAGAAACGATAGTAATCGTTGTTCTTTGAGTGATAGAGAATACTGAGGATATCATCAGGCATAGCAGGACTCACAAACACGATACGAGACTTATTGTTGATGCTGTTCGGAATCCATAGTTCCCTATCAAGCAGTTCCTCGATAGGTATCTTAGACATCTCGCCCGTAGCATACACCACAACAAGATAGCCAGTCTGTTCCTCGTCATAGATGCCGATGGAAAGACAGTCGGACAACTTCTGGTCAGTAATACTATAAGTGTTGTCCTCAAATATGTTGACGAACGTAGATAACTCATTCTCTGAAATGTCATCATCAAGATGACGGCGTAGGCGAGCCTGACTTGTCTTGATTTCCTCAAAGTCGGTAGAATACTCGTATGGAGCAGAGATATTCTGTTCTTGCTGTTCTTCCTCCTCCACAGATGTAGTGGCACGTGACTCGTCAATAAGCTGGTTGATGCGCTGAGTATCAAGCGATGCCACCTCTTTCATACGATTGGCAATGAAAGTTGGAAGATAGTCTTCGGACACATGACGTGATGATGTACCTCTACGCTCGTAGAACACATCGTCAAGACTTACCGGTTTAGGACATGGAGCAATCTCAATGACATATACTGCCTTGTGAGCCTCATCATCAAAATGCGAATGGATGCAGTGGTCAGCAAGTTCGCCCAGTTTCTGGTTTATCTTGTTACGCACATACAAATCGAACTTGTCACGACTACCATCAAACTGCGGATGACGCAAGTCATCCTCTATACCTTTCTCAAGGTGTGTCTTATCATCCACACCGATATAGAGCGTTCCACCCTCAGCATTGAGGAATGCACATATCTCCTCGAGAATCTTATGTGTCTGACGTGGAAGGTCAGGTGTAGTACTATCTGGAGGACAAACGATGGATGACTTAAACTCCTTGGTGAAGGTCTCCATTCCGTAGTTCTTCTTAGGGTTCTCACGACGCTGGAGCTGGAGCAGTTCCTTTATATGCTCATGTACATCGCTCGCCTGACTCATCATCTGCGTGTTGAGCATGAAGTTGTACGAGAGGACAAGCTGAGCAAGTTGTGCAAGGTCTGGTGCAGACTGACTCAGAGCCACCTGAGCAAGTTCTTTGTCGTGCTCGCTGTTGCCAAGGAAGCTGACCATCTGCAATTTGCGGAACTGTTGATAGAGCGAAGAGTGTGAACTGAAGAACTCAGCATTCTTCATCTCAAATCCCGCGATCT
This sequence comes from Bacteroidaceae bacterium, assembly GCA_017540585.1. Taxonomy (GTDB): domain Bacteria; phylum Bacteroidota; class Bacteroidia; order Bacteroidales; family Bacteroidaceae; genus Minthosoma. Next base: position 14,549 of record JAFYAT010000033.1, on the reverse strand, counting down.
GTTCCTCGGAGAGGTGGTTATTAACGTCAAACTCATAGAGAAGTTCTATGAGCGATGTCTTACTACCATAGTAGCTCTCCTGTTTCACGTCACCGAGTATGTGGGCTATGAGCTTGCAATAGCAAAGATAGTTGTAAGCCTTGATATAGTCATTCTCAAGCGAAGCGACATTGTCGATGATGTGCATTATCTCCCTTACCTTAGCCGTCTCGATAGTATCAACAGGGACTGACTCATCTTTGCTTTCCTCCTTCTCTACAAAAACATCATCGCCAGAATACAGGCGCATAAGATTACCAAAGGCATCAGCAAGCGTAATATTATTATCTGGAGCAATACCCACGAAACGTGCCGTCATGAATCCAGGTCGGCTTCCCTCTGCTTCTGTTACCTCAATGACTGTACCCTTAGACATTGGTATATGCTTAGTATCCTTGTCATAAATAACAGACACGGACAATCCATGTTCCGATACCGCATAGAATCCTGGAGTGAGTGTTGTACCAGCCGTAACAACACAACGGAAGGTATCAGTATAATTGATTTTTCGTCTACGATAGTCTTCACTGAAATCATTGATATTGTCCGTCATCTCAAAGCGGTAAGTACCGTCCGGATTTATGGCTGTGACGTAAGCCTCCAGCTTGTAAGGATGACCACCCTTCTCAAACGAGAACAGTCCCACGGTAGGCGTTGCATAACCAACCATATCTGCCATACGAATCGTACCCTTAGCACCGAAATATTTAGAATCTACCACCATACACTCAAATGTAGGAGTCTCGGCAGAAGTCTGTCCAGTAATGATGATGCTTACCTGCTCGTCCATCATCAACGTATCGATGGATGATGACTTCTCAACCTTGGATGGAGTAAGCAGATGCAGGTAGATATCGTTCCACAACTGTTTGTAAGGTGGCAATGCCTGACGCTTTGCCTGAGCAATAGGCAATGCCTTGTAAGGAACGGAAATCTGAATATTGTTCCAGAGATTAAGGTACTCTGGAAGATTGTCATAGCAGTCTTCATCCGAATACCCCTTAGGAACAATCCTCACAAGTTCATTGCCTACAAGTATGTCGGCTACCTCACCCTCATATCGCATCAAGGAAATATTATCGGGTTCAAACTCATTGACAAGGTTAGACACAACATTAGCCATACGGTCAGGGTCGCTCGTATAGTTAATCATCTTCGGCTTCTCGTGGATAGCACCGATAAGAGTATTGTAAGCCATGTCGAGAAGGCGCAAAGGCTCAAGCACACCAATCCTTGAACAGTAACGATATAGTAGTGAAAGGTTGAGTTCGGAATCAACAAGCTCTTCGTCACTATCGTCCATAAGATTAAACTGAAGAGCAAGTGCCTGAAGCATATTGCGGAGAGCCTCACGGTCAGTGAGCAGCGTTTCCTGATTCTTACTCATGGTGGTGATATAGAGTTCGAGCAGCTTTATCCAAATTACCTTGAAAGGCTTACGTTTCCAATTGTCAATATCGTTGCTTCGTAAAGTATCAAACACTTTCGGCATAAACGAACCGAGGAATGCGGAGTTCTCGTCCTCCCTTGTCCTGATAAGGAAGATACACATCATAACATAGAACATCTTCCTTGGGTGATAAAGGTAACCCGTGTTCTGAAGTCTTGTCAACAGTCCCCCGATGGTCTCCTCATCCTTACCCTCTTCGACCGAAGCCAAAGCAAGAAGATAATATCCAAGCTGCTCGATGAGAATGGTGAAACGTCCCTCAAGTACGGTTCTTTCCTTGGCAGTACAACGTCGCAGGAGTTCGGAAGTCTCAAGCACATTGAGACACACCTGTCTGATATGTTCAAACTCATCCTTTGTCGTATTGCGTTCTGAGGCAATACCTTGAATCCACTTATGGCACTCCGAATCGAAGGAGTCCATTCCATTGTCCGAAAGAAGCAGATGGGTTATAGATTTTGCATTGTCTGGTATCTCAACAAAAAGACTTTCCACATATTCAGCACCAATGGTAAACTGACTCTGTTCGACACTAATCCTTTCGACAAGTTCCACATTGACTCGTTTACTACCTATGGAAGTAATCCTACATTTCAGTTGTGGAGTAATGATTGGGTTTATTTGGAATTTGCGTTCAAGATAAGTATGATATCCAAGACTGTCTTTTAGGTAATAGTAAGACATCGTAATCTTTTCAATGGTATAGACGACCTCGTCACCCTCCTTATAGTGCCGCCTCATGAGCGTTTCGATGTCTTGAGTTATTACATTGTAATTTTTACCTTTCTGTACACGACAGACGATTTCGCCAGGATTACCCTTGCCCAGCTGTTCGGGCATCATCTGTACTCTGTAAAGCTTATCCTCATACTTAACGACATAGCGTTTCGACAGGTCATCAACACGTGCGACCTTTAATGTTACAAGTTCTGACATAGTTTTTTTGCTGTAAAATTAGCGATTATTCCCATATCAGCCTAATTTACATCAATTTTTCTACAAACAAGTACCAAAAACCACGTCAATAAATGACATTCTAAAAGGAATTGGGCACCAAAAGCAATAATGCCCTTGATGCCCATGAGATTATTATCGTATGTTTAAGCTATGCTATTTTTCTCAATGTTTACAATGCTGCCTTGAGGCGAGTGATGAAGTCGTCAGCATCTGCCTTAGTGATGCAGAGCGGTGGAAGAAGACGGAGTACGTTTGTTCCGCTACAGCCAGTAAAGCAATGCTGCTCCTTGACGAGACGTGTACGTATCTCCTTGTATGGCACATCAAGCTCAATACCAATCATGAGTCCCTTACCACGTACATCCACTACGTGTGGAAGACGCTCTGACTTGAGACGCTCCATGATGTAATCGCCTACCTCGGCTGCATTCTCCACGAGATGCTCGCTCTCTATTACGTCAAGTACGGCAAGAGCAGCAGCACAAGCAAGGTGATTACCTCCGAATGTTGTACCGAGTTGTCCATATACTGGCTTGAACTTAGGTGAGATAAGCACTCCTGCCATTGGGAAACCGTTGCCGATACCCTTGGCTACAGTAATCATATCTGGCTTGACACCAAGGTGCTGGTGTGCAAAGAACTTACCAGAACGGCCGTAACCACATTGTATCTCGTCACAGATAAGAACAGTGTCATGCTTGGTACAGAGGTCACGAAGTCCACGGAGGAAGTGTGCATTGACTGAACGGATACCACCTACTCCCTGTATGCACTCAATGATAACGGCACACACATCGTCCTTCTTTATCTCTTCCTCCCATGCAGGAAGGTCGTTGAGAGGAAGGAATGTAACGTGCTTATTGTCATTGATTGGTGCCACAATCTTTGGATTGTTTGTAGCCTCAACAGCAAGGGATGTACGACCGTGAAATGCCTTTTGTGCAGCAAGGATACGTGTCCTGCCATTATAGAAACTTGCAAGCTTGAGGGCATTCTCATTAGCCTCAGCACCTGAGTTGATGAGGAAGAACTGGTAGTCATCATAGCCACACGCCTTGCCAAGTCGGTGTGCAAGTTCCTTCTGCAACGGATTCTGTACTGAGTTAGAATAGAAGCCGAGCTTTGCAACCTGCTTGCTTATTGCCTCTACATAGTGTGGGTGAGCATGACCAATAGATATGACGGCATGACCGCCATAGAGGTCGAGATACTCTTGTCCCTTGTCGTCCCAAACCTTGCAACCCTTACCTTTTTCGATTGCAATGTCAAATAATGGATATACGTCAAATAGTTCCATGATATTTTGAGTTTTTAAGTTTGTAAGTTTATAAGTTTTTATGTTTTTGCGACCATACTGTTGTACCTTATTCACAACAACTAAAAAACTCACGAACTTACCAACTCAACTTTTAACTTTTAATTTTTAACTTTTAACTCTAACAACGCATCAGCGTTGTTAGAATGCGCTTGCCTTGAGGTTCAGTCCTGCCTTCTCGTCCAAGCCGAACATGATGTTCATGTTCTGTACCGCTTGACCGACTGCACCCTTTAGGAGATTGTCGATGATACTTGTCACGACAACCTTGCGACCGAAGACCTCTGTGTGAACGAGTGCCTTGTTGTTATTCACCACCTGCTTGAGGTCGAGGGCAGAGTCAGAATAATGAGTAAAGGCAGCATCCTTGAAGAAATCCTTGTACAGCTGTGCAATCTCCTCTGCTGACTTTGGCTCGTCAAGTGTGACAACCTCTGTACAGAAGATACCACGGGCAAAGTCACCACGGTAAGGAATGAAATCGACTGTTATGCCGTCACCTTCAAATCCTTCGTTGAGTGTGTCTATAGCTCGTGGAGCTGACGCTGGGCGAAGCTCATTGAGTGTCTGACATATCTCGTGAAGATGCTGGTGATTGAACAACTTATACACAGAGAAGTTATTGTTACGCCAAGAGAAGTGAGTCGTTGCTCCTGGCTTCTGACCAGCTCCAGTACTACCTGTTATTGCATTGACTGCTATGTCGTGAGTGAGAAGTCCTGCCTTAGCAAGTGGAAGGAGTCCCTCCTGAATACAAGTAGCAAAGCAACCCGGATTGGCAAGATGCTGACACTTGGCTATCTCGTCACGATGAATCTCAGGAAGACCATACACATAGTCATGGTCACCCTTGATACGGAAGTCCTGTGCAAGGTCGATTATCTTCACATTCTGCGGAATCGTGTGTTCCTTGAGGAACGCCTCACTCTTGCCATGTCCGAAACAGAAGAACACGACATCAACCTTATCAAAAGGCATCTCACTCGTGAACTCCAGCTCCGTGTCGCCAATGAGTCCCTCATGAACATCATATACCTTATTGCCTGCATTCGACTCAGAGTTGGCAAACGCAATCTCCACCTCCGGATGATTGAGCAAGAGACGTATCAGTTCTCCACCTGTGTAGCCTGCAGCACCTAAAATTCCAGTTTTAACCATTATTTTGAGTTTTTGAGTTTGTAAGTTTTTAAGTTATTTAGTTTTCACGGGTGTCGCGTTTCCGCAATAACTAAAAACTCAAAACTCCACCACTCAACTTTTAACTTTTAATTTTTAACTCTTAACTCTAAACGCATTTTTATGCGTTTAGCGCTCCTCGTCTGGATGTGCGAGGTAGTAAGCACGGAGTGCTGTACTTGTCACCTTTATGAAGCCCTTAGCATCCTCTGATGACCATGCCTTGGCAGTCTCACCATACTCGCCGAGCTTGTTCTTGACAAGGTCGTTAGGTGAATCTACGCCTACTGTCTGGAAACAGAGAGGACGGAGTTCGAGTGTTACCTCACCTGTCACGTTACGCTGTGAACTGAGAAGCATTGCCTCGATATCTGCCATGACTGGCTCAAGGTACTGTGACTCGTGGAGGAACATACCATACCAGTTGGCAACCTGATCCTTCCAGTACTGCTGCCACTTAGAGAGTGTGTATTTCTCAAGGAAACGGTGAGCACCGATGATAAGCATTGGGGCAGCAGCCTCAAAGCCTACACGTCCCTTGATACCGATGATAGTGTCGCCCACGTGACAGTCACGACCGATACCGTATGCAGCACCAATCTCCTCTACTGCCTGAATGGCTTTAATCTTATCATCGTACTTCTTGCCGTTGACAGAACAAAGCTCACCCTTCTCGAAACCGAGCTTCAAGATTTCTGGTCCCTGCTTAGTAACGTGCTTGAGATATGCTGTCTCTGGAAGTCCCTGTGTAGAGTCAAGAATCTCACCACCACAGATGGATGTTCCCCAGATTCCTACATTATATGAATACTTGAGCTTAGTGAAGTCAGCTGCAAAGCCGTTGGCATTAAGATAGTCAATCTCCTCCTGACGACTGAGGTTGCCATCACGAGTAAGAGTGATGATTTCAACACCCGGAGCCATAACGAGGAATGTCATGTCGAAACGAATCTGGTCGTTGCCTGCACCTGTTGAACCGTGAGCAATGGCACTTGCACCAATCTCCTTTGCATAGCGAGCGATGGCAAGAGCCTGGAAAATACGCTCTGAACTAACAGAGATAGGATAACAGTTGTTACGAAGAACATTACCGAACACCATGTACTTGAGTGACTTTGCATAGTACTCCTGAGTAACGTCGAGAGTTACATACTTGGTTGCACCAAGCTTGTAAGCGTTTTCCTCATTAGTCTTGAGCTGCTCTGGTGAGAAACCACCTGTATTAGCACATGCTGCATAGACCTCATAACCCTTCTCCTTAGCAAGATACATCACTGTGTATGAAGTATCAAGACCGCCGCTGAAAGCAACGACAACTTTCTTCTTTTCTGCCATACTTTAATAAATGTTGAATGTTGAATGAAGAATGAAGAATCGCCATTCGGCACATATCCTTCACCATTCAATTATTCATTCAGTATTGTGTTTTATTTTTATTCCTTAATTATCTCTTGAAGAACGCAAACGAAGATTGGAGTCAATCAAATTCTTCATTCTTCACTCTTCATTCTTCATTTTATACGTGTCCCCTCTTCACCATGTCCTTCATCACCTCTTGGAATATCTCCACAGGTGTTGGTTCGCCCTTGTGCTTCTCTGGATCGTAGAGCATACCTGTACAGATACAGAACTTACGCTGCTTCATCTCAAGAATTGGGTAGTTGACACATCCCTGGCAACCACGCCAGAAGGAGTCATCATCAGTCAACTGGTTGAAGCTTACAGGAACATAACCCAATGAAGTGTTCATCTTCATCACAGCATCACCACTTGTGAGAGAGAATATCTTAGCCTGTGGCCAGCGTACACGAGCAAGGGTGAACGTGTGATCCTTGATGCGCTTGGCAATTCCCCTGCCAAGATAATCAGGATGAACGATAAGACCTGAAGTAGTCACATACTGCTTGTTGCCCCAAGTCTCAATGTAACTGAATCCGACGAACTTGTCGCCAAGCTCTGTCTGCTCATTAGGGTCAAGTGCAAGAACAGCCTTGCCCTCCTTCATCTTAGTAGCAACATACTCGTGAGTTCGTTCGGCAATACCCGTTCCACGCTTCTTTGCTGCTATGCGAATTGTGTCGAGAATCAAGTCCACGTATTTCTCGTGACTTGCATCGGCAACGATAACATTTATTCCGTCTTCGTATGTCATCTTTTATTTTACATTCTGCTTCCTGGATATACAGGAATTATTGTCCTTAAATTAGCTTCTAATATTTCTTTGTTAAATCCTTCTTCCAATGCCATCATGATGGTATCGTCGCCCGCAATCGTTCCGATTACTTCTTCAAAGTTGGCATTATCTATGTCAGACGCAAGACCGCTCGCATAACCTGGACGTGTCTTTATCACAGCAAGGTTGCCCGTGTACCTTATCCTCATGAAACCGTTCTGCACAGCAGTACCGACCTCTCTATGCTCCCTCACCCTCTGGTAATAAGGATTGTCTGGAAGCATATACACAGGCTTGCCCTTGAGACTGTTGCCCTTCACCACTCTCAACAGTTTGAGGTCTCTCGACAAGGTTGCTTGCGTAAGCGTCAGTCCTCTCCTTGCAAGTACGGCAAGCAGTTCGTCCTGACTACCTATCTCCTGCTCCTGAATTATTGCCTTTATTATGTCAAGTCTCGATTGTCTTGCAGTCATAGTTGCATATTTATTCAAATTCCGAGTGCAAAGTTACGAATATTCACAATACAACGTGCATATTTTTGCATAAAATTATGCATATACATACAAATTTGCGTACATTATGCATAAATAATACATAAATATATGTTATAAAACACAAAGGCTGCAATAGGACACACCCACTACAGCCTTTATTCCAATATCTAAATTCAAATTCTTTTAATTCAACCTGAAAGTAAAAGGTAAAACGTATTTTGTATCTACCGCTTTACCATCCTTTTCTCCAGGAATCCACTTTGGCATTTTCTTTACCAACTTGACAGCCTCAGCATCCAACAAAGGATGAACACTACGATCAACATTTATGTCCGACACGGTTCCGTCTGCTTTTATAACAAAGGAAACAAGAACCCTACCATGAATATTCTTTCTCTGCGCTCTTGATGGATACACCAAATTATTTTGTATATATTCCATGAGTCCCTCATCACCACCTTTAGAAAAAACGGGCTGTTTGTCAACGTAAACAACAACAGAGTCATTTTGCTCTGGCACCAGAGGAGTCATATTTGAAGCTTTCATCTCAAAGCCAAGAGACAATACAAAACAGAAAGCGAATGCAATTGATTTATTCATTTTTCTTTTTAGTTGTTAAGCTTTACATTATTTACGGCCGCAAAGTTAGAACATTTCGTTCATAAAAACAAGAACAAAGATTATGAGTTTTTAAGTTCTTGCCATAGGCGACATCTTATTTTTTTAGTATTGTCCTTCCACGTAACTCACGGGAGCGTAGAACTTTCACACTTTGCTTACGGAATTATACGGAGTCATCAGAGAAATTGAATCTTAATATTCTCCATAATCTTTAAGGCAGAAATCCTTAAAACCTTAACAGTTAAGAAATTGGTTATAACCAAATTTAGTTGACAGTTATAACTTGTGATTCTGCAATATTTTGTTTAGATATTTTTAACCACAAACCTTTAGGATTTCAAACCACGAATTCTTATAGAAGTTTATTTATTATTAATGCATCATGATGTATTTCACTATCTGTCCCCTGACATGGATGCGTATGATTCATTGTCAAGTGTGGATAATTCATCATCATTTGCTTCGGCTTCGTGAATACGTTCGCTGTGACCAGAGAGAGCCTCAAAGGCAGAGAACTGGGCAGCACGCATCATCATGGACATGCGTGGATGGCGTGTCGAAACATGATGCGGCAAGTTGATGATGTCGCTATAATCGTCTTCTTCTTTCATGCTTTATGTCCTCCTATCTGTGAATTACGTTCCTTGGCTGTGGCACCCTCGGCAAAGCTGACACCATTAAGTATGGAGTTCTTGCCAAAGCGTTTCTTGATGGCAATCTGTGCCTCCTGAATACGTCGCTCCTTTGCCAACTGTTTTTTCTCTTCTTCCTTAGCTTTTAGTTCTTCCTTATAGTCAACGAAAAGGTCGAGTTGCACAGGTTCATTCTTTTTGCTCAGCTGCGACTCATCAATGACATGATTGACAGAAATGTTAAGTCGTCGTATGAGCAAGTCTGGATTGACAATCTTGTCGTAGAGTGCCATCGTTGCATCGATTATCCGTCGTGAAGATGACGTATGGCATCCAAGGTTGGATGTTCCATTGGCATGTGTCGGAACTTGTCTGCCGTAATGGTCATACCTTAGCTTACCATGGTATTTAGCCATTATCTCTGAATTTGTCAAGCTCTCCACATCGTAGCCGACAGTAAGGATGAGTTGGTCGGTCACCTTCTGCTTATCCACAAGTTTGAGAGCCATGCCGCCCGCCATTTCCTGCACCACGACACGTGCCTTATCCCAGTTGTAAGGACACGTGAGAACCTGTCCACTGCTGTACGAATTGGTTGTTGGCTTATATGCCTTTATGTATTCAATCGTGCAAGGCTCCCATCCCCACGCATGATCGATGAGTAGTTCTGCATTCACTCCAAACATCTTATAGAGTATTGCCTCGTTTTTCTCAGACATCCTTGCAAGTTTGCCCATAGTATCAATGCCAATCGATGCAAGACGTGATGCCGTTCCTGAACCGACACGCCAGAAACTTGTGAGCGGATAATGATTCCACAACGTCTTGCGGTAGCTCATCTCATCAAGCTCCGCTATGCGCACACCATCCTTGTCAGCAGGGATGTGCTTGGCAACAATATCCATCGCAACCTTACAGAGATACAGGTTAGTACCTATTCCAGCCGTAGCGGTGATGCCTGTTGTCTTCAGCACGTCACGTATCATGGTCATGGCAAGTTCGTGTGCAGTCATCTTATACGACTTCAAATACGCTGTGGCATCTATGAATACCTCATCAACACTATACACGTGCATATCCTCAGGAGCAATATATTTAAGGTAAACCTTATGAATGGCTGCACTCATGTCAAGATAATGCGACATTCGTGGAGTAGCAACAATGTAGTCAAGCTTCAGGTTAGGATTACTCTTCAGTTCTTTGTCGTCACATGATGTTCCCTGAAACTTACCACCACAAGCAAGGTAACGCTGAATATTGACCTGCTGTACACGTTGCACCACCTCAAACAGACGTGCCCTTCCACTTATGCCATGAGCCTTGAGCGAAGGAGTGACGGCAAGACATATCGTCTTATCCGTACGACTCTTGTCTGCCACAACGAGGTTGGTGGAAAGCGGGTCAAGCCCCCTTTCCACACATTCCACCGAAGCATAGAATGACTTCAGGTCTATGGCTATATATTGACGTTCTGTTTGTTGTGGCATCTTAATCCCTTTACGTTACGTTTGACGGTGCAAATATAGCGTTTTATCCATATTATCTCATGAATTATTGCACAATAATCCATGTTTTTATCAGTCATTGTAATAATATTCTTGTTATGGATTATGGCAGATGTTTTCAAATGTACAAATAGTCGGAGAACTTCACATAGCTATATGGTGTTCTGGATTCAAGTGTGTCCTTGTTCCATTCATGTACGGCTTGATAATCTACATTATTTCTCTTATCATCCGTATCGTTCAGAAGCCACGAATATAGGTTGATGATTAGTACCCCGTTCGTACTACTAATTCGATCCTCGATCGATATATACATTCAATCCTCGATTGATGTACATGTTCAATCGAGGATTGAATTGTATATGGAAAAAATCGGGGCACGTTCCGTCAATAAAAAACTGACGCTACGTCAGATTTTTGTTGACGGAGCGTCAGTAGGTTTTATTGATTGTGGAAAATGTGTTAGCGGTTCTTGATGAGGACAATCATCTTGAGGGCGAAGTCGAAGAAGACCATCTTTGGATTGGTGTTCTGCATGATGTCACGCTGGGCAAGGGAGAGTTCGTCCATGATGCCGATGACATTGTTCTCGTTGATGAATGGTGCGAATTTGACAGCAAAGTCGGCTTCGGTCTCATTCATGTAGTTGAGTTCATCGTGACGCTGGAAGTTGTAGATGAAGTTCTCACGTATCATCTTCTGGCAGTATTCGAGGAACGCTTTTTGTCGTTCACGTCCGAGGCCTGCAATCTTATCGCTCCATTGTTTCATCTCCTTCACCTTGCGGACGTAGGACATACGCATGAGGAAAACGAAAAGGTCGAAGAAGAGCTGGTTCTCTGAGTTGTCTGTGATGGAACGTATGGCTGCTGCCATGTTTCCCGCACATGAGCGTGCTATGCGGTGTGCCTCTGCAGGGAGTATGGAACGACGGTTGATGAGTGCATCTTCCACTTCTTCTACGGTGAGACGCCTGAGTTCAATAGTTTGACAACGTGAACGGATGGTCTGGAGTACCTTGTCCTGCTGTTCGCTCACGAGGATGAAGACTGTCTGTGCCGGTGGCTCTTCAAGTAGTTTGAGGAGCTTGTTAGCGCATGCTTCGTGCATCTTCTCCGGCAACCACATGATAAGTATCTTGTAGCCTCCCTGACTTGACTTGAGACTGAGCTTCTTGAATATGGCATCACTCTCATCTACGTAGATGACGAGTTGCTGGTTCTCTGCTCCTGATGCGTCCATCCATTCCTGCATACCGAAGTATGGGGAACGCAGGATGAGTTCGCGCCATTCCTTGATGAAATCATCACAAAACGTAGGTTTTGAATTCTTCTTGTATATAGGAAAGGCGAAGTGGAGGTCAGGATGTTGCAGTTTCTCTGCCATGACATTATTGCCAAGCAGCATCTGTGCATAAGCCACGGCAAGTGGCATGGCACCGCATCCTTCGGGACCACTGAACATAAGTGCGTGTGGCACCTTGCCCTGTTCCATCTCTGTGCGAAGCCTTTGCTTGGCTTCTTCCTGTCCTATGATATCATCGAAAGTCATGAGTCTGAAGCCCCCTAACCCCCAAAGGGGGCAGCCGTCCGGGGCAAGGTGGCTGTATGGTTATTCTTGCATTAAATGCAAGAGTTAAAAGTCAAAGTTAAAAAGTGGAGTTGAGAAGTCAAAAAATTTGCCCGTCCGTCTATATCCTTTGGTAACTACTCCCCTCCATGTAGGGAGGGGATGGGGGTGGGTCTGTGTAGGTCGGGGTGGGGCCAACCTTAATATATCTGCTCCGCAATCTGACGGATGCTGTCAACTGCAGAAACGGTATAGAAGTGAAGGCTTGGTACTCCGTGCTGTATGAGTTCTTTGCATTGTGCCACTCCCCATTCTATTCCGACCTGTTTTACTTCCTCGTCGGTCTTGCAAGCCTCTACTGCCTTGGTGAGGGCGTCTGGAAGGTCGAGGTGGAAGGTCTTTGGCAGTATGTTGAACTGTGACAACTTAGCCATAGGCTTGATGCCCGGGATGATAGGAATGGTTATGCCTGCCTTGCGTGCCTTCTCTACGAATGAGAAATACTTCTCGTTGTCGTAGAATATCTGTGTTACGGCATAGTCCGCTCCCAAGTCCTGCTTCTGCTTGAGCACCTGAATATCGAAGTCGAGGTTTGGCGCTTCTTCGTGCTTCTCTGGATAGCAAGCCACTCCGTAGGAGAATGGCGTGGATGGCGACTTGATTGGTGAGCCATCTACGAAGAAGCCCTGGTTGAACTTGTTAATCTGCTCACACAGTTCTGTTGCGTGTGAGTAGCCATCCTTGACAGGAATGAACTTTGGGTCTTCCTTTGCCTTGTCGCCACGGAGCACGAGGAGGTCCTGTATGCCGAGGAACTGGAGGTCAAGAAGATTGTATTCGAGTTCTTCCTTTGTCATGCCGCTCACCACGATATGTGGTACGACCTTAATGTCGTACTTCTGCATGATAGCGCTTGCCACAGCTACGGTTCCCGGGCGGCGGCGTACGCTGTTGCGTGTGAACGAGCCATCTGGCTGTTCTGTATATACGTACTCACTTCGGTGAGTTGTGATGTTTATGTATTTGGGGGCAAACTCCTTGAGTGTGTCGATAGTCTTGAACAGGCTCTGTGTGCCTGTTCCCTTGAGTGGTGGAAGCACCTCAAAGGAGAATGCTGTCTTCTGTGTCGAGTTTATTATTTCTGATATTGCCATATCTGAGTTCGTGAGTTGCGTAAGTTTGTGAGTTTTTAAGTTTTTTAGTTCTTAAGTTTTTTAGTTCTTAAGTTTGTAAGTTTTTGAGTTCTTGGGTTAGTGAGTAGAGTTTTTGTCTTCTTGTGGAAGTCATCCCATGAATCTCTCTTATACTTTGCAAATATACGCAAAAATCTTCCTTATCTTAGCTTATTCAGTAAAAAATGCTGTCTGACACATGCAAAAAAGAATATTACACCAAAGGCGTTGACTATCCATGCTGCCCAGAAGGCTGCATTGTAGTTGATGTGTTCCACGAGGAATCCGCCTGCTATGATGCCAAGTCCGATACCCGTATCCCACATGGTGAGCTGGGTAGAGTTGGCAGTTCCACGCTTATTGTTAGGGGCGTAGTTGATGAACATCGTCTGGAAGGCTGGCCACATGTGACCGTTGCCAAGTCCGATGATGAGTGCAGAACCATAATAACCTATGTTGTTGTGAACGGCAGCAAAGAGTAGATAGCCGAATACGGAGAGGAGCATTCCACCACTTGCGTTCTCAAGAGCTTTACCTTTGCGGAGACTTCTTGCACCGATAAGGCGTGAAGTCATAAGTCCAATGCTGAGTACGGCAAAGTAAAGTCCTGTTCCTGTGGTAATACCGAGTTCCTCCTTACCATAAACGGCAAGATATGTAGAAATGACTCCGTATGAGAAAGCGAGTGCCGCCATTGATACTCCGAGTCGCCAACCCTTGACAAGAAAGAAGCGGTCGAGCGAAATAGGTTCCTTATTAGGCACAATCTCTTTGTCACGAAATTTGACCGTGCTGTTAATCAACAATCCGAGAAAACTGCAACCGAGTGCAAGACAGAAGATGACGTTATAGTCGTGCACATATTCATATATTATGATACCTATTGTAGGCGCGATTGATGTTGCAAGATTGTTTGAGAGTCCGTAGTAGCCAATGCCCTCAGAGCGTCTCGTAGGGTGAAGCACATCGATAGCCACGGTACTGTTTGCCACGGTCACGCTTCCCATTGGTGCTCCGTGGATGGTACGTATGATAGCGAAAAGAGTGAGCGAACCTGCCACGATATAGCCGGCAAAGATGGCGAAAAAGCAAAAATAGCTCGTGAGGAGTACCACCCTTCGTGGGAAACTGTCCACGAGATAGCCACTGAAGGGACGTGAGGCAAGCGCCATGAGCGTGTAGCCAGAGAGCACGATACCTATCGTGTCCTTGTCAGCCCCGAATGTCTCACCAAGATAGAGCGGGAGGAGAGGCGTGACCACCATGAACGAGAAGAATATCATGAAGTTTGCGAGCCACACCTTTATATAATTGCCATTCCACAGTTTTTCCATCTCTTACTATTTGTGATAATGAATACTCGAATAAACGGATTACCCAAATATAAACAAAAAAATCCTACACATGAATGTAGGATTTTAGTGTGGTACCACCAGGAATCGAACC
>JAFYAT010000032.1 GCA_017540585.1 Bacteroidaceae bacterium | reverse complement strand
TTTTAAGGTGCAAATTTACAACTTTCTGAGCAGAAAACAAAAAGAGACCGCGAACAAATAAGAATTAACAATTAATAATTAACAATTAACATGCTGGTTCGCCCATATACGCAAAGCAAATGGTTCGTGGTTAAAACAAAAAATGTTCTAAATTCACGTTCAAAAGCTCACACTCTCCTGCGTCCCGGATGGCATGTTAATTGTTAATTATTAATTGTTAATTGCCCCCTCCCCGGAAGGCCGCCCCCTTTGGGGGTCGGGGGCTTGGCTCTACTTATCTTTCTTCGGCTTCTTGTTCAGTCTCCATATTGCGTGGAGGAGACAGTAAGACGGGATGACGTTGTAAAAAGTCTCAGACTTACCCTGTGCCGATACGTAGCGACGCACGTTGGATAGGTTGCCGAGCATGTCGAAGCCGTCAAGCTGGATGATGAGGTTGCCATTCATCAGTCGTTTGGAGAGACGCGCGTTCCACACCAGTTCGTCGTCGTTCATGTTGCTGTCGTCATATCCACGACGTGAGTACATGGTGAGGTCGGTAGCAAACTGCATGTTCCATGGCAACTCAATCTGAGCAGAGAGACCATACTGGAAAGAGTATGCATTGATGGTATTGAAGTCCGTACGGTTACCCATGGAGCGTTGCCACTCTATTGCACCTGTAGCAGAGAACTCAGTCTTGTCGTTAGGACGGAAGTTGACACCAAGATTGTCCTTAATATTGTGATTCTTCACGATGGACTCGATAACGTTGAGCGAGTCTGAGCCATAGAAATCGACGCTATTGCGGAACTGATAACCCACTCCCTCCTTTATGCGCCACTTGTCGCCCTTGCCTATCGGAAAATCCACATCAGCATTGATATACGCATTCCAGTTTCCGTTGATGTTCATAGGCATACTCGTTGTAAAGTTATCACTCTGACGTGTCCAGCGACGACTTCCAATTTCATTTTGGCGGATATTTCCAGAAGAATATGCGCTGAGCAATGTCCTTCCAAACTTATTACGGTACTGAACAGAAAAATTATACGACGTTATATTCTTCAGATTCGGATTGAACAAGTTGCGATACTGAGGATTGCTCGTGTTATGTACATCAAGCTGGTATGTAAGCGACGGAGCAGATATTGACATACTACTATACACATAAAGAGACATTCCCTTCTGATAGTTGCTTAACTGAAAACTGAGACTTGGAGACAGAAATACGGTATTGCGGCTCATGGTGGTATCAGCCTGAGAGCCTTGCCAGTAATCCATTGTTTCATGATTCATCGGCAAACGAAGAGTGAAATTTGTCCACATGTTAAGTTTTGACTTTTCAAAATACCTGCTATACGAATATCGTACCACAGGTGTGTGTGTCATCTGCGATGTCGTGCTCACGCTACTGTTGTCCGCATCAAGCGTCTTCAGCAGTTCCTCTGCCGAAGGAAGCATGCCGACATCATGGGCATCGAAGTCCTTCCAGTCGTCAAGCAACTGAAGCATGTAGAGATGGCTGTTCCTCTGCTGTCTTACGAAGTCGAAAGCATGTCCTAAGGATACAGAATGTCCCTTACCAAGGCTTGTCTGTACGCTTGCGGATACATTTCCACTAAAATCGCTATTGTACGAAGGCGTGTATTTATTCTGCCATACAGACTCCTTGCCCTCCTTTGGATAGTCAAGACGATAGTGCGAATAGGAATCCGACTCATTTCTTGAATATTGCAAAGAATAATCCATGTCAATACTTATGCGGTCATTATACCTCGGCGTAACATATCCCCATCCATACGCACGTGCATCAAACCTGCTGCCCTCGGTCTTGCTTGAGTTAAGGTCACGGTCAATGGCATACTTCTTGAGCAGCTCACCTGCCGTAGGAGCGTTGATACTGTCAAGCCATGACTTGCCGAGTTGAGATGCAACATCCTCCGCAAGGCTTACAGATGAAGAGCGACTTCTGTTATTCCACTTACGATACTCTGCCGTAGGGCGAAAATAAAAATGTGGATTCTTGAACACACCAAGCCAGTCGCCACTCTTGCCGAGTCGCAATTCCTGTTCTGTTGAGACATTATAGCTATAGCTACGATATGTATAGAAAGACTTTGAGAACTGGTCTTTTCTCTTGGTCACTTCGTTACCTTCAGCATCCTTGTCCTTCACATAATAGATATCAGAACCGCTCGAATGGTTTTCATTCAAGGCATCGCTATATGTACCCCTTAAGGAACCTTGGTATCTGCTGTCATCACCAAACTGATACATACCGTTGACACCCAATTTGACAGAGGTGGTAAGTCCTTCCGACTGCTGGAGAGGCGACCACTCGCCATCTTCACGCCCCGGGTCACGATAGTCGTTGAGGTTATTCAGGTTGGCAAAGGCAGAGAAACGTGACCTGTCGTCAAAACGGAGCACAAGGAATCTGCCAAGATACTTGGTTTCACGGTTTCCGTCCCAGCCTTCCTTGTAAGGAGCACCTGCACCACCTTCGGCATTGGCTATCCATCCACCGTTGAATTCCTTCTTTAGCTTCACGTTCATCACAAGTTCCTTCTGCGTTTCAGCCTCCCTCGACGTACCCCTCACACGTTCAGGAGCACGCTCATACGCCTGCACGCTCTTAACCATGTACGATGGCAGGTTCTCAAGGATAAGGTTACGGTCAGAGTTGAAGAAGTCCTTGCCGTTGAGTAACAAAGCATCCACCTTCTGACCATTGACTGTAATCTCGCCATCCCTCGAAAGCGTGACACCAGGCAGCTTCTTTATCAAGCCGTCAAGCATGGAGCCCTCGGCAAGGTTGAAGGCATCAGCATCATACACAAGCGTATCGCCGTCCATGTAGAACTTCAGTTTGGTAGCCTTGACCACCACCTCATCGAGGTCGATATTACGCTCACTTGACTTAGGGAGCTTGTGCATATAGAGCGGTTTAATCGTCCTGGTTCCCTCACGCTTATGAATCTTGTCAAGAGTGAAATGGTAATATGCTGTACGATAGCCATTGGCACGCACACGGAACAGATACTTGCCAGGCTTCTTAAAGCTCCATCCAATCTCCGTATGCTTGCCATTATATTCCCACGTGCTCACCCATACAGAATCGACAAATGAGCTGTCGGCTGCCATAAGCAGTTCAGCTTCCACGCTGTCGGAAACAGCAAGATGGGTGATGAAATCCTTAACGGGAAAACTCACATAGAGATTTGGCTCTTTCTTCTTCTCTGCCTTAACAGAGTCGGCAGCCACAGCCGTAGTGTCGCCCTTGGCGGTCAACGTATCCGTCTTGACGACAGACGTATCGGCTTTCACAGAATCATTTACCACATTTATTTTCTCAAATACTCCCACAGGAGCAAATGCACTCATCGCCGTAAACACGCAGATGAATGACAAGAAAAGGATAATATTCGCTTTTTTCATTTGGTTTGAATTTTCAGAATATCGTTGGTATTTTTAACAAAAGTCAAATATCAAATGTCAAATCTATGCGTCCCGAACAAGTTTCGAGACCCAGAGTGCAGAGACAATGGAGTTTTTGAAACGAAAATTTAGAATATTAAAGAAAATTTCTAATTAGTCGTCCCTTAAAAAGTATATTTCATCGAGATGCTGTTACAAAATAGCATCTCGATCATTTTTTTGAGTGTATCCAAAATCGGAGCCAAAAGAACTTTCATCGCTCTTTTGAAGTTATATGCGGCAGCCGCCAGCAATATG
>JAFYAT010000031.1 GCA_017540585.1 Bacteroidaceae bacterium | reverse complement strand
TATTGCTGGCGGCTGCCGCATATAACTTCAAAAGAGCGATGAAAGTTCTTTTGGCTCCGATTTTGGATACACTCAAAAAAATGATCGAGATGCTATTTTGTAACAGCATCTCGATGAAATATACTTTTTAAGGGACTACTATATAGATTAGATTTTTATTGTTTCATGTCAAAAGACAATAACAGGCTACAGTCGCTCGATATCTTTCGTGGATTGACGGTGGCATTGATGATAATAGTAAATAATGGTGTGGGACACGAGCAGTACCACACCTTGAATCATAGTAAGTGGAATGGACTTACTATGTGTGACCTCGTCTTCCCGTTCTTCCTCTTCATGGTGGGAGTGTCTGCTTACCTTGCTCTGAGAAAGTGTCAGTTTACTCCGAGTAAGGAGGTCATTCTGTCAATAACCAAGCGTTCGGTTGTGTTCTTCCTCATTGGCGTTGGACTTCATGCGTGGGAGATGATTATAGACGGCAACTGGGACATATTGCCTAACCTGCGTCTGTGGGGAGTGATGCAGAGGATTGCCTTGTGTTATTTCTTCATCTCCATGCTTCTGTTGTACGTCAAGCCAAAGGCTCTGATGAGTATTGCTGCAGGCATCCTTGCCGTGTATTCTGTCATTCTTCTTGTTGACAATGGCTATGCACAGGACGAGACAAACATATTGTGCGTCGTGGACAGATGGCTCGTATCGCCTGCCCATCTTTATCACAAGAGTCCTGTTGACCCAGAGGGACTGGTGGGTACGTTGTCTTCCTTTGCCCATGTCACCATTGGTGCATACATCGGTTACAGCATCTGCCATAAGATAGAACTGAAGGAGAGGATGAAGCGTGTGAGTGGCATAGGACTGGTACTACTCATTGTGGGACTTATCGTTGCTATATGGCTTCCTGTTAATAAGCGTGTGTGGAGTACATCGTATGTACTCGTCACTTGCGGTATTGCCACTCTCGTACTTATCGTGCTTACTTATATTGCTGACCATCATGGTAAGTGGGCGTGGTTCGACCTTTTCCGTCGCGCTGGACTTCACGCTTTCTTCATCTATGTGGCAAGTGAAATGCTTGCACCTGTCATTGGACACTATGACCTCAATGAGGCTGTTCATGGCTATTTGTGCCACGTGTTCTCGCCAGAGATGAGTTCGTTCATTTACTCCATGATGTTATCATTCCTGTTACTTTGCTATGGATATATTCCGAAGGATAAGAAAAAATAGATATGTGTGCATGGTTCTGCTCCTATTGGGATGCGAGAATGAGAAATTGGACTATTCGTATGTTCCTGAAGACTTCAAATATGACGTTCAACTGAAGATGACGCCTGTGAAGAATCAAGGACGTAGTGAACTGTGCTGGGTCTATTCTATATACGGTGCAATAGAGTCAGAGTATCTTATGCGTGGTGATTCTGTTGATCTATCTACTGACTATGCTGGTCGAATGTTTCTTGAGGAGCAGGCTCGTGAGTATTTCCTCTCTGGAGGACAGACGAGGATGAGTCTTCGTGGTGTAGGTCCGATGACTATTGAGCTTGGCTGTCGTTACGGTATTGTCGAACAGAATGTTTATTCTGCATCTTCACCTGTCGATTTCTTTGGTCTCGTTGCTGATATCAAGGGGATGGCTGATAGTCTCCTTGCTGATGGAAAGGGTGAAGTTGATAATTATATGGCATCAGTAAAGGATTTGCTGGACAGGCATATTGGTGTCGTCCCTGATAATATTGATTCCTTGAAGATTCCTTCTGAGGTGACAGAGCGATATGTAACGCTCATGTGCAACAAGAAAAAGCCATACGGTAAGGAGCTTGTGCTTGAGTTAACGGATAATCGCTATGGATGCAAGGCATTGAATGTGTCTCCTGATACATTGGTGTCTCGTGTCTCAGTTTCGTTGAAATCTGGCCACGCCGTTATGTGGGAAGGCGGACCTAATGATAATCATGCTGTCGTACTTGTCGGTATGGGGCATGACCGCAAGGGAAAGACATACTTTGTTGGCAAGAACTCATGGGGAACGAACAATCCTACTCATGGTCTTGTGTATATTCCCGAATCGTACCTCAGGAAGTTCACGGCATTGGTTGTAATGAACTCTCTTCCTGAGTAAAATTAGTGCTTTGCGCGGATTGGCTTCGTGCCGCTTTGCAGCAAAAAACTATGTAAGTATATAGTGAAATGAACAATCAGATAATATCACAGACATACAGCAATAAGATAAAGGTGCTTTCTGTCATCGCCATCATCATGGTTCTCTTCATCCATGTACAGATGAAGGAAGGCGCATCTATGCCCGTGGTCGAGTATGTGCAGAGGGTGTTTGGTTTTTGCGGACTGAGTTTTATTGCCAATCCTTTCTTCTTTGTCGTGTCCGGGTTCTTCTTCTTTCGTGGAGTGAGTCTTGTGTCTGATTGTCATCCAAAGATAATGAAACGTGTGCGTACGCTGTTCGTTCCCTATGTACTGTGGAACGTCTTATTCGTCAGTTTCTATGTCGTGTGTTATCATGTTCCTGCGTTGTCACGCTATGTCGGTACTCAGATGGTGGAAAACATCTTTGGCAGTGGGGTGGTGAATGCTTTGTTCGAAATCTTCGTCCGACCTGCCAATTTTCCTTTGTGGTTCCTTCGTGACCTGATGATATATGTGGCTTTGTCGCCATTGTTCTTCTGGGCACTTACTAAATATAAAAAAGGTGCGCTCATCGTGTTCTTCATTCTTGGAACACTCGGACTCCTCTTCCTTCCTCCTGTCATCAAGTTGTGGGGAACATTCTTTTTTGTTCTCGGAGGCTACATCGCACTTCACTCGTCTTTGGACAATGTGAGTGACGGCATATCTGTACGCATGGCAGTCATCTGTGGTGTGGTGTATGTGTTCAACGCTTTCTTTCGTCCGCTCGCCATTGTTCCCCTCAATGGCACAGATATGTTTGTCGAACTGTGCGGACTCATTGCCTTATGGCGACTTAGTGACTTCGTCATTAAGGACTATAACCGTTGTCCGCTTCTTCGTGTCAGTCCGTTCGTCTTCTTCGTCTTTGTGTTCCATGAGCCATCGCTCACGATTCTCAATAAGGTCGGTATTCTACTTCTCGGATTGCATGAGTGGTCACTCATTCTGCTTGGCATCATCAATCCTTTCATCATGCTTCTCCTTTCCGTGCTTGTTGCACGAGTAATAAAGGCTTTATGTCCAACAGCCTATTCCATTATTGTTGGGGGAAGAGGCGTGAAAAGTAGTGTTTGCACAAGTTTTTCTTTCTGAATCTTGGGATATTTGTTGTAACTTCTTATCTTTGTGGCGTAAAAGATTATAAACATTTCTTGTTATGTGCGTATATAATATAGAAATAGATGAAGAGGTCGTTTCTCGTGTACGGCCATCGTTCAAGGATGATTCTGCTCTAAAGGAGTGGATGCAGGAGCAGATTGTACGATTGATGAAACAGTATGTTGTTCCTGCTTCTTCTGGACATAAGATAGAAGGTCGTAAGGCAGCCTTGGATTTCATCAAGTCATTAGCTGTGCCTGGTGGCTACCATATTCCTATGGATGAACCTGAAATCGGGTGCTTAGTTAGCGAGAAGTATGATTAGCAAGGTATTTATTGACACCAATGTTCTTGTTGATGTGGTTACTGCAAGGAAACAACCTCACGTCCCTTATTCTCAGGAATTGTTTGCCGCAGCTGTTAATGGCGAAGTAGAATTGTTTGTTTCTGCTTTGTCTGTAGTTACTGTTGTGTATGTCGCAAAGAAATATGGTTTGTCGGAAGCTGCTGTTAAGTCAACGCTTAAAACACTTCTTTCTTTTATCAATGTTGTTGACTTGACTTCTGGAAATGTGATTGATATGCTTGATTCTGATTTGAGTGATTACGAAGATTCAACCCAAAACGAATCTGCAAAACAGATAGATGCTGATATTATTGCAACAGGTAATGTCAAGGACTTTGTTGCTTCTGATATAAAAGTAATGACTCCAAAACAGATATTGGAGATATTATAAGATAGTTTCTACTTATGATACATCAACAGCGTTTTAATGGTGATTAAGCACCACTCTTGACTTTTTTCATTCTTTCTTCTTTTGTTTCATGTTTTTATGCTATTTTTGCATACATAAACAATAATAGTGACTAACCGATGGCAAAGATAATAGTTCAGAATACTGAGATAACACTTTTGTCGCAAAATGACAAAGACTACATATCACTTACGGATATGGCTAATGGTAAGCAAAGCGAAAGCCGTGCTGCTGATATCATCAAGAATTGGATTAGGACAAGATACACCATTGAGTTCCTGGGAACTTGGGAGATGATACATAACCCTAATTTTAAAGTGGTCGAATTTGACCACTTTAGAATGCAGGCTGGTTTGCCAAGTTTTGTTATGAGTGTAAGCGAATGGATAGAGAAAACGAATGCCGTTGGTATCATCGTTAAGAAAGGTCGCTATGGTGGTACATACGCTTTTAAGGATATTGCTTTTGAATTTGGCACGGCAATTAGTGTGCCTTTCAAACTCTACTTGATTGATGAGTTTCAGAGATTGAAAGAGAAAGAACAAAAGCAAATTGGATGGACGTCGAAAAGGGAACTTTCTAAAATCAATTATCATATACATACAGATGCAATTAAGAGACATCTGATACCAGAAGAAATAACTTCCTCACAGGCAAATATCATCTATGCAGAGGAAGCTGATGTTTTGAATGTTGCAATGTTTGGAATGACTGCCAAACAATGGCGAGAAGCAAATCCTAAACTCAAAGGCAACATTCGTGATTATGCCACTATCAATGAATTGATATGTCTCTCAAATATGGAAAATATTAATGCTGTACTTATCAATGATTGTGTGCCGCAGAGTGAAAGGCTTGTCAAACTTAATCAGATTGCTATTCAACAGATGCGTGTTTTGGAGGATAATGGTAATCGTAACTTGTTGAAATAATTCCTAAATGAAATTTAATAGATAACCACTAATATAAAGCAAAATGAAAAGAAACAATAAATGGTTGGTATTGGCAAATCCGAATTTGTGCCGTCATACAGATTGCTTACACAAGGAGGGATTCGTTAGTTGGGTGCAGAAGACTTATCCTTTCGAAATTGACGATATCGTATATTTATACGTTAATGGAGCTGTACGTTTCAAGACATATGTTGAAAAGACTGTGAACCATCGTGAGGACAAAGAGTATTGGGATAGTCAAAGCTCCTGAGCATCCAACTTTTAGATTAAGACTTGTGAAGGAAATCAATGGTAGCGGTCTTAGTGCTGAAGATCTGTCTCGTTTTGGATTCAAAGGAGGGCAAAGTCTAAGACATTACATTCATAACAACGTAGAGCTGCTTGAATATATTGAAAGCGTGTTTGAATAGGCATACAGTTTTAATTTTGCAGTATTATAAAGATGGGGTTTTTACTTTCATTGAGTGATAATTGTTATAAACGTTTCCGAGTCAAACAGCAAGTTTAATAGCACATCAACAGCGTTTTAACGGTGATTAATCACTGTTAAAACGCTTAAATTATGTAGTGAGATTGTTTATTTGTTGCCGAGAAGTTCTTCGAGACGTGCTTCGAGCATATTGCCGCGGAGGTCGATGTCAATAATCGTGCCGTTTCCGTCAAGGAGCATGGTACATGGTATGCTGTGAATGTTGTATGTCTTTGCGGCTATGCTGTTCCAGCCTGCAAGGTCGCAGAGATGTATCCAAGACATGTTCATCGTCTTGAGGCAACGAACCCATGCGTCACGGCTGTTGTCAAGTGACAGACCTATGATGTCGAGTCCTTTTGAGTGGTACTTGTCGTAGCAGTATTTGACGTTTGGCAATTCCTGCATACAAGGTGCACACCAGCTTGCCCAGAAGTCGATAAGTACGTAGCGTCCTTTACCACACCACTCGCTCAGTTTGTGCTCCTTGCCCGTGCTGTCGTTCATGGCAAGGTCGATGAACTTGCTTCCGATAGGAGTCTTTTCGTACTTCTTGCAGTTTTCTTCATAAACTTTCTTGGCATTGTCCATGGATGGATGATTCTCGTATGGAGTGCCTTTTTGAAGTATTCTATGCAAGTCGCCATGAGAAAGCGCAGAACTATTCTGAATAACCATTTGAATCAAGAATGCAGGAATCATGGAGTCAGTATTGCGTACGATGGTGTTTCGAAGTGGAATCATCACTTTCTCCTTTGGTTCTCCCTTAGTCATACATCTGAGGAATGCCTTTACCAGACCGTTCAGTTCTTCTGATGCCTTAGAGCCTTTGATAGTACCCTCAGGCAGACTGACTTCGGTAGGAGTTGTGTCAACCATTATGGCAGCCGTTCTTAATGGGTCTTTTTGTGTTAAAGGATCGTCTGGTGCGACAAACATGCCGATGTAATCACTTGGTATTTCCTTGTTGTATTGCCATTTTCCGTTGACTACTTCCACGCTGTCCTGCTTGCTGTTCTTGTCAAACAAGGACAGCATGTTGCTTGAAAGGATGAAGTGGACGTACTTCGCATCTGCTGGTGCAGAACCCTTGATGTTCACCTTTGTCTGTCCCCAGCCAGTGGTGGCTATGAGTGCAAACATGAGAGTAATAATTGTTTTTCGTTTCATAGTTTGTTTTTGTTGTTATTTTCTGTCAGTTCAGGATCAGTTTTTTATCTCCTACGGAGCCACGGAGAGCAGAGTCTTTATTCACAATTCGCTGATACATTAGGAGCTCTCGGAGGTCGCTAATGCTCCTTAGAGTGTTCTCCGTTAAAGTGGGGGACTAAAAACTGCAAGTTATATGTTATAATTTTGGTTTGTTTTTAGCCTCTTGTCCCGAATTTTTCTAATTTTTCGTTTCCGATTAGGTAATATCTTGTCTTCTTTTGTCTATTGATGTCTTAATTCATAGGATTAAGTCAAGTAACAAAAAGCCGATAAATACTAATCTGTTGCAAATATAATAACAAAAACGGAAATAGCAAGCACGATTAGCGAAATTTTAGCCTAAAAATGATTACAAAATTACAAATTACAAATTTACAATTTCGTAAAAATGATTAATTTTTATTTATTGTATTATATATCAATTAATTAAGCTTTTATATATACGAAAAGCGCGAATTTGTAAATTTGTAATTTGTAATTTTGTAATATTCGACATTGTGAACATTGCAAAAGTAATTACGCATACATCATCCATACCCCACCTCTTCATCGAATCACACCCATATCTCCCGATATTTATACCCATATCTTCCGACATTTACACATATATCTCTCCGGATTTACACCCATGTGTAATTGATAATTGACAATTGATAATTAGGCTACGCTTGCGGTTCATTTATAATTGACGATTTAGCGTAACCAGCATGTTAATTGTTAATTGATGCAACAGTCTCCCTCCCTGTGGGAGGGCTGGGGTGGGGCCAAAATATTGGGGGCACATCATCACGATGTGCCCCCAATCATTGGTAGTTATAATATTGTAATTCTAATTTGCAAAATAGTTATCGATTAAAAGTATAATTGAGAAACTCAAAGTTCCTGCAAACGAAATGGAACACGAGTAATCCTAATTTTTAACTTTTAATTTTTAACTTTTAATTTTTAACTCGTTATACGATTCCCTGTGCCATCATTGCCTTAGCGACTTTCATGAAGCCAGCAACGTTTGCACCCTTAACGTAGTTAACGTATCCGTCCTTCTCTGTACCGTACTTAACACAGTTCTCGTGGATGTTCTCCATGATCCAGAGGAGCTTAGCGTCAACTTCCTCAGATGTCCAAGAGAGACGCTCTGAGTTCTGTGACATCTCAAGACCTGATACTGATACACCACCTGCGTTAGAAGCCTTACCTGGAGAGTAAAGAATCTTAGCATCCTGGAATACACGGATTGCACCTGGAGTAGATGGCATGTTAGCACCCTCTGCTACTGCGATAACACCGTTTGCTACGAGAGCCTTAGCAGCCTCCTCGTTCAACTCGTTCTGAGTAGCACATGGGAGTGCGATGTCAGCCTTCTCAAACCAAGGCTTAGCACCTGCTGTGTACTTAGCTGTTGGGTACTTCTCAACATACTCCTTGATACGTCCACGGTAAACGTTCTTGAGCTCCATGATGTAGTCGAGCTTCTCACGTGTGATACCGTCTGGATCGTAGATGTAACCGTCTGAGTCAGACATTGTCATTGGAATACCACCGAGCTGGAGAACCTTCTCAGCAGCATACTGTGCTACGTTACCAGCACCTGAGATGAGTACCTTCTTACCCTTAACCTCGTCGCCCTTAGTCTTCAACATAGCGCGGAGGAAATATACTGTACCGTAACCTGTTGCTTCAGGACGGATGAGTGAGCCACCGAATTCGAGACCCTTACCAGTAAGTACGCCTGAGAACTCACGAGTGAGCTTCTTGTACATACCGAACATGTAGCCTACCTCACGACCACCTACACCGATGTCACCTGCTGGTACATCAACGTCTGGTCCGATGTGACGAGTGAGTTCAAGCATGAATGCCTGGCAGAAACGCATAACCTCAGCATTTGACTTACCACGTGGAGAGAAGTCTGAACCTCCCTTACCACCACCCATTGGAAGAGTTGTGAGTGAGTTCTTGAAAGTCTGCTCGAATGCGAGGAACTTGAGGATACCGAGGTTTACAGAGCTGTGGAAACGAATACCTCCCTTGTAAGGGCCGATAGCGTTGTTGTGCTGTACACGGTAACCCATGTTAGTCTGGTAGTTGCCCTTGTCGTCCATCCAAGTTACTCGGAACTGGTAAACGCGATCTGGAATACAGAGGCGCTCGATGAGGTTCATCTTGTCGAACTCTGGGTGCTTGTTGTATTCCTCCTCGATTGTACCGAGAACTTCTTCTACTGCCTGATGATACTCTGGCTCATTTGGAAAACGACGCTTGAGGTCTTCCAATACTTTTTTTGCGTCCATGTGTCTTGTTGTTTTATTATTGTTGTTTTTAATTAAAGTTCGTTAATAATCTCTTAAAAAATATGTCGTGTTTTATTTTGTGAAAGTGTCGCAATGTTTTGCTTTTGTGTAGCACTTTTCTGTTATTGCTTGTCAAGTGCTATTTTTTTGCTTTAATTGTGTTGTTTTATTTAATGTTTTGTCAATATTTTGTTGTTTGACGATGCAAAGGTATGATTTTATAATAAAACGAGCAAAAAAAGTAACAAAATTTTATGAAAAACATTAAAATTTGTTCGTTTCTTTAGATTTTTGCCCGTTTTTATGACCTTTTGGGAGTAAAATGGCAGCAAAACTACAGAATTATAACTTACGTTTTTTCGTCCAAATATTTTGTCGGTTGGTTAAGTTGGCGTATATTTGTGTGCGAGTTCTGAACTTTAATTGTTTCGATTCATGATTCGCGTGGCACATAGCTTGTGTTTTTCTCCCACGGAGCCACGGAGAACACGGAGAATCGCTTCTTCTGTTTTTTCTAAGAGCTCACGAAGGTCGCAAGTGCTCCAAGGAGGGCACGGAGAGCCTTCCGGGACAATACACAAGTTGCTTTTTCCTCTCAGCGGGTATGCTCTGTGAACTCTATGAAGCACAGGCGACCTCTGTGAGCTCCGAATAAATCAGAGACTAAATATGAAAACTCTGTGGCTGCCGTGGCTTCGTGGGAGGATGAAATAAAACAGGACATACGTATTATATACAAGGTGATATGGTATATGAGAATCTTACGCAGAAGATAATTGGTGCAGCCATTGAGGTACATAAGCATTTGGGACCAGGACTAATGGAAAAATGCTATGAATGTGCCATGGTCTATGAATTGCAACAATTGGGATTGGATGTGAAGACTCAAGTTCCTGTGCCTATTATATATAAAGGTATAGATTTGAATAAAGACTCATTAGTTAAAGATTGTCTCCAGTTGGATATCCTCGTAGAAGATACGGTTATTGTCGAACTGAAATCCGTTGAGACTGTAAAGGATGTACATCATAAGCAACTTTTGACTTATATGAAACTTACAGATAAAAAGGTGGGGCTGCTAATTAATTTCAATGAAAGCCGTCTTGTGGATGGTATATTTAGAAAGGTTATGTAGCAATGTCTTGTTCCGAATGGCTCTGTGAACTCTTTGGAGCACCTGCGACCTTCGTGAACTCAAAAAATCTGGGTAAATAGAACTCTGTGCTCTCCGTGGCTCCGTGGGAGAATAAAAATCATGTTGTGGGACATGAATGTTTTTTGTACATGGATGACAGAAAGAGTTCGTTTGGGAATTTGAATGATTAAGCAACTTAATTTATCGATAAATTATGAAGAAGATTTTTACATTTCTTTTGGCTTGTCTTGGGGTAACAAGCATGATGGCAAGTCCATCAATCAACGAAGATGGGGCGACCGTGAAGGATTGCACCTCTTATATTATAAATCCTTCATTTGAACAAGGTTCTGATGGCTGGACATGTTCAAGTCTCCAGTCACAGGGTAACAACAGCTTCACTTTTAAGAAAGGCGCTCAGTACATGGAGAAGTGGGTTGCCAAGGGAAGTGCCGTCGGAAGTGCTTCTGCCAAGCAGACCGTCACAAACCTTCCTGTAGGTCGCTACAGACTTACTGTTGGTGCACAGAACCTTGACCAGAACAATGAGTCTGCCCAGAAGTCTGGTGCATACATCATGGCTGGTACTGCTAAGACTACCGTTTATACTCCTGGCGATTACTCTGTAGAGTTTGAGAACGTGTCTGGTACTGTTCAGATTGGATTCGTAGCAAGCAACGCACAGGGTAACTGGATTGCCGTTGACAACTTCCGCTTATATTATATAGGAGGAGATGTTGACGAAACAGCTGCCAAGAATGCACTCCCAAGTATTCATACAAAGGGAAAAGCACTCCTCACAAAGCAGATGAACGCTACTGTTTTGGCAAACCTTCAGGCAAGTCTCGATGCTGCCAAGGCTGTTATCGATGGAACAGAGGCATACAAGGCTGAGGTTACAGACAATCTTAACAATGCTATAGCTGCTGCCAATGCATCTGTTTCAGCATTCACAGCACTTAATACATCCGTCAATACTGCCAAGACTCAGGTAAACCTTTTCATGGGCGATGAGTATGCTAATGCTCTTACTACTGCTCTTGCTGATGCACAGGCAGTACTCGCAAGCGAGAAGGAATATACAGATAAAATCAAGACAACTCTCGATGAGGCTACTACTGTAGCCAAGGCTTCTGTTGCAGCATATAAGACACTCAATACAAGTATCACAAATGCAGAGAAGGCTTATGGCGAAGACAAGGTTGGTGCTGCCGATTTCCTTGTTGCAATCAATAATGCCAAGGCTATTGCAGAGAACAAGACTGTCAAGACTGCAGACGTAGAGAATGAGGCTGCTGCTCTTAATAAACTCGCATTTGTATTCAACATCAATAACGCTACTGCAGGTACAGGTGTTGCACCAAAGGTGACAAGTACTCACAAGTATGTAGCAACAGGTGCTACTCAGGCTCTCGTACGTGCTGCGTTCTCTGGTAGCAACCTTATTGAGAAGGGTGTTTGTTGGAGCACACATCGTGAGCCAACCGTACTTGACGACAGAACTACAAAGAACTACTCACTCAACGGTTCAATCTTCCATATCGAAGGACTCAAGCCTTCTACCGTTTATTATGTTCGTGCATACGCAATCAACAAGACTTACACAGTTGCTTATGGCGAAGAGCGTAAGGTTGTGACTCACCCAATGGGTAACTGTACTTGGTGGTGGAACGAAGGTGGTCCTGATGCAGCATCAAACGACCGTTGTCGTAATGCAATAAAGGAGACTATCGACTACTTCAACGAGTGGACGGGTATTCGTGGCTTTAAGCTTAGTGGTACTTATAACTCTGGTGTTGAAACAGCAGATTGTTCTTATGGCGGTTCTATGCGTATTGGTCCTAAGCCTTCTTATCAGGCTATCGGTACTGTCCTTCATGAGACTGGTCACGGTGTAGGTGTTGGAACACGTAGGATTGCTTATGGTTATTCTACTGGCTGCTGGGATGATACGAATGTGCATAACTGGAAGTGGTACGGTCGTGAGGCAAACAAAATATACTCATTCCTTGAGAACAAGACAGCTGATCCATACAATTCTGAGTTCTGCATGGTAGGTGACCCTACTCACGGATGGGGACAGAATGCTACATACGACTGGTTCGTTAATGGTGCAAACTATGACACGCACGAAGCTATTCAGTATATCGGTGGTTGCTGTCTCCTCTATGGTCTCTTCATTGATGGTCTTTGCCCAACAAATGCATACGCAAATGGTCTCTCAGGATACACTTATAACTTCGACTCAGACAAGAAGTATTATATAATGAATAAGTCTGTCGGTCTTGGTACAGCTTTGCTCTCACAGGCCACATCAACACAGGTAGGTATCAAGGAAGGACTTGCTGGCGAGACTATCAACGACTCATGTGCTTGGATTATTGACTACGACCCAGTTCAATGCTACTATACATTCAAGAATGTGGCATCAGGCAAGTTCCTTACTCACGCTTCAGGTAATACTTATGTAGCAACAAAGACTGCAACTAAGGCATCTACAACAGAGTTTTTCCAGCTTATGCCAGACCGTAAGGATGTGACTGTGGGTACAGGTCTCAACAAGGTGACTACTCACGGCTACTGGTTCACATGGAACTCAAGTGGCAACAAGGCAATGGGTGTAAACAAGATTAGTTCTGTTACTGGTGTCGGAAGGGCAACTCAGGTAGCTTTCAACTATGCTGAGACTCCTGCACAGCAATGGATTATCATCTCAGAGGACGAGATAGAGAAGTACCACAACTATGTCATTGCTCTTGGTGTAGAATCAATATCTGTTGACGACTCTGCCATCAATAGCGATGCCAAGGTTTCAGCTATCTTCACAGCAGACGGCACACGTCTTCAGAAGACTCAGCGTGGTCTTAACATCATCCGTTACACAGACGGAACGACAAAGAAGATATTCGTAAAGTAATGAGGAATGAGTAATTAGTAATTCTCATTATAGAATTGACAAATAATTATAGCAGAGGCAAATCTCGCATGAGAAATGCCTCTGCTTTTTTGTGTTTACATTATTTTTCGTACCTTTGCAACGATTTTGACTAAAAAAGGTGATTATGATAGAGGTTAAAGCAATTGGCTCTCATAAAGATATAACTAAGTTCATAGACTTTACGAACAATCTGTACAAGGACAACGCATATTATGTGCCAGACCTTGCACTCGACCTTCGTAATACGTTCAACCCAAAGAAGAATGCTGGTTTCGAGTTCTGCGACGTGCAGCTTTTCCTTGCCTATAAGGATGGGGAAGTGGTAGGTCGTGTGGCTGGTATCATTAACCATAGGGCTAATGCAAAGTGGAACGAGAAGATGGTTCGTTTCGGATGGATTGACTTTATAGAGGATATAGATGTGGCTCGTGCTCTGCTTGATGCTGTTGAGGCTTGGGGTAAGGAGCATGGAATGGAAGGAATAGAAGGTCCTCTCGGTATTACCGACCTTGATAAGGAGGGAATGCTCGTTGAGGGATTTGACCGCATTGGCTCAGTCCTTACAATATATAACTATCCTTATTATCCACAGATTCTTGAGCAACTCGGATTCACCAAGAAGGTTGACTGGCTCGAACTGAAGGTTACCGTTCCTGATGCTATCCCTGAGAAGTATCTCAAGATTACGGATATCGTTATGAAGCGCAACAACCTTCGTATCAAGAAACCTACAGGTAAGGATCTTTTGGAGAATGGCTATGGTCAGAAGATGTTTGAACTTGTCAACGAGGCATACGCTCAGCTCTTCGGATTCTCTGACATAAGCCAGAAGCAGATTGACCAGTATGTACGTGAGTTCCTTCCGTTGGTTGATCTCGACCTTGTCACACTTATTGAGAATGCAGATACAGGTGAGCTTATCGCCTTTGGAGCATGTATGCCGTCGCTTGCAAATGCCATGCGTAAGTCAGGTGGAAAACTCTTCCCATTCGGATGGTTCCATCTCCTGAAGGCACTCAAGTTTAAGCGTTTCTATGAAGATACGGTCAATCTTATGCTCATAGCAGTCAAGCCAGAGTACCAGAGTCGTGGTGTTAATGCACCAATCTTCAGCGACCTCATCCCACATTTTCAGCGTTGCAAGTTCAAGTATGCCAACGTGTGTCCAATGCTTGAAACCAACTCCAAGGTACTTGCCCAGTGGGAATACTTTGAATACGAGATTGCGCGTCGCCGCCGTTGCTTCGGAAAGGAGATATAAACGGCCCTAAGGCCCCACCCCGTCCCTCCCGTAGGGAGGGTGACTGTCTCAGGAAGAGAATTATGAATTAAGACTTAAGAGTTGAGATAAAAAAGTATGCCTCCAGTCAGATACGTTTCTGGCTGGAGGCATACTCATAATTCAAAACTTGTCTTATTTTAAATAAGACGCTTATTCTATTGACATTAGTATCTTTTCAGCTTTAGATAGTTTCATTTGTCTATGATTGCTTTAAGACGTGCGTCGTTTTCTAATTCTTTTTCTGTGAAAGAAGCACAACCTTTCCATTTCTTGATTGTTTGTGACACAGGTGTAACCTCGTAAGGCTTGTCATTATGCGCTGGCTCGTTCATGGATTCGTTGATGAACGTCACGACAATACGTTTTTGCTCGCGTGTCATTCCGCGTAGTAAAGCCGTATATGGTGCCATCGGTGTTTCCATTATTCTCTGTGCTAATGTTGTCATAATGCTATTGCGTTTTGATTCTGCTGCAAAACTACAAATAAATATTGAATAAGCCAAAAAACAAGAGTATATTTACTGCCATATCCCTTGTTTTGAGAGATATGGATTTTCTGGTTTGCCCCATTGACTTTAGAAATTCCTTGGCTGTCATGTGACCCTAAAAAAAACGTCCTGCTTGCGACTAAAGACGGTCGCAAGCAGGACGCTTGTTTTAGTAGTGTAGAGCGCTTCTTTCGAGTGCTATTCTTGCATTAGTCACCCTCCCCATAGAGGCGAATGAGGGCATAGAAGAGAGACTAAATGTCTCTCTGTCCCGAAATGAGGGGAGAGCAGTACCTGTTTGACGGTGGTCAAAGAGGGTTGGGGAGAGGGTCTCCTATTCGTACTCTGTAGTGTCCTCTATGCCAGCCTCGGCGAGGGCTTCGATGCGCTCCACGCAGGTGCCGCACTTGCCACAATGCTTGTCGCCACCTTTGTAGCATGACCATGTCTCGGAGTAGTCGATGCCGAGAGTCTTGCCATGAC
>JAFYAT010000030.1 GCA_017540585.1 Bacteroidaceae bacterium | reverse complement strand
TTGCCCACCGTGTTCACACGGAATGATACCGTTCCCTGTGGTGCGTTGGCTGTGGAAACAGATGTGTTCTTGTTGAGGTTGAGTGAACAGTATGTGATACTTCTACCGAGTACGTTACCACTCTCATCGAGAACCTCACACTTCACGTAAGGAGTGCCTGTCCATGCAGCACAGTTGTAGGTGAGAGTGTATGTGCCAGGGAGGAAGCGGAGACCATAACCCCAGCGTGAACCGAACTCAGCATAGTTGTCTTCGAGTGACTGAGTAGAACTACGAACATACAAGCCATAACTGAACTGTCCACCTGCAGGGAAGTTGAAGATACGTGGACCACTTCCTGCATCACCTGTCTCCACAAGGTTGCCACCATCAAGTATCTTCCATCCTGGGTTAACGTAGTTAGCCTTTGCAAAGACGAGTGGGTTGTCCATGTAACGGAGGTTCACATTACCTACAACTGCCTCAAGCCATGCGCCAGCACTTCCGTTGGCGTCAGCTACTGGAGTGAAACGGAGAGAATAGTTGCCCTTCTGCAATACATAGAAACTGAGATAGCCGAGATCTGAGCCAGCAGTTGAGGCAGCAGTACTCTTGTTCACGCTCCTTGAACATGGAACTATTGTGCTTGCAATCACGTTGCCTGCAGATGTGAATACCTCAGCCTTGACGTATGGTGCACCAGCCCAAGCCACGGTGTTGAACGTGAGACAATAGTTGCCGAAGGCATTGAGTGAAAGTAGATGACCTTGAGTGCTACCATACTCAATAAATCCAGGCTTAGAAGCATCGGACTGACGTACATAGAATCCGTATTCGAAGTCGCCACCACCAGTAAACTTCATAACACGTGGACCAAGATTGGCAGTTCCTGATGCAGGATATTCACCAGCATCATTGCATGCCCATCCGTCAGGACGGAAATCACCCTGAGTCCATGCAGGTATGAGTGATGATGAGAGGTCGGTTGGTGTACTTGGTGTAGGCTGTGGATTAGATGGCTGTGAAGGCTGAGAAGAAGAACCTCCTGATGCGTGAGCATAGTCCTTCTGTGCCCATAGTGAATACCAATACATACAAGCGGCACCACATGCTTCCCACATGTTACCGAATGCACCTGTCACTCTTCCTGTGTTGAGGTAAGTGTTCACATCAATGTAAGTGTCAGTACCTGAGAGAGTCATTGATATGTTGTCAAAGTGGTCAAGAACAGCCTTGTAAGCATATCCCCACTTAGATGTATTGGCTGTTGCCCAAGTACCATAGTTTGAAACAACCCAGTTGCCGTGTTCATCATAATGACCTTGACCCGGCTTCTCAGGACTCCAGTCAACCTCGGTGATGACAATTGGCTTCTGTGTCACAACAGGTACCGCATCACGGAATGAGTTGATGGCACGTGTATGGTCATAGCTTGTGTTGCTTGTGTTGTACCATCCTGGATAGTCGTGAACGGCATAGCCATAGTTGTTGTCTCTTACAGGATACTGTGCATAGTCCCTGTAGTTTGACTGCCATCCAGTACCAGGCACAAGGATTATACCATTGAATCCATTGGCACGGATAACGTCAATGACTGGCTGGAAGTAGTCGCGCATAGCCGTTGCACTTGCCTGTCCGTAGCGGTTATAGATATGTACTGGCTCGTTGGCAAGCTCAAGCATCACCACGCCTGAGTTCTGCTTGACGTTGGCATTGCGTGATACGATGTTCCACACCGTCTTGAGGTAGTTCTGATACTCGTCACCCACACGAAGGTTCTGAGGACAAACGCCTGGTGGACGCATGATGACGTACATACCGTGGTTGAGAGCCTTCTGTGCGATAGGCCAGAACACAGTCTGCATATACTTCTCAAGACGTTGACTGCTGAAACGGCTGATGTTAGCCTCACCAGTCTCTGGACCAGTTGACTGCTTGTTAGGATCATTAGTCCAACAAGGATCAAGATGCAGACGGAACAAGTTGCAGTATGCTCCCTGTCTTGTGTCTGTGATTGCGGTAAAAATCTTCTCGAAATAATTAAGACATCCGCTAATGGCTCCGTCATTAGCCGAATATCCCCATCTCCAACTGTTGAAGTATGGATTAGGAGTGTCCATCACACCATGCAGCACAACCTTGTTGCCGTATGGATCGTTAAACTGGTTGCCATTAACATGTAGCGGCTGTACCACGCCAAACTGAGCGGACGCAGTAAGAGGCAAGGTTAGTAGCAGAGTAACTGTTTTCCAAAAATTTTTCATGACTTTAATAGTTGTTTTGATTAAATCCCCATCCTTAGTACCACCTTAACGTTATCAAACGAAATTCAGGGACGAAATATAGGGATGATTTGGTTAATTATTTTTGGTTTTGTTGATCAACGCTGCAAATTTCTGCATTTTATTCATACCTTGTTTTACTTTACGTTTCAAATGTTTTTCATGGTGTTACATCCTTTGTATCTCATATCTCATAACTCATAATCAAAAAAAAATCCCACCAACCACTTGTGTGACCGATGGGATAATTTTAACTTTTCACTCTTGCATTGTGAAGAATGAATAATACAAGTTACTTGCGTGTACCGTTTACGTTGTACTTAACACCGTTCTTTACAATGACAACCTTGCCATCCTCGAAGAACTTGTCATTAGCAACTGTTGTGGCAGCCTTAGCATCGTTGATTGCTGTTAAGTGGTCTGGGTCAAATACAAGTGAAATAGTCTTGCATACATACCAGCAACCACCATTAGCAACATTCTGGATACCGAACTCAAGAACACCATCTTCGCCTACTTCTACAGTATAAGAACGGATGTATGCGTCGAAAGATTCGTGTTCTCTTACGAGTTCTACTTCAATGTCAGTTGTCTCTCCATTTACGAATACCTGAGCAATACCCTCACCGTATCCTGTCTGTCCTACCCAGTCAGCAAGGTTAGCAGATGCGATAAATTCAACACCGTAGAAACCTGGTCTCAAACCTTCGATTCTGTGGTACATAACCTTACCTGGTTCGAAGCTGGTGTCACCATATCTCTCAGCGTAAATATTCTTGTAGTAATTTGTTTGTCCTTCCCATTTCTCTGGTACGGCTTCTGTCATGTCAATACCTGGAGTTGTCTGAGCCTTAACAGCAGCAATGTATCCTTCCTTAACCTCATCAAGTGTTGCAAGGGTACGAGCGTTGTAAGAGTTAACAATATCTGCGAAAGCAATGATACCATCAGCATCAAGTTTTCTTGCTTTCTCGATGTATGCTGGTGTTGCCTTGTAAACCTCTACAGAAGCCTTTGCTTCTTCGAGTGCTGATTTGAAATCGATTATTAATCCATCAAGTTCGTCTTTTGAAGCTTTGTTGACAGTTTCATCTTTCTTTACAATCTCCTTAAGAGTTACAAGCAAACCTCTTTCAAGTGGTTCGTTTGCTTCATTGTCAATGATTGTCTTGATTTCGTCGATAACCTTATTGTAAGCTTCAAGTGAAGACTTAAGAATTTCATCGTCATTAACGTTACCGAAGTACATGAGTTCAACCTCACCGAAAATGTTCCAGATGTTTGTAGCCTCACCTGCAAAACCGATTTCAATGTCGTAGTTATCTTCTGAAGTGAAAATCTCTATTGGAGTAACAGTATATGCCTTGTTGAGGAAAGACTGGTATGCTGCTTCTCTGTCGTTTTCAACACCAGTAAGTACAGGGAATTCAGATTTCTTATCTCCTGCGAAAAGGTATGGGTGAGCCTCTGTCTTATCGTCATCTTGACGGTAGAATGCCTGAGCAGAGAGTGTATATTTACCAGCCTTTGGAAGAGTGATAGTCTGGATTGTCTTGAAACCATTGTTAGAGTGATAAGACTCAGAGAGGTTGGCACGCTTGTCATCCCATCCTTCAGCATATTGGTTTACTGGTGAAGCACCATCGAAGCTTGAGA
Source organism: Bacteroidaceae bacterium (assembly GCA_017540585.1). GTDB lineage: Bacteria > Bacteroidota > Bacteroidia > Bacteroidales > Bacteroidaceae > Minthosoma. Next base: position 16,334 of record JAFYAT010000030.1, on the reverse strand, counting down.
CTGTCCAAGAGTTAGGGAAGTTACGCTTAAGCTCTGGGTTCTTCACGATGAATGTAACATCAACTGGCTTTGAAAGTGTAGCTGTTTCCATTGATGCTACCATCTCGTCCATTGTGATGAACTTCCAGCGAGCAAAATTAGAAGTAGAAACATCTGCAAGGTTAATTTCACCATTGATGTTTTCTGCATAGTAATACATGCTACCATTAGAGATAGTGTAAATACCTTCACCTTCATTTACTTCTTTTATTTCACACTCTGTAGCTTCACTGTCAACAAACATGTTGTCTCCAAGGAAGTGAGAGCTACCGCCACCCTGATGTGAATCGAGAGTGTACTTGCCATTCTCAAGCATTGTTACAGTAAAGAACTGTGGTTTGCCGATAACTGAAGCACGTGTGCCCCAAGAATTTCCACCACCGAAGTACTGACCGTTTTCAACATTCTGAATAAGATAGTCGCCAGTAGCGAGTTGAGCATTCATCTCGACAAATGCCAAGGTGAATGTCATAATAGAAAGTAAAAATTTCTTCATATTATCCCGTTTAATGAGATTGATAAATTAAATTGAAATATTGTTATCCTGATTATTTCCTAAAAAATCTTTTAACCCAATATTCATTTATATCTTTAGGCTATTTTTATTTTATGCTGCGAAAGTACGACATTTTTTCTATTTCAAAAGGCATAATTGTCCAACAAGTGTCTATAATCAATTAAAATAGTACAATGTTAGTATAAATAAATGATAAATTATCCGAAAAAGACCATCCCCTGCGTCTTTCATTTTCGTAAAAGACACAGGGGAATACAATCACACAATTTATTGCTAACATTATAAAGTCTGAACATCTATTAGCTTAGATGATAGTTCAGATTAGTCAATCTTTACTGCCGTACCGCTACAAGCAACCATGAGCATGCTTCCGCTTTGTCCCACTGTCTCGTAGTCGATATCGATGCCAATAATTGCATTTGCACCAATTTGTGATGCCCTCATAGACATCTCATTCATAGCATTCTCCTTTGCTTCTATGAGTGTACGCTCATAACTTCCTGCACGTCCTCCGAAGAAATCGTGGATTGAAGCAGTAAAGTCTTTAAGAAAGTTTGCTCCTATTATCACTTCGCCTGTAACTACTCCGTAATACTGGCTGATTGTATGTCCCTCGACTGTTGGTGTTGTTGTAAGTAACATAATTATTAAGTTTTTAAGTTTATGAGTTTTTAAGTTTTTATGTTTTAGCTATGTGAGTTTTGAGTTCTAAAGATTTTAACTTCTTAAGTTTTTATCTATGTGAACTTTTTATGTTCTTGTGTTTATGGCTTAAGCGTTAGCTGTAAACCATTAACCAATTATTATTTTCATGCCACAAAGTTATGCGTTAATTGTTAATAGGGAGAATATTTGCAATGCTTTTTTACATAAAAAGATGCTTTTCTTCATGTATCCTTAAACATAACATCATGTTTTTCAGTAGTGATTCCGTGTTTTATTCTACATTGTTTCGCAATAGCCAGAGTTAAAATACCAATAATTACATCATTACTCCATGTTTCGTTGCATTTACAATCTTTTTTAGTTGCTTCTGCGTTCTTGCTACGTTCATTTTCCGTTTCTTCTCCGTTGTAAGTCCGTTCTCACTCCGTTCTTCCTTCGTAGTATGTCCACCGAATCTCCACCGAATCTCCACCGAATGTCCACCGAAACGGTGGAGATTCGGTGAGGATATGATGGAGTTGATACGAACATATAACGGAGTATCATTGGAGTCACTTCGGAGTATCAACGGAGACGGAGATAAAATGAAAAAAGCGTGAAGGAATCATTGTCCTTCACGCTTTTTCTCGTTTTGTATTTTACGTATCTTTTTACAAGCAGGTTCTACAAAGAGGCAAAGATAATTCAAAAAGAATTTATTTATTAATAGAACATGCCTACAGACTTTGCATATCGTTAAGTTTCTTGTAGTAGCCGCCTTTGGCGATAAGTTCCTCGTGAGTGCCTTGTTCTACTATCTTGCCTTCGTGGAGCACGTAGATGATGTCGGCATGCTTGATGGTTGAGAGGCGGTGTGCAATGGCAATGGTTGTACGGGAAGTCATGAGTTTCTCAAGTGCGTCCTGTACAAGTCGTTCGCTCTCTGTGTCGAGTGCACTTGTTGCCTCGTCGAGGATGAGGATAGGAGGATTCTTGAGGATGGCACGTGCTATGCTTATGCGCTGACGCTGACCACCTGAGAGACGGCAACCACGGTCGCCCACGTTTGTCTGGTAGCCGTTCTCCATCTCCATGATGAAGTCGTGGGCATTAGCTATGCGTGCTGCAGCCTCCACCTGTTCCTGTGTAGCATTTTCTACACCGAAGGCGATATTATTGAATACCGTATCGTTGAAAAGGATTGCCTCCTGGTTCACGTTACCGATAAGGGAACGGAGGGAGCGGATGGATAGTTCCTTGACATTCACTCCATCAATAAGGAGTTCACCACCAGTAATATCGTGGTATCGTGGCACAAGGTCAACGAGCGTGCTCTTTCCTGAACCTGACTGACCTACGAGGGCTATTGTTTGTCCCTTTTTGACTGTTATATTGATATCGTGAAGCACCTCACGGTCGCTATTCTCATACTTGAAATAAACATTCTGGAGTACTATGCGGTCGTTAAGTCCTTCTATGTTCTTTGGAGAATCAACTTCCTTAATGTTATTCTCGGCTAAGAGAATCTTGTTGACACGCTCCATACTTGCGAGACCTTTCTGTATGGCATAACTTGCTTTTGAAAGATCCTTAAGAGGTTGGAGTGTGGAGTAAAGAATAACCAGATAGAACATAAATTCACTGGCATCAAATCTTGAATTACCAGAGAAGATAAGATAGCCTCCGAACCAAAGAACAATAACCATCATTACTGTACCGAGGAACTCGCTTACAGGATGAGCAGCAGACTGACGTATGGCAACACGATTTGATATTGAGCGGAACTCGTTGTTTACCTTCTCAAATCTGTCTTGCATCTTCTTTTCAGCAATGAAAGCCTTGATGATGCGCAATCCTCCAAGTGTCTCTTCTATCTGGCTGATAGAGTCCGAAAGTTTAGTCTGCTGAAGAATACTGTTGGCTTTGAGTGACTTTCCTATCTTGCCGATAATAAAGGCAAGTACAGGTACAACAAGAATAGTAAATATTGTAAGTTGCCAGCTTATAGCAATAAGACAACCTATGTAAACCGTGATGAGTATAGGGTTCTTGATGAGAGTGTCGAGTGAGTTTGTGATACTACCGTCTATCTCGTTTACGTCTGTTGTTACACGAGTGAGTATGTCACCCTTGCGCTCCTCTGAGAAGAATGAGAGGGGAAGGCTGAGAATCTTACGATAGATGTCGCAACGAATGTCACGCACAATGCCTGTACGAAGTGGCATTATGAGTGCGGAACCTCCGAAGTATGCACTCGTCTTTAAGAGAGTAAGAAATGAAATCAAACCTCCAAGTATAAGCAGAGTTGTTGAAGGTCCATATACTTCAATAATTGATTGTGAATAATAAAAGAAATTATTCTTCGCTATTTCAGAGAAATCCTTGATATTCCATTCCCACGGCATAAACTCATAGGTTTCTGTATCAACCTTGAAGAGTATTCGGAGAATAGGAACAATTGCTCCGAATGACGCAACATTGAGTAATGCAGATAATATATTCACGAATAGGGCTCCTGCTATATATTTTTTGTAGTTGGCAAAGTACTTGCCCATTATGTTGAAAAATTCCTTCATATATTTTGTTGAAAACTTGTTTATGGGCACAAAGGTATTTGTTTTTGCTGAATTGACAAATTATAAATGGGTTATAAAGGATATATAAAGGCTCTATTTATATTTATTTAAGATATTTCGATACAGATGACATCTTTTTGTGCTAATAAAACACTAACTTTGCAGAGCTAAATGCAATCGAAGTAATATGAGAAAGCTGAAGATAACAGAGATGGGACGAATGAACGTGGAAGAGTTCAAGTCGTCCGAGAAGATGCCGCTCGTTGTGGTACTTGACGATGTAAGGTCGATGTATAATGTTGGAAGCGTGTTCCGCACTTCCGACGCTTTCCGTGTTGAGGCTATATATCTCTGTGGCATAACAGCTCAGCCACCTCATCCTGAGATTCACAAGACGGCTCTCGGTGCAGAGGATACTGTGGAGTGGCGTTACTTCAAGGATACCATGGAGGCTGTCAATGACCTCAAGGCACGTGGCTATTTCGTGTATAGCATCGAGCAATGTGAGGGAAGTACAAAGTTGCAGAATTTGAGCCCCCTAACCCCCGAAGGGGGCAGCCGTCTGGATAATTCTTCTTCTCCATCCCACATTCCTCATTCACGTAAGTATGCTATCATTATGGGTAATGAGGTGAAGGGAGTGCGTCAGGATGTGGTCAATGCCTCTGACGGATGCTTGGAGATTCCTCAGTTTGGAACTAAACATTCGCTTAATGTCAGCACGACTGCTGGTATGGTGATATGGGAATTTGCAAAGATGCTTATTGTGGCACCCTGACTTGCATCAGTCATTCTTCCTGATGCAAGAGTTAAAAGTTAAAAATTAAGAGTTAAAAGTTGAATGCAGTTTGTATGCGGTGTTGCTTATGGAAACTCCTAACTTCTAAACTTAACTTCTAACTGTTAATTGTTAACTTTTAACTCCTGTATGGAATAATACAGGATAATAATACGATACTAAATCGTGGTGATTTTTTATCAAATTGACAGAAAATGTATGGTAAATGCTTAAAAATCGCAATTTATTTGCATTTTATTTTGCTATTTGATAATAAATACAGAACTTTGCAACCGCAATAAGTAATAAAGTAAAGAGATTTCAAAAACAATATAATATATTTATGGCAGAAAAATTGGAAGTGAAAGAACTTGCAGAAGTTGCAGTTCGCTTTTCTGGTGACTCCGGTGATGGAATGCAGCTTGCCGGAAACATCTTCTCTACGGTTTCGGCAACTGTAGGAAACAGTATCAGTACTTTCCCTGACTATCCAGCAGATATCCGTGCCCCACAAGGCTCATTGACAGGTGTGTCTGGTTTCCAGGTTCACATTGGTGCTGATATGGTCTATACTCCTGGTGACAAGTGTGATGTGCTCGTTGCAATGAATGCAGCTGCACTCAAGACTCAGTATAAGTACGCCAAGCCAGGTGCTGCCATCATTATTGACACAGACTCTTTTGGTGCTGCCGACCTCAAGAAGGCTAACTTCGCAACAGAGGATTACCTTGGTGAGCTTGGCATCGACCCAGACCGTGTCATCGCTTGTCCTATCACTCAGATGGTCAAGGACTGCCTTGCAGATTCTGGCATGGACGTTAAGGCTATCCTCAAGTGCCGTAACATGTTTGCTCTCGGACTTGTGTGCTGGCTCTTTGACCGCGACCTCGACATAGCTTATAACTTCCTCCGTGAGAAGTTTGCCAAGAAGGCTGGTGTGGCTGAGGCTAACATCAAGGTTATTCAGGCAGGTTATGACTATGGACACAACACTCACTCAAGTGTTGCCAACGTATATAGAATTGAGACTAAGAACAAGATTCCTGGACGTTACATGGACATCACAGGTAACAAGGCTACTGCCTACGGTTTCATTGCAGCTGCTGAGAAGGCAGGCTTGAAGCTCTATCTTGGTTCTTATCCTATCACTCCTGCTACAGACGTTCTTCACGAGCTTTCAAAGCACAAGTCACTTGGTGTGACTACTGTACAGTGTGAAGACGAGATTGCAGGATGTGCTTCATCTCTCGGTGCATCATTTGCAGGTGCTCTTGCCGTAACATCAACATCAGGTCCTGGTATCTGCTTGAAGTCTGAGGCAATGAACCTTGCTGTCATCATGGAGCTTCCACTCGTGGTTCTCGATGTTCAGCGTGGTGGTCCTGCAACAGGTCTTCCTACTAAGTCAGAGCAGACAGACCTTCTTCAGGCTCTCTTTGGACGTAACGGTGAAAGCCCAATGCCAGTTATTGCAGCTACAAGTCCTACAGACTGTTTCGAGGCTGCATACGCTGCATCAAAGATGGCTCTTGAACACATGACTCCTGTCATCCTCATGACAGATGCTTATGTCGCTAATGGTTCAGGTGCATTCAAGTTGCCTAACCTTGCTGATTATCCAGCAATCAATCCTCCATACGTTCCTGAGGAACTCAAGGGAACATGGACTCCATATATGCGTGGTGAGAATGGTTCACGCTACTGGGCAGTTCCTGGTCGTCAGGGCTTTGAGCATATCCTCGGTGGACTTGAGAAGGACAACAAGACAGGTGCTATCTCTACAGACCCAGAGAACCACGACCTCATGACACGTCTCCGTCAGGATAAGATTAACAAGATTCCTGTACCAGACCTTGAGGTTGAAGGTGACAAGGATGATGCAGACCTCCTTATCGTAGGATTTGGTGGTACATACGGACACCTCCATGCAGCAATGGACGAGATGCGTGCAGCAGGCAAGAAGGTTGCCCTTGCACAGTTCAAGTTCATCAACCCACTTCCAGCTAACACATCTGAGGTACTCAAGAAGTACAAGAAGGTTGTAGTGGCAGAGCAGAACATGGGACAGCTTGCAGGATGGCTCCGCATGAAGGTTGACGGATTCGTTCCATATCAGTTCAATCAGGTTAAGGGACAGCCATTCAAGGTAGCAGAGTTGGTTGAATACTTCAACAATCTTTAATGGCCTCCCGTCCCCCAAAGGGGGTGGCCTTCGGACAATAGCGAAGGTTATATAATGAGATGTATTATATAAGAGGCAGAAAATTACTAAGTAGAATCTAAACGGGCTATCCTCCCCCTAACCGGATGGCCACCCCCTTTGGGGGGCGGGGGGCTTTATATGACGTATAACGCTTCTGATTTTAAAAAGGGACAGCCACGTTGGTGTCCTGGATGTGGAGACCATTTCTTCCTCGCATCCCTTCACAAGGCAATGGCAGAAATAGGCGTTGATCCTTGGAACACAGCAGTAATATCTGGTATCGGCTGTTCAAGCCGACTCCCACACTATATGGCAACATACGGCATGAATACTATTCATGGTCGTGCAGCAGCAATCGCAACAGGTGCTAAGGTTGCCAATCCAAACCTCACAGTATGGCAGGTGAGTGGCGATGGTGATGGTCTTGCTATCGGTGGTAACCACTTTATCCACGCTAACCGTCGTAACATCAACCTCAATATGATTCTTCTTAACAACCGTATCTACGGTCTTACTAAGGGTCAGTACTCACCAACATCACCACGTGGATTCGTTAGCAAGTCTTCTCCTTACGGAACAGTAGAGGATCCATTCCGCCCGGCAGAGCTTTGTTTCGGTGCTCGTGGACACTTCTTTGCACGTGCCGTAGCCACAGATGCTCCTGGTACAGTAGAGGTGCTCAAGGCAGCTTACAACCATAAGGGTGCAGCAGTATGTGAGATTCTCCAGAACTGTGTAATCTTCAATAACGGTACTCACGATGCAGTCTATTCTAAGGAAGGACGTGCTAAGAATGCTATCTATCTCAAGCATGGTGAGAAGATGCTCTTCGGTGAGAACAACGAATATGGTATCGTTCAGGAAGGCTTCGGCGTAAAGGCTGTAAAGCTTGGCGAGGACGGCTATACAGAGGCTGACGTACTCGTTCATGATGCAAAGTGTGAGGACAACACACTTCAGCTCAAGCTTGCTGAGATGGAATGGCCGGTAGCACTCGGTGTCATCCGTGACGTTGACGCTCCTACTTACGACGACTGTGTAACAGCTCAGATTGAAGAGGTCAAGGCTGCTAAGAAGTATCACAACTTCGCAGAACTCCTTGAGACTAACGATATCTGGGAAGTGAAATAAGGAGACCCTCTCCCCATCCCTCCCCCTATGTGGATGGTGACTAATGCAATAATTTTGCGACTGTCTTTAGTCGCTATTAGTCAGATATATAAAAAGGCGAGACCATTCATCGTGGTCTCGCCTTTTATTATGTTTATTGTACAATATAATAAGTAGGTGTGCATAATTATTTGTCATCATAGTGGCCGTATGCTGTGATAACAAGTACAATGATTTCCGTATCATTCACTTCATATACAAGTCGATGTTTTTGGGAAATGCGCCTGCTCCATTCTCCTTTTCGATTTCCAATGAGAGGTTCTGGCTTACCCGTGCCTTCGTATGGGTGCTCATAAAGTTCAGCTATCAGTTTCAATGCTTTCTGATAGGTCTTAGGTTCACTTTTTAAGAGTTTTTTCAAATCGTATCGAGCTTGATCTTTTAATATAACCTGATACCTTTTCATAATGAACGAATATGTTTATCAAGTTCCTCCACACTTGAAAACTTCATAGAGTTTCCTTTTTTTGCTTCATCCACACGAGCAATAAATTCATCTTTAGTATAAAGAGCAGAATCTTCATTCTCTTTAACGAGTTTTCTGGCATATTTTGTTAATCGAGCCATAAGAGGTTCGCTGTCTGCAATAGCAGCAATACTACGCCATAACTCTACATTCATTGAATTTACTTGTACAGCTGTCATAATCAATATTGTTTTTGTTTGCTGCAAAAATAGAAATAATAAATGATATACACAAATAAAACGGAGAATTCTACCATAACTTATTTTACTCAACTTCTGCAAGCTCCAGTTGATAGGTCGTTTGGTTTTAGGCTTAGCCCCAGGGGTGACGGCTATTCCGTGACATAGCAAGCAATATTTAATTGTAAGTTATCCGAATGGCCACCCCCTTTTGGGGGCGGGGAGCTAAATCTATTAACCATAATAAGTGAGCACTTGCGAAACTTGACTTACATAATGATACATCAGTTTTTGTTCGGTAAAGCTCCACTTTTCCGTCAGTTCGTGCTTTTTGACAAAATGATACTTTCGTATTTGCTTCGTTGTGACATAATGCTACTTTTTGTGGCAATTTACTTTCTTTGCAATCTTTTGTGTCGTTGTCAATTGAAGTCGCAAGGAAAAGGGCTAATTTTTTGTACGCGTAGAAAAAAAAATTTTGTATGCGTACAAAATATATTTCCTACGTGATGCAGATAATTTTTTACTTCGCACATACAAATATTGGCTTTGTCATAATGCTATTTGCTAAAGAACATCCACTTTCTTTTTGTCACTTGCGATTTCACGAGAAAATTACGAAGGGTTAACGAACCCTTAACGAAGGATTATCGGAGGAACATGAACTTACATTTTGTTTTGTGTATTTTATGTTTTTAAGTTTTTTTGTTTCCTCAACTGGAGTAAGCTCCAGTTGAGGGGCTGTCATATCTATACATGGTAGCTCGATGAAGTCAAAAGTGAAATGTTTTTGTAAAGAGGAAAAAAATGGGTGGCGAGCTTTGTTGTATTCCATCCGCATGCTCAAAAGTTTTGTGTATTGTTATTTCTTGATTTGTGGTAAAAAAGATGAAAGTTTACGATTGAATTCTCCTAACTTCAAATAAGTTTTTCATAGGTTTAGGTATTATTACATTTGGAAGAATAATTTCAAACTGTATGGTTACGTGTTTGAAACTATTGTCGCTACGTCAGTATAAATTTGGCGGAGCGTCAATTGTTTAGTAACTGAGTGTGAATATATTTTGTTTATTAGTTTTTGTTTCGCCTTTTATTTTTTACCTTTGTGGTCACAATTATATTGATAATGAAGATAGCAGATATAGATTTAGGAAATCGTCCTGTGGTATTGGCACCGATGGAGGATGTGACTGACCAGGCTTTCAGGCTTCTGTGTAAGGAGTTCGGGGCTTCGATGGTCTATTCCGAGTTTGTGAGTGCCGATGCCTTGATAAGGAGCGTGAACCGTTCACTTGAGAAGATAAAGGTGGATGACAATGAGCGTCCCGTGGCTATTCAGATATATGGTCGTGATGTGGAATCGATGGTTGAGGCTGCCAAGATAGTTGAGGCAGAGGCTCGTCCTGATATACTTGACATCAATTTCGGTTGTCCTGTTAAGAAGGTAGCTGGCAAGGGTGCAGGTTCTGGAATGTTGAAGAACGTGCCTCTTCTGCTTGACATCACCAAGGCTGTGGTAGATGCTGTCAAGGTGCCTGTTACGGTAAAGACACGCCTCGGCTGGGATTGTGATGACCTCAAGGTACCTAATCGCCTGAGTGATGAACGTGCTTTTGTCGTAGAACTTGCAGAACGTCTTCAGGATTGTGGTATCAAGGCTCTAACGCTTCATGGACGTACACGCTCGCAGATGTATCAAGGCGAAGCTGATTGGACACTTATTGGCGAGGTAAAGAATAATCCACGCATGACTATTCCGATAATAGGTAATGGCGATATATGTACGGCAGAACAGGCTGAGAATGCTTTCAACACATACGGAGTGGATGCCGTCATGATTGGTCGTGCCACCTTTGGTCAGCCATGGCTCTTCAAGGATGTGCGTACATACCTTGATACTGGCAAGCATGATGATACGATGACTCTCGACTGGAAGTTTGACGTACTCAAACGTCAGGTGGAAAAGTCCGTGGAATACAGTCTTCGTGAGGATAATGCACTCAAGGAACGTAAGCGCACAGAGCTTGGTGGTATCATACATGTGCGTCGTCACCTTGCCAATTCACCATTGTTCAAAGGTATTCCAGACTTCAAGCAAACACGCATAAAGATTCTGCAGGCAGAGTCAAAAGACGCTCTTTTTGCCTTGCTTGATGAGGCAAAGGAGAAAATATCATCTTTTTATGGCATTTGATGATTATTTTTCATTATCTTTGCCAATGGATTTAACATTAAAACTGAACAATATCTAAACTAACAAAAAATAAACTATTATGGACTTATCAAATTTCTCACTCGAGGGTAAGAACGCATGGATTACAGGTGCATCTTACGGAATCGGTTTCAACATTGCCAAGGCTTTCGTTAAGGCAGGTATCAAGAACATCATCTTCAACGATATCAACGAAGAGGCTCTCAACCGTGGTCTTGCTAACTACAAGGAGGCTGGCATTACTAACGTCAAGGGTTATGTTTGCGACGTTACAGACGAAGTAGCTATCAAGGCTCTCGTAGATAAGATTCACACAGAGGTTGGTCAGATTGACATCCTCGTAAACAACGCTGGTATCATCAAGCGTATTCCTATGCACGAGATGAAGCGTGCCGAGTTCCAGCAGGTTATCGACATTGACCTCGTAGCACCATTCATCTGCGCTTCTGCCGTTCTTCCTGAGATGATGGAACGTAGAGAGGGTAAGATTATCAATATCTGTTCTATGATGTCAGAGCTTGGTCGTGAGACAGTATCTGCATACGCAGCTGCAAAGGGTGGTCTCAAGATGCTTACTCGCAACATCTGTTCTGAGTACGGAGAGTACAATATCCAGTGTAATGGTATCGGTCCTGGTTACATCGCTACTCCACAGACAGCACCTCTCCGTGAGAGGCAGCCAGACGGAAGCCGTCATCCATTCGACTCATTCATCTGCGCTAAGACTCCTGCAGGTCGTTGGCTCGACCCTTCAGAGCTTGGAGGTCCAGCCGTGTTCCTCGCTTCAAAGGCTTCAGATGCAGTAAACGGTCACGTCCTCTATGTAGATGGCGGTATCCTCGCTTACATCGGAAAGCAGCCTAAGTAATATACTTACATATCATAAAGTGCCACTTTACACTTCGTAACTATAATGGTTACGAGTCGTAAAGTGGCACTTTTTGTATGTGATGCCTTTGTCTATTCGATAATGAACGTGGTGTGATAACCACTTACTGGTGTATCTGCAAGACGTAGGTTCATGCCTTGACGCATGATAATCTGTCGTGAGAGAGCAAGACCGATGCCAGAACCGTTGCTCTTGGTAGTGAAGAATGGGATGAAAATCTCACGTCGTGCTCCTGCTGGTATTGGAACGCCATTATTACTTATGTATAGTGCGTTGTTCCAACGTATGTCCATCTTCTTTGCTCCTGCTTCTATTGCATTCTTGGTTATGTTGATGAGTACCTGACGGATGAGGTTCTCGTCTGCATGTATCGTTGTTTCGGAAGGAATACTGACATTCCATTCTATGTCCTTATATAACAGTTTCAGGCTGTTGATTAAATCGACAAGGATAATGTCCGTAGGAACTGGTTCCTGCAACTGAGTGAACTTGCGATAGCTGTCAACGAAGGTTGACAATCCACGTGTGGTGTCGTAGATGGTACGTATGCCTTCCTCGTATGGTGTACCCTTGATTTGCGGATTATTAAGATAGGCTTGACTGATGCTGCATATTGGTGTTGTAGCATTCATTATCTCGTGTGTGAGTACCCGTGTCAGTTTCTGCCATGACTCCACCTCGTTTTGTGCCACCAGACTACTTATGTCCTTGCCGAGGTCATTGAGGGCTTCCTGTAGGGCACGTTCACCGAAAAAGAGTCCCTTGACTGGGAGATGGAATGTGAAGTCATGATTACGTATAGCCTCACGCATCAGATATGCCCTGTCTCTCAGTATGGTCTGATGATGATAGAAGCAAATGGCAAGAATAACTATGACTATGGAGATAATGATGTATAGCATGTGAGCGTGAGTTTGTGTGGATGTATAATGTAATGTACTTCCCTTGGTTATTTCTTTATTTTGGCATACAACGTCTGCCTTGTTATGCCGAGTAGTTCGGCAGCTTTGCTGACATTTCCGTGGCACTTATCAACAACCTTGCGTATATGCTCTGACTCCATCTGGTTTAGAGGTACAACCTTATGGTTTTTATCCACAGCGTCCCTGAGCACTCTGATGAGTTCATCATTGTCCCAAGGCTTGGCAATAAAATCCATTGCACCTATCTTCATGCCCTTGACTGCAAGTTTTACATCTGCGTATGCCGTGACAAGTACCACAGGAATATTGGGATGATGATGAACGATAGTCTGTAGCCAGAACAGACCGTCCTGACCTGTATTGACACCAAGTGAGAAGTTCATGTCGAGTAGTACCACATCTACTTTCTCCTGTTGTAGAGTGGATATGATATTGTCAGGTGTTGAGAGTGTAATTATACGCTCAAACACATCTGCAAGACAAATCTTGACTGCGGTAAGGATGCCTGGGTTATCATCTACCACGAGTATTGTTCCGTAATTATTCATGTCGCAAAGTTAGTCATTGTTTGCTGATAAACGATGATAAAATGTGTATAATCATGCTGTGGCAGTAGTAGAGTGTATGATTTTCATACAATATGCTGTATGATATTCATACAAACGACTTTTCAGATACATAAAAGTGATGCATGACTCAGGATAATGGACTACATTTGCATTGTCAAAAATAAAACAAGACAATAGATGATACGTAAGTTAACAATCATAATGACATTCACGCTGCTTTGTGGCAAAGCCTCAAGTCAGGACAAGTGGACGGTGGAACAATGTATGCGGTATGCCGTCACGCATAACCATGATGTGCGTAACTCATCCATATTACTTGACGACTACCGCAACGACCATACAGCCGCCATTGGAGCACTTCTTCCATCGGTGGAAGGTAGCGTAGGAGCACGTTTCAATTATGGTCGTTCTACTGACCCTGAGACCAACATAACAACGGACATCAATACCTTTAATAACAGTTATGAACTATATGCTTCGCTTCCTCTGTTTGATGGCCTTAAACGTTACAACGATTTGCGAGCGGCACGTGCCAGCGTACTCATGGGACGTTATGGATTGCAGGCACAACGTGATGCTGTTGCACAGAGAGTATTCAAGGCTTTCGTTGATGTACTTTACTATCGTGGTACTCTTGCATACGCCAAGGAAAAACGTGAAGAGAGCCGAATGTTGCTCAACCGCACCAAGGTGATGACGGAGATTGGCACAAAAGGCGATGCCGATGTGGCACAGATGGATGCTGTATATGCCTCTGATGACTATGAGGTGGTACGCCAACAAGGACTTCTCACTACAGCATTCAACCAGTTGAAACAACAGATGAATTATCCTGCTGGTGATGTTCTTGATATTGATACAGTCATAGCGGATGATACGAAACCTTTGCTTGACGAAGCAGACAATATATATAGTATAGCGAAGGATGTCAATCCAGACATAAAGATTTTGGAACTATCGTTGAAAGCATCTAAGTTTCACTATCGTTCAAGTATAGGCGCACTCATTCCTTCCATAAGCATAGGCGCAGGAATATATACAAACTATTCAAGTCAATTGGGCAGTAAGGCTGAAACATTCGGTACTCAGTTTCGCAATCATGTCGGTAAGTACATCTATGCCTCGCTTTATGTCCCGATATTTGACGGCATGGGCAATATAACACGTATGCGTCGCAGTCGAAACAATCTTCGCAAGGCACGTGAGAATCTTGATTACCAGAGTTCAGAACTCAGGCGAATGATAGAAGAAGCACTCGTTGATTGTAACAACAGTTATATGGAAGTGCAGAAGATGCAGCGAAAGGTGTCGGCAGACAGTCTTGCGGCTCATCTTACTGTCAGGAAATATGAGGAAGGACTTGCAAGTCCTATTGATGTACAGACAGCTCGCATAACGCTTATCCAGAGCAAGGCTTTGCTGTTGCAGACAAAACTCATTAACATCTACAAGAACAGAATACTTGGTTATTATAAAGGAGAGAAATGGACAGAGTAATAGAACGTAAGCGTGGAATAAAACGCAAACATATACCATATATCGTAGGAGCGACACTATTTGTCATTCTTCTGCTGTGGGTCATCTTTGGCAATCATGCCAGTACCGTCAAGGTCAATCGTGAGATGGTTACCATAAGTGATGTCACTCGTGGAGAATTTAAGGACTATATCCGTATCAACGGAATGGTAGTACCTGTTCAGGTAGTGAGAATATCACCAGAGGAGGGTGGTATAGTGACGGAAAAGGTTGCAGAGGAAGGACAGTCGTTGAAGAAGGGTGATGTTATTGTCCGTCTGTCCAACAGTAATCTTGACCTTCAGATTCTGAATGCAGAGGCAGAACTGGCAGAAAAACAGAATATGCTCCGCAATACTCAGGTGGCTATGCAGCAGGACAAACTGAGCAACGAAACGGAGAATGCATCGCTTGACGTGGATGTGAAACGCAAGCATCGTGCCTTTCAGCAGAATGAACGCCTATATTCGGAGAAGCTTATCTCACGTGAGACATATCTACAAAGCAAGGAAGACTATGAACTTGCCAAGAAGAAACAAGGACTTGTCTCAGAACGACTCAAGCAGGATGCACTCTATCGAAAGGTCCAGATGGAACAGATGGAGGATAATCTCGACAATATGCGCAAGAACGTGATACTCGTGCGTGAGCGTAAAGGTAAACTGGAGGTACGTTCCAATATTGATGGTGAGCTTGGTCTTCTTGATGTTGAACTCGGTCAGAGTATTTCTGCAGGACAGACGATAGGACAGATAAATGACTTGAGTAGTTTCAAGGTTGAGGCTATGGTTGATGAGATTTACATAGACCGTGTGCGTGTTGGCCTTACAGCTACGGCAACAATCCGTCTTCCGCAAGGAAAGGAGCGTGAGTACACGTTCATAATACGCAAGGTATATCCTGAAGTGCGTAATGGTAAGTTCAAGGTTGACATGAAACTTGACCGTTCGGTGGCAGGACAGGATGACTGGAATGATGCACGAGTCGGTGCAACCGTTTATCTTAACCTCGAACTTGGTAAGCCTGAACAGGCAGTACTCATTCCTCGTAGCTCATTCTTTCAGACAACAGGTGGTAACTGGATATTTGTGCTCGACAAAGATGGCAGCAAGGCTTATCGACGTAATATCCGCATAGGACGTCAGAATCCTCTGTACTACGAGGTGATTGAGGGTCTTGAACCTGGCGAACGTGTCATCACAAGTAGTTATGACTCGTTCAAGGATAATGAAATAATCAAGTTTTAATATATAAGTAAACATCATTAATCAATACAATCATTATAAAAATAATTCTACCTGTACGGTTGTATTTTTGCACAAAGGTGCATATTAGAACTTAGCGAAGCGGTCTCACTGACCGAAGGAAAGTAAAAACAGCATAGAACTTTTCTCACTGACCAGCGGGAAGTAAACAGAACAAAAACAAGAAAAAACATGTTTTCTTTTGTTTTCTTTGGTTTTAACCATGTTTTTATAACTGGCCGCACTGCGGAAAAAAGCATACAATTTCAACCGTACAGTACGAAACAATTTTGCACACCTACTTAATAATAAAAATCATGATACGTATAGAGAACCTTATGAAAATCTTCCGTACGGAGGAGATTGAAACAACAGCACTCAATGGTGTTAGTCTTGAAGTGAATGATGG
>JAFYAT010000029.1 GCA_017540585.1 Bacteroidaceae bacterium | reverse complement strand
ATGGTAAAAACCAAATAAAATCAAAAAAAACATGTTTTTTCTTGTTTTTGTTCTGTTTACTTCCCGCTGGTCAGTGAGAAAAGTTCTTGACTGTTTTTTTAATATGCACCTTTGTGCAAAACTACAACCATACAGTTCGAATTATTTTGTGTAAAAATTTCTTTGTTGATAAAATTGAATGATGTTTCCTATAATTCGAATAAAGTAAGTATCTTTGCTACAAACATCAAAATGTAATACCAAAAAATGGCAAAAAATAAAAACGCTCAATTACGATATCGTATTCTTGACAGGTGCTTTGGTAACTTTAATAGGAAGTTTGAAATTGATGACCTATTAGATAAAGTGAATGAGAACCTGTCATATGAAGGTGTTTCTACGATAAGTAAGCGCACATTGAACTATGACATAAAAGAAATGCGTGAGTTTTATCATGCACCTATAGAAGCGTACCCTATAGAAGGCAAGAGGTGTTACTATCGCTATTCTGATAGAAATTTCTCTATATATAATGTTGAACTATCTGTGTCTGATGTCGATAAACTAAAGTCAACGATAGATATGCTTGGCCGTTTTAGAGGTTCTGAATTTGTCTAATGCCTGCTGTTCCTTGATTTTACTTTTTTTACTTTCTTATGTGTTTATGGTGAAGTAGTAAATTCATTTATTCTCAACTTTTTTATCTGAAATGTTTGTTTGAAAGGAAATATGTTGTACCTTTGCAGCCGTTTTGAACAATACTGTGTCTCCGCCCCTTGTGAAGTTTAGAGACATGTCCCCAAAAACAATTATTTGGAAGATGAAAATTATTTATAACATAATGAATTGTTATGCTTCGATGACAGAAAGAGTTATCGGGACATTCGCTTATTTCATTAAAATATGTAGTAAAAAACTTAATACATAATCTCAATATATACATTTTGTGGTAGCTGTTTTAGATTGTGTTTGTTGCATGCACAGCTATTGCAAGACATTTTATCAAAAAATATTTTTATATGAAAAAATTACTTTTTTCAATCATGGTATTGACCATTTTTGCATCATGTTCCGATGATGTGAATGACTTTGATGTCGCTGTTAATGAAATAACAAGCGACTCTGTATGTGTTCAATTCGAGTATGTGCCTTATGTGTTTGAAGGTGCATTGGACACACGTGCCAGTTTTGGCGACTGTTACGATGATGAAGATCCTTTCGACTTTTATTTTACGAAGGGAGATCGATTTGGTATCTGTTGCTTGGATGATCGCTCTGTTAATATTCCTTTGTGTTCCATTAATGAAGTTTTTGATTCTGGTACGAGTAAGCTAAAGAACCAATTTAAATTTGATAATAACGTTAGATCCAAAATGGAACGTGGTAAAAAGTATGTCCTGTATTATCCTTATTTCGAGGATTATCATGCAAGCTTGATTTATTGCTATTATGACAACCAGTTTGAAAGTACTTTTGCTGGTAAAGATTATGTAGGAAAAAAGAATTTTTATTTTTCTGATGTGTTTGTTTATGATGGAAAGAACTTGCCAAGTAAATTATCTCTTCATTCATATAGTTCGGTTATCTGCTTATATGTTGAGAATTTAGAGGGAAGATATTCTACTATTGAATTGGTAAATGCAGAGGGTAAAGATGTCTTCTATAAGTATGTTGTTTATGATTGCTATAATACTTTTGGAGAATATGTTAACCTTGCTTCGGAAAAGGTAGATTCTCTTCCTTTGAATCTGAGTAGCTTGTTATTAAATGGCGATGAACATTATTTCTATTTGACATCTTATCCTGTTACTACTGGAGAATTCTATATTAAGGTGACAAAGACAAATGGTGAAGAATTGTATTCTACGGTATTATTCCCTTCAATAGAAATGAAGTCAGGATATGGATATAATGTAGAATGTACAGAATGGACAACAGACTGCCCATCTTTATAGAAAAATAGTATGTCTTGCATGCGCATACACATATAATTAACATCTTGGATGCAACATAATTGTTGCATCCAAGATAAACAAAAAATACAATAAAAAATGAATACAAACAAAAATTATCACAGTCCTTGTGTGACTGTATCATCTTCAAAGTTGAGAACGTCAATCCTTGCTGGTAGTAACAATAATGGCGGTGGCAAGGCTGCTGGTGAAGACTTCCAGTTTGGAAGTCGTGAGAGACAAATGAATTTACCAACTACAAACATAGACTAACATGAAGCTGAACAAATCCCTTTTGCTTTTGTCTGTGCTTATTGCTTCATGCTCAGGTACTGAAGATGTTACTGATATATTGACGGAAGAAACTGAACATCATGCAATAGTCAATGTGTCTCCATATATATATGATGGAGAGGTGACAAGGACAAACCTGACATACACGAACAATTCAATAAAGTTCAGTTGGGATAACGATGAGACAATCGGAGTGTTTCCGATTATACCATATTCTGGCCCGCAAGCATATAAGCGTTTGGAGCGTAGCAGTAAAGGTGACGGACATGTTGCAACATTTGATGGTGCTGGATGGCAAATCCGTTCGGGAGCAACATACGCAGCATACTATCCTTATAACGGTAAACTGACATCTGACACAAAATATGATGAGATACCTGTAGATATGACGGGACAGGTACAGGTAGGCTATAATAATCTTGACCACATTGGCAAGAATTATGACTATATGTGTACTATTGCAACTGCTCCCGATAAAGGTGATATTGTCTTTAATTTCAAGCATGTTACTTCTGTTGTACAACTTGAAGTGACCCTACCAGAAGATGCCGTTATCACGAATGTCATTATCTTTGACAAGCAACATGAAACAGTTTTTGTAGATAAAGCGAAAATGAACATTTGTAATCGTTCAATTGTTTCTGTTCACAAGTCATCAATGATTGAGCTTGGAGTGAAGAACGGTACAAAAGTTGAAGCAGGAGAGAAGGTCTTGCTTTATGTTGCGATGTTGCCAAGAGACAGCCGTCCTGTTGATATTACTGTTGAAACGAAGGATGGTAAGTGCTATGAAACAAGTTACACCCCAAAGGATATGAAGGCAGGATATGCATATAGATGGACTATTGCGCCAGAGTATGCTGGTGAACATGTAGCCATTGACCTTGGTCTCCCTTCCGGTACGAAGTGGGCAACAATGAATGTTGGAGCAAAAAGTCTCGATGGAAAGGGAAGTCGCTATTTTGCATGGGGCGAGACCCTTCCTTGGAGTCCTGATAAAGAAAATAATTATAAGTACGGGTCTGTTCGCTTCCGTTTAAGCGATATTATAAAAATGAATTTTACCAAATATACTTATGATGATGGTGATTATGCTTCTTCATGGTATTCTGGAAATAAATTTATTGGTGATGGTTTAACTACTTTGTTGCCAGAGGATGATGCAGCAACACAGAATTGGGGCTCAAAATGGCGTATGCCAACTATAGAAGAATTAAAAGAATTATATGAAGAATGTGAATGGCAATTGGTTGTTACAGATCCATATACAAGATTATATTCGACTTATTTAAAGGTAATTGGTAAAAATGGTAATTATATTATCATGCCATTTACAGGATTTTATACAGTAATAAGGCCTGATGTGAATTATTTTTTGGATGGATTCTTTAGCTATCAGTCTTCAACTTTGAATAAGAAAGATTCAAATCGTAATTTTGTATTATCTGGTTTCACATGGGCAGATGATGAAGAAGAATGGGATAAGCCAGGCGAACATTTTGAGGAAGAATTAATGATAGATGATTCAAACTGTCGATTTGATGGTAATGCCATAAGACCTGTATGTAAATAAATGGTATTTGCTTATCTATTTGGCTATAATTAAATTTTAGACGAACATAAGTATACAGAAGGCTATCATGACAATAATTTAGATGAACATACAGTTTATGACATTAAAGCATTAAGTCGTTATCGTCATCTTACATTGAAACATAAAAGTGAGGCAGTTGCGAAAGATATAAATGTTAGGGGCGAAGCATTTGTCATTTGTTCAGAATACTCAGATAACAAGGATGCAACATCTTTTCCGAAAGTTACAAAGGAATATATAGACAGCTGTCGTACAAATTATCCATTGGAAACTGTGATATTAGATCAGCTTCCAAAAATGCAACGAAAGTTGTAAAAGTTAAGTTGTGCTTTGGTCTTTGTAAAATGTTTCTATGATACTTATGTAATATAACATGCCACTTTCCGTTTCGTAACTATCATGTTTACGAGTGGAAAGTGACATGTTTGTTTTTATACTTCTGTTAAAGAAATGTGTTTCAGTTTACAGAACGAATTAATCTACAATGTTTTGATAAATTAAAAATAAGCCGTTTTAGAGTTTGTTATAATTGGCTTTCATGCCAATTATGCTCTAAAACGGCTATTGTTATGTGTATGAGTGCTTAGTTATTACTAATTACTCATTACTAATTACTCATTCTTTATTTGAGCTTAGCAAGACATTCCTTGATACGCTTCATTGCCTCGATGATGTTCTCGTCTGAAGTGGCGTAGCTCATACGGAAGCACTCAGGTGAGCCGAAGGCGTCACCGCCTACTGTGGCTACGTGACCTACCTCGAGGAGGTACATGGCGAGGTCTGTAGAGTTGTTAATCTTGCGTCCGTCAGCTGACTTGCCGAAGAAGCTTGAACACTTAGGGAAAAGATAGAACGCTCCCTGTGGCATGTTGACCTCAAGTCCTGGTATTTCCTTAGCAAGCTTGACGATGAGGTTCTTTCTGCGCTCAAAAGCAAGACGCATGTCCTCTACACACTGCTGGTCACCAGCAAATGCTGCCTCGGCTGCCTTCTGTGATACAGAGCATGGACCTGATGTGTATTGTCCCTGAAGCTTGTTACATCCCTTAACTACCCATTCGGCAGCTGCGATGAACCCGATACGCCATCCTGTCATTGCGTATGCCTTTGACACACCATTGATGAGTACCACACGGTCCTTGATGTCGTCGAAAGAAGCCATTGAAGCATGCTTGCCTACGTAGTTGATGTGCTCGTATATCTCGTCTGCAATAATCATTACACGCTCGTGCTTGAGGAGCACGTTCTTGAGAGCCTCGAGTTCTTCCTTTGAATATACTGAACCTGTAGGGTTAGATGGAGAACAGAGGATGAGAGCACGAGTCTTAGGAGTGATGGCTGCCTCAAGCTGTTCAGGTGTAATCTTGAAGTCCTGCTCGATAGGAGCGTCGATGAACTTAGGAGTACCCTCAGCGAGGAGAACCATCTGTGGGTATGATACCCAATATGGAGCAGGTATGATAACCTCGTCGCCTGCGTTCACGAGAGCCATGATGGCATTACAAACAGACTGCTTTGCACCGTTAGAGCAGAGAATCTGTGATGGCTTGTAGTCAAGGCCGTTCTCGTTCTTAAGCTTTGCCACGATGGCATTCTTGAGTTCTGGATAACCAGGTACTGGGCTGTAGCGGCTCCAGTTGTCTTCTACTGCCTTGATGGCAGCTGCCTTGATGTGGTCAGGTGTGTTGAAGTCAGGTTCGCCGACACTGAGGTTGATTACATCTACACCTTGAGCCTTGAGTTCTGAACTCTTCTGCGACATTGCGAGTGTAGCAGATGGGGAAAGTCTGTTGAGACGATCTGAAAGGATTTCCATACTTGTTGTTTTGTTATTTGTTTGTTCTTGTTTTATTTTGTAAAATGTAGTGTATGTCCCATGCGCTCCTTCTTTGTGTGGAGGTAGCGTTCGTTATACTTGTTAGGTGTTATCTCGATAGGGACATTCTCTACTATCTCCAGTCCGTAGCCTTCAAGTCCTACACGCTTGGTTGGGTTGTTGGTGAGGAGACGTATCTTGCCGATACCAAGTTCACGAAGAATCTGTGCACCTACTCCGTAGTCGCGGAGGTCTGGGTCGAAGCCGAGGTGGATATTTGCATCCACTGTGTCGTCGCCTCTTTCCTGAAGTACGTATGCGGCAATCTTGTTCATGAGGCCTATGCCACGACCTTCCTGTATGAGATAAACTACGGCGCCCTTGCCTTCCTTCTCGATAAGTTCCATGGACTTGTGGAGCTGCTCTCCACAGTCACAACGCTGGCTTCCGAAGATGTCGCCAGTGGCACAGCTTGAGTGCATGCGAACGAGTACAGGCTCGTCCTTCTTCCATGTACCCTTGATAAGTGCGATGTGCTCGAGTCCGTTGCTCTTCTGACGGAAAGGAATGATGTGGAAGTGTCCGTATGCCGTTGGCATGTCTGCTTCCTGTCCCTTTTCCACGAGGCTCTCCTGCTGGAGACGGTAAGCGATGAGGTCTTTTATCTGGATGAGTTTGATGTCAAACTCCTCTGCTTTCTTCATGAGTTCTGGAAGACGTGCCATTGTGCCGTCAGGATTGAGTATCTCTATGAGCGCGGCTGCTGGCTTGAGTCCTGCAAGACGTGCAAGGTCAATGGCAGCCTCTGTGTGACCTGAACGACGGAGCACTCCGTTGTCCTGGGCATAGAGAGGGTTGATGTGACCTGGTCGTCCGAAGTCTGTTGGCTTGGCGTCAGGGTTACATAGCCATTGTATTGTGGCTGCGCGGTCCTTGGCACTCACACCTGTTGTACATCCTTCCAGTTTGTCAACTGTGACTGTGAAAGGAGTGCCGAGCATGGATGTGTTGTCCTCTACCTGATGTGGCAGTTCAAGTTCCTTTGCCCTGGATATGGTGATAGGTGCGCATAGTACGCCTCTACCTTCACGGAGCATGAAGTTTACCTTTTCAGGTGTGATGAGTTCTGCTGCTGTGATAAAGTCACCTTCGTTTTCACGGTCCTCATCATCTACCACTATGACGAATTTGCCTTGACGGAAATCCTCGAGGGCAGCCTCTATGTTGCTGAATGTATTATTTGCCATTTATTGAATTTTTTAGTTTATCACCTGTTTTTATTATGTGTCTCATGTCGTTACGAACTCTTCGCCAATAGCGGAATGAGTGATAATCGACTATAGGCATGTGATTGAGGTCTGCTATGACCTGTCGCTTCTTTGAATTGGACAGCATGTCAACGAGATAGTCTATCTTTTCGCATATATCCCTGATGTCTGAAGAGTCACCTTTGCCGAAGTATAGTTTGAGGTAGTATGAGAAACGTTTCAGTTTCTTATCCTTCATATACTTGCGACAACGACTGCTGATTTCGTCGATGAGTGTCTCGGCATATCCGTAGTCAGGGTCGTTGATGATAACTTCCTTCATGCGTATGTTACGCTTCTGTCGTATGCCTAAGAGTTTGCGGAAGAACTCCTTGTATGAGTCCATATTGAATACGGCTGAGTCGTTATTTGACTTTACCGTGAGGAACACTCCGATTGGTGTGAGGATAAGAGTACTCATCCATACTCCCAATTCGACTGGCACTACACCTTCACGTCCGAGTTTCACTCCCGCGTTGTTGACGATATAGTAGAAGATGAATATCAATACCGAAGCCACAACTGGCATTCCGAGTCCTCCCTTGCGGATGATGGCTCCGAGTGGAGCACCGATGAGGAAGAACATGAAGCATGCAAGCGACATGGACAGTTTCTGATAAATCTCTACCCAGTAGCTGCGAAGGAACCAGTTGCTGTAGTTCATTGCACTCTCTTGATAGCTTGTGCGGAACTCGGCAGACTGTACTCTCTGCATAGCCTGAAGCAGTATCTGTTGTTGCTTTACCGAACCAAGATGTGAGAAAGCTGTGTCTATGTCTATCGACTCTGTCTTGGCAAGTGTCTTTGCCTTGTCTTTGTCTTGCTTCTGCGTTGCCTCGGCGCTGCTGACAGGTTCTGCCACCATGTCTTCATGGTTATAGCTGTAGAACATCGATGTGTTGTAGATGCTGTAGTCGCGCTTTGACTCCTCGTATATGGCACGTCCAAGACTGTCACATTGACCAACACGTTCCTCGATACTCTCGAGCATCTGACTTATGGTTTGTGTCTTGGCATACTCGTCAAACGTGTCGCCCTCAAGCATATTGAGGTTGGTGTCGAAGTCTATGATGAAATGCTTCTCCACAAAAGTCTCCCTGCGGTAAGGAACGTTGGAGCGTCCCTGCTGGAATCCTGTGTTGTCGGTATTCTCAAACTGAGTACCGTTGTAGAGATGCAGGAGCAGCTGCTGTTTTGTCGAACTTGTCTGGAGCAGAGCAGAGTCGGCTATGATGATGTGAGGATTGCTCGTACCTGAAGCAAAGTTGTAAATCATCACGTTGTAGAGCATACCTGTCTCCTTGTTCTTCTTCTCTACATAGATATTGTTGCCACGTATGCCTGAGTAGAACACGCCTTCAGGAATCTCAAGTTCAGGCGACTTCATCTCGATAGAGTGGTAGAGCAGCATGAACTTACGGTCGGCATCTGGTACGACAACATTCTGGAAATAAAAAGAAATACCTGAAATGATGATTGATGCTATCATGACAGGTCGGAGAGTTCGAAATAGTGTGATACCCGCAGCCTTGATGGCAAGAAGCTCAAGTCGTTCGCCAATGTTACCCATTGAGATGAGTGAGGCGAGGAGTACGGCAAGAGGAAGAGCCACAGGCACAAGATATAGTGTGGCGTACCAGAAGAACTGTACGAGCGTGATGAGGTCGAGACCCTTGCCCACAAGGTCATCTATGTAACGCCAAGAGAACTGCAACAATACGACAAAAAGACTGATGCTGAACGTACCAAAAAACAGCATCAGGAAACTTTTGAGTATGAAAACATCTAATCTCTTTATGAATCGCATTGTTCGAATCTATTCCTTATATTCAAGGTGCAAATGTACGCATTTTTGCTGAGGTATGAAGAAAGAAGAAAGAAGAATTTATTATTAATGTGGAATTTGATGTACTTCTGCTATTCTTCTCCTTTTTTTTTGCTAACTTTGTACCCAAATTTGATAATTTATGATAACAGCAGAACAACTTAAAGATGTGGTGGAGCGTACTGAGGCTCTCCATCGTTATCTCGCCATCGACGAGAAACTTATTCAGGTGGAAGAGGAACAACTACGTACTCAGGCTCCAGGTTTTTGGGATGATGCAAAAGCTGCCGAGGCACAGATGAAGAAGGTCAAGGACCTTCAGAAGTGGATTGACGGCTACAAAGAGATAAAGTCGGCGACTGATGACCTTGAAGTTGCCTTCGACTTCTTCAAGGACGAAATGTCAACAGAGGAAGAGGTGGACGAATACTACCGTACTGCCATCCAGCTTATTGAAGACCTCGAACTCAAGAATATGCTCCGTGAGGAGGCTGACGGTATGGATGCCGTACTCAAGATTAACGCAGGAGCGGGCGGTACAGAGGCACAGGACTGGGCAAGCATGCTCATGCGTATGTATCAGAGATGGGCAGAGGCACACAAGTATAAGGTGACAATCAGCAACTTCCTCGATGGCGATGAGGCTGGTATCAAGACGGTTACTATGGAGATTGAGGGCGACCAGGCTTACGGATTCCTCAAGGGTGAGAATGGCGTACATCGTCTTGTTCGTGTATCTCCTTATAACGCACAGGGCAAGAGAATGACATCTTTTGCATCTGTCTTTGTCACTCCGCTCGTGGATGACTCTATTGAGGTTGTAATCGACAAGAGTAAGATTAGTTGGGACCTCTTCCGAAGTGGTGGAGCTGGTGGACAGAACGTCAACAAGGTGGAGACAGGTGTCCGCCTCCGTTACCAGTATGTTGACCCAGATACAGGTGAGGAAGAAGAAATCCTTATCGAGAATACCGAGTCACGTAAGCAGTTGGAGAACCGTGAGAATGCGCTCCGTCTCCTTCGTTCACAACTCTACGACCGCGCTCTTCAGAAGCGTATGGCAGAACAGCAGAAGGTTGAGGCAGGTAAGAAGAAGATAGAATGGGGTAGTCAGATTCGTTCGTACGTTTTTGATGACCGCCGTGTGAAGGATCATCGTACTAACTATCAGACAAGTGATGTTGGCGGTGTGATGGATGGTAAGCTCGACGAATTCATCAAGGCATACTTGATGGAGTTCTCGGGAAAATAAAGGACGGACCCTCTCCCCAGCCCTCCCCCTGGATGGGGAGGGAGAAGTTACTGTGAATGCGGAATGTTGGCGAACAGTCTAACTACTCCCCTCCATTCAGGGAGGGGGCGGGGGTGGGTCCGGAGATAGATAGGGCTTTATGCATACAGAAATAGAACGTAAATTTCTTGTGGTGGGAGAGTACAAGCATCTGGCTTATTCCCATTCACATATTGAGCAGGGATATATGGCAACGGAGGCAGGCAAGACCGTTCGCTTCCGCATTCGTGATGATAAGGCTTATCTTACCATCAAGGGACCTTCGACCAATGGCGGAATGTCGCGTTATGAGTTTGAGACAGAAATTCCTATGGATGATGCCCATGAACTCATGAAGCTATGTATGCCTGGACGCATCAACAAAAATCGTTGGCTCATCAAGAGCGGTAATCATACGATAGAGGTTGACGAGTTCTTTGATGAAAACGAGGGACTTGTCATGGCAGAGATAGAGCTTGGCTCAGAGGATGAGGCGTACGAGAAGCCTGATTTCCTCGGCGAAGAGGTAACGGGTGACAAGCGTTATTATAATCGTCACCTTATGTTGCATCCGTATAAGACGTGGTAAGACCCACCCTAACCCTTTTGACCTCCGTCGAACAGGGCACTGTTCTCCCCTCATTTCGGGACAGAGAGACATTTAGTCTCTCTTCTGCGCCCTCATTCGCCTATAGGGAGGGAACAAGATACTCCGAACGCTAATAATCAGCGAACAAGGAAACTCAGTCCCCTCCCTGTAGGGAGGGTTAGGGTGGGTCAGTGTTAATGCTTAAATTAGTAACTCCTTCTCCTCCCCCACGGGGAGGTCGGGAGGGGGCCTGTCTTATTTATTTATGAAGAAGAATATTTTTACAACAATAATCTCTTTGGTGGTTATTGTGCTTAGCGTGATTCCTATTCCAGAGGTTCCGCAACTTGATGGCGTGCCATTGATTGACAAGTGGGTACACTTCGTGATGTATGGAAGCGTGGCTATAGCCATGTGGATAGACATGTTCTTTGTACGCAAGGAACGAGTGTTGACTCCGCTCTTCGATGGGGCAATATTTTCTTATCCTGTGCTGCTTGGAGTGACGATGGAACTTGTTCAGCTCTATCTTATTCCTTGCCGTAACGGAGATTCTTTAGATGCTGTTGCCAATGCTCTTGGTTGCTGCCTTGGCAACATAATATGTCTTGCTTTCTATTATTTCCTTTATTATAGGAAAAATAAGGATAAACTCAAGTTGGGTTAAAGTATTGACTAAGTACTGACTCGCATAAGAGTTAAAAATTAAAAGTTAAGAGTTAAAACTCTTTTCATCCTATATGCTTATTCTTTTTTCTCTAAGGTGTTCATTGGGAAAACCTTAAAGGAATAGGATAAAAACAAAAAACATGGGAGTTAATAGCTAACATGCCTGTGTTCCGGATGGCATTCCTCCCTCAGGGGAGGTTAGGAGGGGGCCGCCCTCATTTTACACGAACGATACACAATTTAATTTAATACGACGGATATGCATACAAGAGAAAATTTTGGAAGTAAACTGGGAGCAATCCTTGCTGCGGCTGGCTCGGCGGTCGGTCTTGGCAACGTGTGGAGATTCCCTATTATCACAGGTCAGAACGGTGGTGCGGCGTTTATAATCATCTATATAGCATGCATCCTATTACTGGGACTTCCAATCATGATTAGCGAATTTCTTATCGGACGTCACACACATTCAAATACGGCAGGAGCATATCGTATCCTGTCAAACGGAAACGCATGGAAATGGGTGGGACGACTTGGTGTGTTCACGGGTTGGTTCATTCTCTGTTATTATGCCGTCGTGGGTGGCTGGACAATTCATTATACCTATCTTTCAGCCGTAAACGCATTCAAGGATGTTGAGGCTTCAGAATATGGTAATATATTTGAGGGTTTTGTGTCAAATCCTTATCTTCCTGTTCTTTGGCTATTCCTTTTCATGGGAATTTCACACGTTGTGATAACACGTGGTGTACAGTCAGGTATCGAGAAATTCTCAAAGATAATGATGCCTACGCTCTTTATCATCGTCATTCTCCTTGTGGTGTGTTCAGTCATGCTTCCGGGAGCAGAAAAAGGAATAAAGTTCATACTTGTTCCTGATTTCTCAAAGGTTACGAGCGGGGTGGTTCTTCAGGCGATGGGTCAGGCTTTCTTTTCTCTATCTCTCGGAATGGGTTGCCTATGTACATACGCCAGTTATTTTGAGAAGTCAACGCCTCTTGCTAAGACAGCCTTGAACGTGTCAGTCATAGATACATTGATAGCGATAATGGCGGGATTTATCATCTTCCCGTCCATCTTCAATATAGGAATGAATCCTGACGAGGTAGGAATGGGTGCAAGCCTCACGTTCATATCTCTTCCAAATGTGTTCCAGAAAGCATTTGGAGACGGCTCGCTCGTTGCATGTATCTTCTCAGTCATGTTCTATTTCCTACTCTTTGTGGCTGCTCTCACGAGTTCAATCTCTCTCCATGAGGTTGCCACGGCATACGTGTCAGAAGAGTTCAACGTGACAAGACGTGTTGGTGCATCAATCGTGACAATCGTGGTACTTGTCTTGGGTACTCTCTGTGCCTTGTCCTTTGGTCCTCTGTCGGGTGTCACCCTGTTTGACAAGAATATCTTCACTCTCTTTGACGAGTTCTCTGGCACGTTCCTTTTGCCAATAAGTGGAATGTTGATTGCTATATTTGCAGGTTGGGCACTTGACCGTCAACTATATAGGGATGAGATATCAAATCATGGTGAGTTGAAAGCACCATATTTCAAGCTGCTCATCATAAGTCTTAGGTACGTCACCCCAGTTGCTGTAGGAATTGTGTTCCTTGACAATCTCGGAGTGTTTGATTACTTTAAATAAGGACCCACCCTAACCCTCCCTACAGGGAGGGAACTTGGTTACATTGCTCGCCGTTTTTGTAGCGTTTAGGGTAACTCTATCCCCTCCCTGTAGGGAGGGCTAGGGTGGGTCTGCAGGTCCGTTTGGTGTTGTTTTATGCTTAATTTTACACATTATCCTAAGAGCGACCGTAGGGCAGTACTTGTCTTGGTCGTGGTGGCAGTATTGCTTGTTGTGGTGCTGCTTGTGGTTGATATTGTGCAAACAGGAAAGTTGGCAGAAGCTCAGAAGACAAACAAGACGGAGGTTAAGGAACAAGGTGAAAATAAGGGATATGGAGTGAAGAAGAAGGATATTGCTCATATTCCTCTTCATGAGTTTGACCCCAATACGGTGGATTCCGCTACTCTCGTAGGTTTTGGTATTGCTCCTTGGAAAGCGAAGGTGCTTGTCAATTACCGTAATAAGGGAAAACGCTTCACCACACCTGAGTCGATACTTGACACGTATGGCTGGGATAAGGAAGATTTTGATATGCTCCGTCCTTATATTAGGATAGGTGAGGCATATCGTAGGCAGAGACAGGAATATCCTCGTGAACGGTATTATGAACGAGATTCACGTAATGCAGATGATAGACGTGATTATGAACGTGGTATGTCGGATTCTGCAAAGACAAAATATGTGAGTGCCAAGTTCAAGACACTCACCAAGGTTGATATAAATACGGCAGATTCCGCAACACTTTGTAGTGTGCCTGGTGTAGGACAATACATTTCCTCTGCCATCATACGCTATCGTGGTCGCCTTGGCGGTTTTGCTTCTGTGGAGCAGACTTTGGACATAAAACAAGTTTCTCCTGAACTACTTGAGTGGTTCAAGGTGGAAAGGCCGAACGATATAAAGAAAATAAATATAAATAAAGATAGTTTTCAGAAACTTAATTCTCATCCGTACATAAGCTATGAGCAGACGCGCGACTTACTTATGTACAGAAGATTGTATGGAAGGATAGAGGATGAGGCTCAACTCATGAAGGTAAACATCTTTTCGACTGAAGATGTGGAGAGATTGAGACCTTATCTTGAATATTGATATACGAAATGATTAAAGCGATATTTTTTGATATTGACGGTACGTTGGTATCGTTCAAGACGCACACCATACCACAGAGTACTATTGATGCTGTGAGTGAGGTTCGCAAGAAAGGTATAAAGGTTTTTATTGCAACAGGACGTCCTGTGCCTTTTATAAATAATCTTGGCACTTTAGAGTATGACGGCATCATGGCTGTAAATGGTGCAAGTTTTACGACGGCTGACGGAAATGTTGTTTTTGAGAAATTTGTGGATAAGGATGATGCGGAACGTATGCTTCGTTATGCCAGTGAGCAAGATATGGCTGTGGCCTTTGCTACGAGTGATGCGGCGTATGTGATAAATCCAAACGACAAGTTTGATGCTGTCTTTGAACTCCTCAATCTCAGTCGTCCTGCCGAATTGGGTTCGGAGGGCTTGGAAGGTAAAAACGTGATGCAGGTTATCGCCTTCTTTGATGAGAAAGAAGAAAAAAATATCTTGAATAATGTTCTTACCAATTGTGATGCCCACAGATGGCACCCCGATTTTGCCGATTGTATATGCAAGGGTATAAACAAGGCAACAGGCATAGATGATGTGATAAAGCATTATGGCATCGACATTTCTGAGGTTATGGCTTTCGGAGATGGTGGAAATGATGTAGAGATGTTGAGTCATGCAGGAGTGGGTGTTGCTATGGGAAATGCATCAGACGAAGTGAAAAAGTACGCAAAAGTTGTCACGGATAGTGTGGATGATGATGGTGTTGCAAGAATTTTACGTCAAATTGATAAATTTTAGTCAAAAAAATTTGGTGGTAAATAAAAAAGCCGTACCTTTGCACTCGCTAAACGAAACGAGGCTGTTTGACGGCTCAAATTTCTTAGTGATGGCGGGGTAGCTCAGCTGGTTAGAGCGTCGGATTCATAATCCGGAGGTCGAGGGTTCGGGTCCCCCTCCCGCTACAAAGAAGCACTTACGATATGTAAGTGCTTCTTTGTTTATGTATGTTTATAATGTCCTTTGATAGATTTATGGATTTATAGATAATTTACCATGAATAATAGCCATTTTTCGTTAAAAACATCAAAAAAACAAGGCGTATTCACAAATATTTGTTTACGTTTACACTATTCTCGTATATTATACCTATATTTGCACCTAATAAATTAGAACAGATATAAACTAACGAAAATAATATGGCAGATACAAAGAAAATAAAGACAGCGCTTGTCTCAGTATTCCACAAGGACGGTCTTGATGAGTTGCTCGCTGAGCTTAACAAGAATGGTGTTAAGTTCCTTTCTACAGGTGGTACACAGGCATTCATCGAGAGTCTCGGTTACAAGTGTGAGAAGGTTGAAGACCTCACAACTTATCCATCAATTCTTGGCGGTCGTGTTAAGACACTTCACCCAAAGGTGTTCGGAGGTATTCTCGGACGTCGTGCTCTTGAAAGCGACCAGAAGGAAATGGCTAAGTACGAGATTCCTGAGATTGACCTCGTAATCGTTGACCTCTATCCATTTGAGGAGACAGTTGCCAACACAAATGACGAGCCAACAATCATCGAGAAGATTGATATAGGCGGTATCTCTCTTATCCGTGCTGCTGCCAAGAACTTTGAGGATGTTGTTATCGTACCAAGCAAGGCTGAGTACAAGCCACTCCTTGATATCGTTAAGGCACAGGGTGCAGAGACAACAAAGGCTCAGCGTAAGCAGTTTGCAGAGCGTGCTTTTGCAACTTCTTCACACTACGATACTGCCATTCACGAATATTTCACTAAGTAAGTTTGTCTTTAGACAGGCAATAATAACTAACTCAAATGGGATTCTTTACACTTACCCAAGATATAGCAATGGACCTCGGTACTGCAAATACCATTATCATCAGTAATGGTAAGATTGTGGTAGATGAGCCATCTGTTGTAGCCCTCGACAACACTTCAAAGAAGATGATTGCCGTAGGTAATAAGGCAAAGATGATGTACGAGAAGTCACACGAGAACATCCGTACATGTCGTCCTCTTCGTGATGGTGTGATTGCAGACTTCGATGCCTGCGAGAAGATGATGCGTGGACTTATCGGTATGATAAATAACGGTCATCACCTCTTCAAGCCACAGTTGCGTATGGTTATCGGTGTTCCTTCTGGTAGTACGGAAGTTGAGCTTCGTGCCGTTCGTGACTCTGCAGAGAACTCTGGTGGTCGTGAGGTTTACCTCCTTTATGAGCCAATGGCTGCTGCTATCGGTTGTGGTCTTGACGTTGAGGCTCCAGAAGGTTGCATGGTCGTTGATATAGGTGGTGGTTCTACTGAGATTGCCGTAATCTCTCTTGGAGGTATCGTCAGCAACAACTCAATACGTGTTGCAGGTGATGAACTCACAGCCGACATTCAGGAGTACATGAGCCGTCAGCACAACGTGAAGGTATCTGAGCGTATGGCTGAGCGTATCAAGATAAACGTAGGTTCTGCTATTACAGACCTTGGCAATGACGCTCCAGAGGACTTCCTCGTTCATGGTCCTAACCGTATCACAGCACTCCCAATGGAGATTTCTGTATGCTATCAGGAAGTAGCTCATTGTATTGACAAGACAATTGCAAAGATTGAGACAGCCGTTCTTTCTGCTCTTGAGCAGACTCCTCCTGAGCTTTATGCTGATATCGTAAAGAATGGTATCTGGCTTACAGGTGGTGGTGCCCTCCTTAGAGGACTTGACAAGCGTCTCACAGAAAAGATTAAGATTAAGTTCCATGTTGCTGACGACCCATTGCATTCTGTTGCAAAGGGTACTGGTATTGCTCTCAAGAACATCCACAACTTCCAGTTCTTGATGCGCAGAACATAGGATTTGCATAGATGAGAAATCTACTCGACTTTTTGCTAAATTATAAGCACTGGTTCTTATTCATTTGTCTGGAGTGCGTCAGCCTTATAATGCTCTTCAGCTATAATGGATATCAAAAGAGTGTATATTTTACTACTGCTAATGGGGTTGTAGGTTATACCTATTCCCTCATTAGCAGTGTGACGTCATATCTGAACCTTCAAACTGAGAATGCTGACCTTGAGGCAAAGAACGAGATTCTTCGCCGTAGGGTACTTGCTCTGGAGGAACAGTTAGCAGAAGTCAAGAAGGACAGCGTACACATCAGCGGACTTGCTCCTAAGTACGATATTGTGAGTGCACAGGTTATTGGTGCTACTATTCATAAGAGCAATAATCTGTTTACTATCAACAAGGGTACGGCAGATGGAGTGAAAGAAGAGATGGGAGTCGTAAGTTCAAATGGTGTGGTAGGTGTGGTTTACCTTGCATCTGCTCACTATTCAATCGTTATCCCGTTGATTAACCGTAACTCTCGTGTGTCATGTAAGTTGAGAGGAACACAGCATTTCGGTACACTTACATGGAACAGAGGTAGGGCAGATGTTGCTGACCTCGTCGGTATTCCACGTCATGCTCAGGCTAAGAAAGGCGATGTCGTTCTTACCAATGGCTTCTCTGACATTTTCCCTCCAGGTATTCCTGTTGGTTATGTCATAGGTGTCAAGGACTCACCTGACGGAATTGCAACAGACCTTAGGGTTGCGCTCTTCACCAAGTTTGAGTCGATACGTGAGGTAAGCGTCATTACCAACTACTCCAAGCCAGAGAGACGGGAACTGGAGAACAGAGCCGACTCTCTCTTTAACAATAATAATTGATGACAATAAAGGATGACCTATAGTTTTGTACGATACTTTATAAGACTACTGATACTCCTTGTGGTACAGATTCTGTTGTGCAACAACATCCATCTCTTTGGATATGCAACTCCTCTGTTGATAACATACGTCATGATATCAATGGAGAAGGGCATGGGTCGTATATCCTTGCTTCTGTGGGGATTCTTCACAGGACTCATATATGATATGTTCAGCAATACGGCAGGAATGGCTTCGGCAGGAATGACTCTCCTTGCCATGCTTCAGCCAGATATTCTCTCTTCATTCAGTTCTCACGACGAAGAGGAACATATCACTCCGTCAATAGGTAGCATGGGATTCTGGAGCTATGTATTATACGTCTTTGCATGTATGTTCATAGTTCATGCGGTATTCTATATGCTTGATGCCTTCATGTTGTCTAATATCAGACTTACTCTTTTGTCTACGGTTACGAGTACGGTACTTGCTTCCGTGCTTGCCATATTTGTGGATCTTGTTACTCATTCTTCAAAGGATTAGTAAATGGCGAGAAGTGCATTTGAAAGCAGAAAATATGTTATAGGTGGCATTGCGTTTGTTATCGTGGTCACATATATTGTTCGTCTTGCGTTTCTTCAACTTGGTAGTGAGGAATACAAGACGAATGCTGATAATAATGCCTTCTTTGATAATATAATATTTCCTTCGCGTGGAGTTCTCTACGACCGTAATGGCGAACTTCTTGTTTACAACCAGTTGGCATACGACATCATGGTGGTCATGCGTGAGGTGGAAGGACTTGATACTCTCGATTTCTGTAATACCCTCGGTATTACGAAACAGGACTTTGATGAACGAATGGCTGTGATTAAAGACAGAAACCGTAATCCAGGTTATTCTTCATACACCCAACAGCTTTTTATCGGACAGATGTCCGCCAAGGACTTCTCCGTGTTTCAGGAGAAGATGTATCGTTTTCGTGGCTTTTCCGTGCGAGAACGTTGCATACGTCGTTATGCCACTGAACATGGAGCGCACATTCTTGGTGATGTAGCCGAAGTTGCACCATCGGATATTGAGCGTGACCCATACTATTCTCCTGGTGACTATATTGGTAAACAGGGAGTAGAACGTTCATACGAGCAGTATCTGCGTGGTGAGAAGGGAGTGCAGATACTTCTTCGTGATGCACGAGGACGTATTCAGGGACACTATCGTAATGGTGCATTAGACCGTAAGCCTGTTCCTGGTAAGAACCTTACACTGAGCCTTGACATCAAGGTGCAGGAGCTCGGTGAACGTCTTATGGAAGGTAAGATGGGAGCTATTGTTGCCATAGAACCAAAGACAGGTGAGGTGCTGTGTATGGTTTCCGCCCCAAGCTATGACCCTCGTCTTCTTGAGGGTAAGGAACGTGGAAAGCGTATGATAGAGATGAGCCGTGACCCTATGAAGCCGATGCTCAACCGTGCCATCCTTGGTACATATCCTCCAGGCTCTACATTCAAGACGTCGCAGGCACTCACTTTCCTTCAGGAAGGTATCATCAATTCGCAGACATTATATCCATGTAGTCATGGTTTCCATTTCGGTTCACTCAAGGTAGGTTGTCACGCTCATGCGGCACCGCTTGCCATAGAACCTGCCATTGCAACAAGTTGTAACTCTTACTTCTGTTGGGGACTTTACCACATGTTCGGTAATCGTAGGAAGTACAAGAACGTACAGGAGGCTATGACTACGTGGAAGGATTATATGGTCAGCATGGGCTTCGGTTATAAGCTTGGCATAGATATGCCATCCGAGGCACGAGGAATGATTCCTAATGCTGACTACTATGACAATGCACATAAATTCTCGTGGTCGGCTCTATCAGTCATATCCATATCCATCGGTCAGGGTGAGGTGACACTCACTCCTTTACAGATAGCCAATCTCGGTGCAACTATAGCTAATCGAGGATATTACATCACACCTCATGTTGTCAAGGCAATAGAGGGGGGCAAGATAGCAGACTCGCTCAAGGTCAAGCATAAGACACTTGTTGATCCTAAGAACTATGAGATTGTGGTTAATGGTATGCGTCGTTCCGTGCTCGGTGGTACTTGTCATGCTGCTAATAACCCTTGGTATGAGGTATGTGGTAAGACTGGTACTGCACAGAACCGTGGTCATGACCACTCCGTGTTTATGGGCTTTGCTCCTAAGGACGACCCTAAGATTGCCGTTGCCGTGTATGTGGAGAACGGTGGATGGGGTGCAACGTATGGTGTACCTATCGGTGCACTTCTCATGGAACAGTATATCAACGGTAAACTCTCAGAAGATAGTGAACGTAAGGCTGAGGAGATTCAGCACAAGACAATAGGTTATGGCACAAGGGAACGATAATGCAACGATATTCAAGTCTATCGACTGGATGACTGTCTGTCTCTATGTGATTCTTATCACATGGGGATGGTTCTCTGTGTGTGGTGCCAGCTATGATTTCTCTCATCCTGATGTGTTCGGCTTTGGTAGCAACTCAGGCAAACAGATGATTTGGGCGTTCACGTCCTTTGCGCTTGCTGGAGTTCTACTTACGATAGAGAAGAAGTTCTACGATATGGGTGCATACGTCATATATGGCGCGATGATACTCTTGTTGATTGTCACACTTGTTATTGCACCTGATACCAAAGGTTCACGCTCGTGGATTCCTTTAGGACCTGTCAAGTTGCAGCCTGCTGAGTTCGCCAAGTTTGCTGTTGCACTATGCCTTGGCAAATACATGGACAGGTTCAACTTCAATATGCACGAGACCAAGGAGTTCTTTAAGCTTGTTGCAATTATCTGTGTTCCTATCATTATCATTATTTGCCAGAAAGAGACAGGTACGGCACTTGTGTATTTCACGTTCTTCATGGTATTGTATAGGGAAGGAATGACTGGTTCGTTGCTGTTTACGGCATTTGCTGTGGTTGTGTATTTCGTTGTGGGAATACGTTTCTGCGAAGATACCGTGTCGGTCAATCTGCCTGTTATCGTTGGTGAATTCGTGGTACAGCTTCTGTGTATGATATTCACCACGTTCATGACATGGATATATACGGGCAACAAGACGGCGTTGAAGGTTATGATTGGTGCTGGATGGGGAACGGTGTTCCTTGTGATACTCTTCTCCGTGTATGTCATTCCGTTCAATGTATGCCTTGTCATGTTGGTGGTAAACCTGTTGTTTGTGGTTTATCTCATAGGACTTGCCGTGTATGAGCGACTGTTCCGCTATGTGCTTATAGCTGTTTTTGCGCTTATGTCCACAAGTTTCTTCTATATCTGCCATACGATGTTTGACCATCTTGCCGACCATCAGCGTATACGTATCGAGGTACTTTTGGGTATGAAGGAAGACCTTCGTGGTGCAGGATATAATGTCAATCAAGCTAAGATTGCCATCGGTTCAGGTGGCTTGTATGGCAAGGGATTCCTTAATGGTACACAGACAAAACTAAAGTATGTGCCTGAGCAGGACACTGACTTCATCTTCTGTACCGTAGGTGAGGAAGAAGGATTTGTCGGCTCGGCTGGAGTGCTTGTGGTATATCTCCTCTTTATTTGGCGACTTATTGCCGTTGCTGAACGACAGACGGACACCTTCGGTAGGGTGTATGGCTATTCGGTGCTTTGCATCTTCCTGTTCCATTTGTTCATCAATGTGGGAATGGTACTCGGACTTACGCCTGTTATTGGTATTCCGCTTCCGTTCTTCTCGTACGGTGGTTCATCGTTGTGGGGATTCACGCTTTTGCTGTTCATCTTCCTTAGGATGGATGCAGAGCGAAATATGAAGAGAACAACATTCTGATGCCATGACTGGCGTCAGTAGTTAAGAGCTAAGAGTTAAAAATTAAAAGTTGAGTTAAGAAGTTGTAGAGTTGCGTAGTAACATAACTATTGAAACTTTTGATAAAATCTTCGATTTGTGTTATCTTTGCACATTATAATTTCGAGACCTAAAAAACTTAATATACGAAACAACAATAAAAAGAACAATATATAAATGTCAGAATATAAATGCGGAAACTGCTGTGGCGGTATGTGCTCCAAGGGATGTAGCCGTCACGCAGACAAGATGAATACATACGACTGGTTGGCAGACCTTCCAGACAATACAGAGAACTGTAACATTGTTGAGGTGCAGTTCAAGCCACCTCGCAAGGGATATTTCATCAACAACAATAAGTTGCCACTCGTCAAGGGTGACATCGTAGCTGTTGAGGCTAACCCAGGTCACGACATCGGTACGGTCACTATGACTGGACGCCTTGTTGCTTTGCAGATGAAGAAGGCTAACCTGAAGTCTGACACAGAGCTTAAGCGTATCTATCGTCTTGCCAAGCCTGTTGATATGGACAAGTTCAAGGAGGCTAAGGCACGTGAGCATGAGACAATGATTGAGTCTCGTCAGATAGCTCTCAGTCTTGGACTCAAGATGAAGATTGGTGACGTGGAGTATCAGGGTGATGGTAACAAGGCTATCTTCTATTACATAGCTGACGAGCGTGTCGATTTCCGTCAGCTTATCAAGGTGCTTGCCGATCGTTTCCGTGTACGTATTGAAATGAAACAGATTGGTGCACGTCAGGAGGCAGGACGTATCGGAGGTATAGGTCCATGCGGACGTGAGCTTTGTTGTGCAACATGGTTGACCAACTTTGTGAGTGTAAGTACAAGTGCAGCACGTTTTCAGGATATCTCGCTTAATCCTCAGAAGCTTGCAGGTCAGTGTGCCAAGCTCAAGTGCTGTCTTAACTATGAGGTTGATCAATACGTCGAGTCGCTCAAGACTATGCCATCAAAGGAGATTACACTCCATACTCAGGACAACGAGTACTATTACTTTAAGTCAGACATTCTTCGTCATCTCATCACATACTCTACTGATAAACATATCGTAGCAAATGAGCAGACCATAACAGCTAAGCGTGCTTTTGAGGTTATTCAGACGAACAAGGAAGGTCGCAAGCCAGAGAGTCTTGCAGAAGGTGGTGCAGTACCAGAGGCACCTAAGTCGCTTGATATCCTTGAGGACAATATCAACCGCTTTGACCGTAAGAAGAAAAAGAAGAAGAAGTCACAGGGTGGCAACAATGGTGCGGGTCAGCAGCCTAATGCTCAGCAGAACAACCAGAACCAGCCAGCTAACACACACAAGACTAATGCACCTAAGAACCAGCAGGATAATAAGGGCAATGGTGAGGGACGTAACAACAATGACAAGCATCAGCGCAATAATAACAATAACAACCGCAATAAGGGTAATCGCCCTAATGACGGACAGCCTCAGGGTGGTAACAATCATCAGGTAAACAATGCTCAGGGCAATGCACCAAAGGACAATAACCCTCAGCAGCAAGCACCAAGCAATGAGAATAAAGGCTAACATCATATCTCACCTTCGTCTCCTGTTCTCTTTGTTCCTTATGGTTACGGTGTGGTCATGTAACAAGATGCCATACTATGCACAGTATTCCAATTTGGAACAGCAGACATGGGACAGTCGTGATACGCTTCTCTTTGAGTTGCACGATGCCGACACTACGGCACTCCAGCATCTCAGTCTTGGAGTGCGTGTCACGGAGGATTACCACTATCGTAAACTTACGCTCGGCATTGATGTATATGACAATGGTAAACGTCTCTCGCATGATGTCGTTCCATTTGAGTTGTTTACAAAAAAAGGAGAGCGCAATGGCGATGGGGTAGTATATACCGAGGCAGAGCATGATGTTCGTCCGCTTAGTATCCAGAAGGGTCACACGTATCGCTTCAAGGTTTATCACATCATGCGTTTTGACCCTCTTCATGGTGTCAGCAATGTGTATATACAGGTGAAGGATAAGCCTTCTGGAGAATGACATTGTATATAAGTATATGCAATCAGCTTTCAGCGAATAAGATAGAATATAAGAATGGCCGTTCATGACATTATGCTCATGAGCGGTCATTCGTTTTTTTTGTGGTGTTTTGCTATCTTAGAACAAATCAGAAGTTCAAAGAGTTCCACCCCATTCGAGTTAGTGGGTAACTCTATTATAGTTAGTGGGTAACTGCAATATAGTTAGTGGGTAACTCACATAGAGTTAACCACTAACTCAAAATGACTTATCCAAGACACCAAAACAACATGCCAATAAAGGGACATTTTCATAATGTCTCCTTTATATATACGTGAGTTCGGGATAAGGTGTTCAAAAAAATATTATTAAAAAACTTATCCCGAACTGGCGTTACTATAAACGCTAAACTCTCAACTTTTTTGCTAAAGATGCTTGTTTGAAAGGAAATATGTTGTACCTTTGGAAACTAAATATACAGGCTGTTCTTACCTGATTTTATAAAATATTATGAAGTATTATAAAATAGATTATAGTAATAAATATAAATATTTGTGGAATCATACGTTTTGTTTGATTCTGTCATTATTGGTGTTTACATCATGTTTATATGATAAGATGTATAATCTTGATGATGATGAACTCGCATGGATGTCTCCGTACGAAGAAGGTGATACTATTTTATTTCGTTCTTCTACCTTAGATGAATATGATTCTTTGTTTGTAAATGAGAAAGCTATTCACAATTCAACATCACGTCTTGTAAGTAATGTCGGTGCAGATGTGTTTAATGCAAGTGGTTCATTTCATGCAAAAATGTCGCATAATAAAAATCAATTGGAATTCCGTTTTTTGATAATTAAGGAGAATAAAACGGATTTATTTGTACGTCTAAATTTTGCAGATAGATTTAGCACTTTGTTACGTGGGCCTTCAAATCATTTATATCTTGAGGATTACAATGGTGTCTTGAAAATGTTTGAATATACCGTTGATGATGTTGTATATAATGATTTGATTTCTGTTGGAGATTATAACTCGGAATTGTTGAATGTTAGGTGGAATTCCTGTGAATGCGACCATTTTTTATGGAGTAAATCTAATGGATTGATTCTGTATAAATATTCGGATACGGATTCCGTAAAGGGGGATGTCTATACTTTTTACAAGAGATTACCATATCAAAAGCCAAAGAACAAAAGCTTTTGGAGTTTCTTGTTTGGAGAATAGTAGATGAGAAGCCAACTACTCATTTACCATGCAATGATTAGTCTGGGATTATCATTCATTATTTATGATAACGTAAGCCGTGTGTCAACTGTTCATGCAGTATGGCACACGGCTTTGTGTATGATAAGTATGATACTTGGCTATTATAACATGCCACTTTCCGTATCGTAACTATAATGTTTACGAGTGGAAAGTGGCATGTTAATTATTAGTATTTGTTACGTTAGTCTTCTGTTGCAGCGATGTGAACTCCCTTGACTGCACGGCCGGAAGGTTCGTTCATCTTCTTCCATGCTTCGTCCCATTCGAGGGCGATGGCTGTGGAGCATGCTACGGATGCCTCGTGAGGTACACTCTTGGCTGCTGATGCACTTGGGAAGTGCTCCTCGAAGATTGAGCGGTAGTAGTACTCTTCCTTGTTGAGCGGAGTGTTGATAGGGAAGCGTTCTGCTGCGTGTGTCATCATCTCGTCTGTGACAGCCTCTGAGGTAATCTGCTTGAGAGTGTCAATCCATGAATAGCCTACGCCGTCACTGAACTGTTCCTTCTGACGCCATGCTACTGACTCTGGAAGCATATCGGCAAAGGCTTCACGTACCACCTTCTTCTCCATGGTATTGCCCGGACACATCTTGACAGATGGGTTGAGGCGCATTGCCACGTCAAGGAACTCCTTGTCAAGGAATGGTACTCGTCCTTCCACACCCCATGCTGAGAGTGACTTGTTGGCACGGAGACAGTCGTACTGGTAGAGCTTTGCTATCTTGCGCACGGTCTCCTTGTGGAACTCCTCTGCTGATGGTGCCTTGTGGAAATAGAGATAGCCACCGAACACCTCGTCTGCTCCTTCGCCTGAAAGAACCATCTTGATACCCATTGACTTGATGACACGTGCAAGGAGATACATTGGTGTACTTGCGCGGACGGTAGTCACATCGTATGTCTCAATGAAATAGATGACATCACGTATGGCATCAATACCTTCTTGTATGGTATAGTTCACCTCATGGTGTACTGTACCAATGAAGTCTGCCACTTCCTTTGCCTTTGCAAGGTCTGGTGCGCCCTTGAGTCCCACTGCAAAAGAGTGAAGACGTGGCCACCAAGCATCGTGCATGTCGTCTGACTCCACACGCTTGTGTGCATATTTCTTTGCAATGGCACTTGTGACAGATGAATCGAGTCCACCTGAGAGGAGCACACCGTATGGTACGTCGGACATGAGCTGACGCTTAACGGCTGCCTCAAGTGCATCCTTAATGGCATCTGAAGCTGCCTTCTCGTCTGTACTTCCCGGAGCATTGATGTACTTCTGCATGTTGTCCCACTCCATCCAGTCACGTGTGTACCACTTGACCATCTCGTATGGACGTTCTGCACCTTCCTTTGCTGGTACGGCATAGTAGCCTGGGAGGAAAGGTTCGTACTGATCGCAGAAACCTTCGAGAGCCTTTAACTCTGATGCAACATATACCTTGCCGTCGGCATCGTAGCCGATGTAGAGAGGTATGACTCCTATTGGGTCACGTGCAATGAGGAATGTGTCCTTCTCCTCATCATAGAGGGCAAAGGAGAATATTCCGTTGATGTCCTCAAGGAAGTTGACACCCTTCTCACGATAGAGTGCGAGGATGACCTCACAGTCGCTACCTGTCTTGAAGGCATAGTCGCTCCTGCGACGTATGTCCTTGTGATTGTATATCTCACCATTGACGCAGAGAATCTGCTTGTTGTCTGGGGAGATAAGAGGCTGTCCTCCTGAAAGAGGGTCAACGATACTGAGGCGTTCGTGTGCCAGTATGGCAGACTTACCCACGTAAATGCCACTCCAGTCTGGTCCGCGGTGGCGAAGTTTCTGTGACATCTTAAGAGCCTTGGTACGTAGTTCCTTGCTCTGCTGACGTATATTGAATATTCCTACTATTGAACACATAAATAACCAGACCCACCCTAACCCTCCCTACAGGGAGGGAACGCCATCCGGGTCGCGGGCGTTAGCTTGCATTACTCATGCTTCGTGATGCAAGAGTTAAAAGTTAAAAATTAAAAGTTAATAATTTATATGCTTGACGGCTCCGAGCGTTACTATGGTAACTCAGCCCCCTCCCCATAACTTGCATCACTCATGCTTCGTGATGCAAGAGTTAAAAGTTAAAAATTAAAAGTTAAAAAAGGAGATTACCATGTGAACTCCTAACTTCTCAACTCAACTTTTAACTGTTAACTCTTACCTGTTAACTCCTGTATGGCAATACAGGCCAGCTGGGGAGGGGGTCCGGTCTGCTTATTTCTTCAAGTACTTGTCAACGGCTTCGGCAGTCTTACGTCCGCTTGCGATGGCACGTACAACGAGACTTGCACCTGATGCAGCGTCACCAGCAACGAATACGTTGTCAGGGAACTCAGGCTGCTGAGGCTTGATGAATCCCATTGCGAGGAAGACGATGTCGGCTTCGATAGTTTCCTTTTTGCCGTCAAGCTTCATGATTGGACGTCCACCGTCTGGGTTCGGTTCCCATATTACGCCTTCGACCTCTACTGCCTTGACATTGCCCTTCTTGTCGCCAATGAACTTGTTGGTGTTCAAAAGCCATCGACGGGTACAGCCTTCTTCGTGTGATGAAGTAGTCTTGAGAATTACGGGCCAGTTTGGCCATGGCGTGTTTGCGTTGTGGCCTACAGGAGGCTTAGGCATAATCTCAATCTGAGTTACCTCAACTGCGCCCTGTCGATGGGCTGTACCTATACAGTCGCTTCCTGTATCACCACCACCGATGACAAGGACCTTCTTGCCCTTACAGTTGACAAGTTCATCCTTGCTGAACTCCTTGCCTGCAAGTACACGGTTCTGCTGTGAGAGAAGTTCAAGTGCAAGGTGTATGCCCTTGAGCTCACGTCCCGGTGCCTTGAGGTCACGAGCCTCTGGTGTACCTGTGCTGACAACGTATGCATCGAAGCCTTCTGGTAATGCTGTCACATCAACAGGAGTGTTATATACAAACTTGACACCTTCCTGTTCCATGACGTTGATACGACGGTCGATAATCTGCTTGTTGAGCTTGAAGTTAGGAATACCATAGCGGAGGAGACCTCCCGCAGCTTCGTTCTTGTCGAATACTGTTACTTCATAGCCCTTATAGTTGAGTTGGTTGGCAGCAGCAAGTCCTGCAGGTCCTGCACCGATGACTGCCACCTTCTTTCCGTTGCGTACAGGATGCTCGATAGTAACGTAGCCTTCCTGAAAAGCACGTTCTGCAATGGCGCACTCGTTCTCACGGTTTGTTACAGCCTCACCTGTTGTGTGATAGAGGACACAAGCCTTCTCGCAGAGTGCAGGACAGATGCGTCCTGTGAACTCAGGGAAGTCATTGGTTGCCTTGAGTATCTTGTATGCTGTCTCCCAGTCGCCACGATAGAGTGCATCGTTCCACTCTGGGTCCTTGTTGCCAAGTGGACATGCCCAGTGGCAGAAAGGTACGCCACAATCCATACAACGGCTTGCCTGCTCTTGGCGGTCTTTGGTGTTAAGTGTCTGCTCGACCTCTCCAAAGTCATGGATACGGTCATTTATTGGTCGATAACCAGCCTCCTTGCGAGGTATGGTTAGAAAAGCTTTCGGATTTCCCATAATCTTACTCCTGTATCTCTTGAATCTTTTGCTTTAACTTTGCTATCTTCTCTTCTTCAAGCACGCGCTTGTACTCAATAGGAACTACCTGAATGAATTCCTCTACGTAGTGGTTCCAGTCATCCAGCATTCGTCCTGCGAGGGCAGAGCCTGTGTGGAGGTAATGC
This sequence comes from Bacteroidaceae bacterium, assembly GCA_017540585.1. GTDB lineage: Bacteria > Bacteroidota > Bacteroidia > Bacteroidales > Bacteroidaceae > Minthosoma. The sequence goes on along the minus strand of JAFYAT010000029.1, from coordinate 9,853 downwards.
TTGCGGATAAGTTCCTTGAGTTCCTTGCGGTAGGATGTCTCCTCTACGAGGTTAATCTCTACCATATCCATATTACAGAAGTAGTCAAAGTTGTGGTTCTTGTCCCATACGTATGCTACACCGCCACTCATTCCAGCAGCGAAGTTACGTCCTGTCTCACCGAGTACAACTACACGACCACCTGTCATGTATTCGCAACAGTGGTCGCCAGCACCTTCGATAACGGCAATGGCACCAGAGTTACGTACTCCGAAACGTTCGCCTACACGTCCATTGACATAGAGTTCACCAGTTGTTGCTCCGTAGAGACCAGTGTTACCTGCAATGATATTATCCTCAGCTACGAAGTCCTCGTTGCAACGTGCAGGAGGGAGGATGGCGATGCGACCGCCAGAGAGTCCCTTGGCAAAGTAGTCGTTACATTCACCTTCGAGCTTCATATTGATACCGCTTACGGCAAATGCACCGAATGACTGACCGGCAGAGCCCTTGAACTTGATGTTGATAGTACCGTCAGGGAGACCAGCCTCGCCATACTTGCGGGCAATGACACCTGAGAGCATAGTACCGACAGCACGGTCTGTATTCTTGATTGCATAGTCGAGGTTCACCTCTTCGCCAAACTCGATGGCTGCCTGTGAAGCCTTGATGATGTCATCGTCCTTGACAGTAGGAATCTTTGTGAATGAGCCACGGTCCCAGTAGAGAGCCTTGTCTGTCTCTGGCTGATGGAGAAGACGTGAGAAGTCGATGGTAGCCCACTTCTCGTCTGGCTCAGCATACTTGTTGACGTCTGTGACGATATAGTCAGTACGTCCGATGATTTCCTTGAGGCTGTGTACACCAATCTCGCTGAGGTATTCGCGTACTTGCTCAGCAAGGAATGTAAAGAAGTTGACCACGTACTCAGCCTTACCTGTGAAGCGGGCACGCAACTTGTCATCCTGAGTAGCAACGCCGACAGGACAAGTATTGGTGTTACACTTACGCATCATTACGCATCCGAGGACGATGAGAGGGAGAGTACCGAATGAGAATTCGTCAGCTCCGAGCATAGCCATGAGGATGACATCCTTGGCAGTCTTTATCTGACCATCAGTCTGGAGACGTACCTGATTGCGGAGACCGTTCATGACGAGAGTCTGTTGTGTCTCTGCAAGACCTATTTCTGGAGATACACCTGCGAAGCGCATTGAGCTTGCAGGGCTTGCACCCGTACCACCTTCGGCACCAGAGATGACGATAAGGTCAGCCTTAGCCTTGGCAACACCAGCGGCAATAGTACCTACACCGCTCTCAGCTACGAGCTTGACGCTTACGGCAGCTGTTGGGTTGATGTTCTTGAGGTCGAAGATGAGCTGTGCAAGGTCTTCGATTGAATAAATATCGTGATGTGGTGGAGGAGAGATGAGTGAGATGCCTGGGATTGCATTACGTGTCTTGGCGATAATCTTGTTCACCTTGAAGCCTGGGAGCTGACCGCCTTCACCAGGCTTGGCACCCTGTGCAACCTTAATCTGTATCTCTTCTGCATTGACGAGGTATTCGGCTGTGACACCAAAGCGTCCACTGGCAATCTGCTTTGTCTTGGAAGACAGACTAACACCATCTACATCTGAATGGTAACGCTTGTTGTCCTCACCACCTTCACCAGTATTGCTACGAGTACCGAGCTTGTTCATTGCGAGTGCAAGTGCCTCGTGTGCCTCGATGGAGAGTGCACCAAATGACATGGCACCTGTTACGAAGTGCTTTACGATGCTCTCCACTGGTTCTACCTCATCAAGTGGGGTTGGGACATCAGCCTTCTTGAATCCGAAGAAGTCACGGATGAAGATAGGCTTCTCCTTCTCGTCAACCATCTGTGCCCACTCCTTGAACTTCTTGTAAGAGCCAAGGCGGGTTGCAATCTGAAGGTTGGCAATAGTCTCTGGATTCCATGCGTGGAGGATTCCGTCCTTACGGTAGTTGAAGAGTCCGTTGTTAGGAAGGAACTCGTTAATCTCCTCAGGCTTGAATGCCTCGTTGTGGAGACGGATGGCATCCTTGGCAATATCCTTGAGGCCGATACCGCCGATGGTTGATATCTCTGTGCCGAAGTAACGGCGTAGGAGGTCTTCGCTCAAGCCGATGCTCTCAAATATCTTGGCTCCACGATAAGAGCGGATAGTAGAGATACCCATCTTTGACATAATCTTCTTGAGACCCTTGTCCACTGCCTTGATGTAGTTCTTCTCGGCAGTAGCATATTCCTCCTGTATCTTGTGGTTCTTGACAAGGTCGTCAAGAACTGCAAATGTCATGTATGGACAAATCGCACTTGCTCCATAGCCAAGAAGCAAGGCAGCGTGCATTACTTCCCTTATCTCACCACTCTCTACGATGAGTGCAGTCTGGACGCGTTTCTGCACGCTGATAAGATAGTGATGGACAGCACTGACGGCAAGGAGTGATGGTATGGCCGCATGCTTCTCGTCTATGTCGCGATCTGAAAGGATTATATAATTAACTCCCTCGTCCACTGACTGCTCTGCCTTCTTGCAGAGGGTGTCAATGGCTTCGCGAAGACCGCTGGCACCTTTTTCAATGTCGAAGAGCATAGGGAGTTTCTCTGTCTTGAATCCCTTGTAACGGATGTTACAGAGGATGTCGAGTTGCGTGTTGGTGAGTACTGGTTGTGGAAGGCGCACCATCTTACAGTTACTCTCGTCTGGAGTAAGGATATTTGTGCCTACTGAACCGATGTACTCTGTGAGGGACATGACAAGTTCCTCACGTATTGGGTCGATGGCAGGGTTGGTTACCTGTGCAAACTGCTGGCGGAAGTAGTTGAAGAATATCTGTGGCTTGTCGCTGATGACTGCAAGTGGAGTGTCATTACCCATTGCTGCCACAGGCTCTTGTCCCTGTGTACACATAGGTACGACAGTCTTGTCGATGTCTTCCTGACCGAAGCCGAAGCTACGGAGCTTACGCTTGTAGTTAGGTACTGAGTTGTCAACCTTACGTCCGCTCTTGAGGTTCTCGAGCTGGATACGGTTGGTTGAGAGCCACTGACGATAAGGATGTTCGCTGGCAAGTTTTGCCTTTATCTCACCATCGTAGTATATTTTACCTTCTTGTGTGTCTATGAGGAGAATCTTACCAGGCTGGAGTCGTCCCTTGCTCACAACGTCGCTTGGATCGAAATCCATAACGCCTACCTCACTGGCAACTACCATCATGCCGCTCTTGGTGATGGTGTAGCGTGAAGGACGGAGACCGTTACGGTCGAGCATACCTCCTGCATAACGTCCGTCACTGAACATGAGTGCTGCAGGTCCGTCCCATGGCTCCATGAGGATAGAGTGGTACTCATAGAAGGCCTTGAGGTCTTCGCTGATAGGATTCTTGTCGTTGAATGATTCTGGTACGAGGATTGCCATTGCCTGTGGGAGTGAGAGTCCGCTCATGATGAGGAACTCGAACACGTTGTCGAGGCTGGCAGAGTCACTCATGTTGTCCTGCACGATTGGGCGTATGTCCTTGATGTCGCCGAGTGTAGGAGAAGAGAGGACACTCTCACGTGCCTTCATCCATCCACGGTTACCACGGATGGTGTTAATCTCACCGTTGTGGCAGAGGAGGCGGAAAGGCTGTGCGAGCTTCCACTTAGGGAATGTATTAGTGGAGAATCGTGAGTGTACGAGTGCGAGTCCACTTGTGAGGTAGTTGCTTGAGAGGTCTGGGAAGTAACGGCGGAGCTGTCCGCTGGTGAGCATTCCCTTATAGATGATGCTCTTGCTGCTGAGTGAGCAGATGTAGAAGTCCTCATCGTCGATTCGGTTCTCAATCTTCTTACGTATCTTGTAAAGGATGCGCTCTATGTCGGCAGCCTTCTCGTCTGTAACGCCATCTATAAAGATCTGCTTGATGTCTGGTTCCACTTCTCTTGCGCCTACGCCGAGTACCTCTGGATTGGTTGGTACGGTACGGAGGTGCATGAGGTTGAGTCCCTCTCGTTCTATCTCTTCGAGGATGACTGACAATGCCTTGCTCTGGCGTGCCTCATCCTTTGGAAGGAATATGAGTCCTGTACCATAGCGTCCCTTCTCTGGCACAGGTATTCCCTGAAGAAGTATAAACTCGTGCGGTATCTGAATCAGGATACCAGCACCGTCACCTGTCTTGTCGCGTGTCTCTGCACCACGATGTTCCATGTTCTCGAGCACCTTGAGTGCGTTATCCACAAGTTCGTGGTTCTTACCACCGTGGATATTCACCACCATACCTACACCGCAGGCATCGTGCTCGTAGTCATTACTATATAATCCCTTCTGCATTGTTGTGTTTTATTTTCGTAAAACCTTAATAATGTTTATTATCTTCTGTTATGATGATTTCCTTGTGTCGGGTGCAAGTGGGTTGCCCCAGTGTGTTCCGACTGCCGACCGTCACCCTGTTTCATTTACCTGTGCGTCCAGAAACGGATGGGTGACCGTTGTCTATGTTTATTGCAAATGAATACGTGTGTTCGTTGAAACCAACACGTGTTTTCGTTGAAACCAACACATGTTTTCGTTGAAACCAACACATGTTTTCGTTGAAACCAACACGTGTGTTCGTTGAAACCAACACGCGTGTTCATTATAAACGAATACGCGTCTTCGTTAAAAACGATTACCTCGTAATTGTTGAAACGAAATCTAGGTTTTGTTTGAACGAAACCTAGAATCGGTTTGAAATGAAACAGAGATTTGATTATACATCCGTCCTCGGTGGAAGCCATGCCTCCACCGAGGAATGAATGTATGATAGTTACCTTATCGGATGAAGAGGAGTTCACGGTACTTAGGAAGTGGCCAAGCCTCATCGTCAACGATAGTCTCAAGCTTGTCAACGTGGTAGCGGATTTCCTCGAGGAGAGGAGCCACTGTATCGTGGTAAGCGATAGCCTTCTCACGCTCACTCTCAATCTTGTTAGCTGCCTTGCGTGCCTCAACCATCTTCTCTACGTTCTCGATGATGAATGACTCGTGCTCGCTGATCTTCTCGATGATGAAGATGTTCTCCTTGCTAATCTTGTGAGCCTTCTCGCCTGCAAAGATGCTCATCACCTTGCTCACGTTGTCGATAAGCATTGACTGATACTTAGTGACAACAGGGATGATATGGTTGAGACAGAGGTCACCAAAGATGCGGCTCTCAATCTGAATCTTCTTAGTGTAAGTCTCCCACTTGATTTCGTTACGAGCCTCAAGTTCGAACTTAGTCATGACGTTAGTCTTCTCGAACATCTTGATGCTTGACTCTTTGAGGTAGTTGTCGAAGATAAGTGGAGCACTTGTCTCGCAGTCGAGGCCACGCTTCTTAGCCTCTTCCTTCCACTCGTCACCATAGCCGTTTCCATTGAAGATGATTGGCTTGATGTACTTGATGTCCTCACGTACAACCTTGAGGATAGCCTGCTCCTTAGCCTCGCCCTTGCCGATGAGTGCATCAACACGAGTCTTGAAGTCGATGAGAGCCTCTGCAACGGCTGAGTTGAGTGTGAGCATTGCGCTTGCACAGTTAGCTTCTGAACCTACTGCACGGAACTCAAAGCGGTTACCTGTGAATGCGAATGGTGAAGTACGGTTACGGTCTGTATTATCAATGAGAAGCTCTGGGATAGATGGGAGGTCAAGCTTGAATGCAGTCTTGCCAGCCACTGAGAGAGCATCCTCGTCTGCCTTCTCTACGTGCTCGAGGAGGTCTGTAACAGTCTTGCCGAGGAATGAAGATATGATTGCTGGAGGTGCCTCGTTAGCTCCAAGACGATGAGCGTTTGTAGCACTCATGATAGATGCCTTGAGGAGTCCGTTGTGGTCATATACTGCCTTGAGAGTCTCCACAGTGAATGTCACGAAGCGGAGGTTGTCAAGTGCTGTCTTGCCAGGAGCGTGAAGGAGAATACCTGTGTTGGTAGAGAGTGACCAGTTGTTGTGCTTACCGCTACCGTTGATTCCCTTGAATGGTTTCTCGTGGAGAAGGCAACGGAATCCGTGCTTGCGAGCCACGCGCTTCATGATTGACATCATGAGCATGTTGTGGTCAACGGCGAGGTTTGTCTCTTCGAAGATTGGTGCAAGCTCAAACTGGTTAGGTGCAACCTCATTGTGACGAGTCTTGCAAGGGATACCAAGCTCAAGAGCCTGAATCTCTATATCCTTCATGAACTCCTCTACACGTGCAGGGATGCTACCGAAGTAGTGGTCGTCCATCTGCTGGTTCTTGGCAGAGTCATGTCCCATGAGCGTACGGCCTGTCATTACGAGGTCAGGACGTGCTGCATAGAGAGCCTCGTCAACGAGGAAGTATTCCTGCTCCCATCCAAGGTTGCTCACAACCTTTGTAACATCTGGGTTGAAGTACTGTGCAACGGCTGTTGCTGCCTTGTCAACAGCAAAGAGAGCCTTCTTCAATGGTACCTTGTAGTCGAGAGCCTCACCTGTGTAAGAGATGAAGATAGTTGGAATCATCAGAGTGTCACCAATGACGAATACTGGTGAGGTTGGATCCCATGCTGAGTAACCGCGTGCCTCGAAAGTAGAGCGGATACCACCATTAGGGAATGAACTTGCGTCTGGCTCCTGCTGTACGAGAAGCTTGCCTTCAAACTCTTCGACCATTCCGCCTTTCCAGTCATGCTCCACGAAGCCGTCATGCTTCTCTGCTGTACCCTCAGTAAGAGGCTGGAACCAGTGAGTATAGTGAGTAACGCCAAGTTCCATTGCCCAAGTCTTGATACCCTCAGCCACTGCATCAGCGATGGTGCGGTCGAAAGGTGCGCCATTGTCGATGACGTCACACATCTTCTTATAGACCTTAGCAGGGAGATACTTGAACATCTTCTGCTTGTTGAATACATACTTACCGAAATACTCACTTGGACGCTCCTTTGGAGTCTCCACTAATACTGGACGACGCTTGAATGCCTCGTCAACGACCTGAAGTCTTAACTTTGCTGCCATAATATGTTTGTGTTACAATGTTTATGATCTTTTTTTTATATTTTGCGTTTATCGTTTACTTGAAACGTTACATTAATTGTGAATTGTTTCAACGCTTAACGCTTTCTGTATTCTTTCGATTGCCAATATACAATCCTCTTTCTTTCCGAAAGCAGTGAAGCGGAAATAGCCCTCACCTGCCTTGCCGAAGCCAACACCAGGAGTACCAACTACGTTAGCCTCTGTAAGCAATTTGTCGAAGAACTCCCAGCTTGTCATACCGTTTGGAGTCTTTACCCATACGTAAGGAGCATTCTCACCTCCGAATACCTCAAGCCCCATAGCCTTGAAAGCCTCTCGCATGATACGGGCATTATCCATATAGTAAGCGATTGTTTTCTTAATCTGTTCCTTACCTTCTGGAGTATATATTGCTTCTGCTGCTCTCTGAGTGATGTAGCTTGTACCGTTAAACTTGGTACACTGACGACGCAACCAAAGTTTGTTGAGTTGTACCTTGCTGCCGTCGCTTGCCTTAGCTACCTCAAGGTCGAGTGGTACGATAGTGTAACCACATCTCACTCCTGTAAAACCTGCTGTCTTACTGTATGAGTGGAACTCGATGGCGCACTTCTTAGCACCAGGAATCTCATATATAGAATGAGGGATGTCGCTGTCTTGAATATAAGCCTCGTATGCGGCATCGTACATGATGATAGCATCATTCCTGAGTGCGTAGTCAACCCATTTGGTCAACTGTTCCCTTGTGATTACCGTACCCGTAGGATTATTAGGATAGCAGAGATAGATGACATCAACCTTCTCCTTAGGAAGCTCTGCTACGAAACCATTCTCCTTGTTGCATGGACTGAATACGATGTTATTTCTTCCTGCCATGGTGTTGCTGTCCACATACACTGGATAGATAGGGTCAGTCATGCATATTGCATTGTTGAGACCGAGAATATCACCGATGTTACCAGTATCACTCTTTGCTCCATCATTAACAAACACCTCATCCATGCTGATGTCAATGCCACGAGCCTTGAAGTCATTCTCAACGATTGCCTTGCGAAGGAAGTCATAACCCTGCTCAGGACCATAACCGCGGAAGGTATCGCCATTTGCCATCTCATCTACAGCCTTATGCATAGCTTCTATTACTGCAGGAGCAAGAGGGCGTGTCACATCGCCAATGCCTAATCGTATGATGCTTTTGTGAGGATTAGCTTCCTTGTATGCGCTTACCCTCTTGGCAATATCGCTGAAGAGATAGCTTGGTGCAAGCTTTAGAAAGTTCTCATTTATCTGTGCCATGTTGTTGGATTCTATATTATATTGTGTCTGCGTCATGTAGCTTTTCCCATTATAGCAGGCATGAATTATCTGTTGTTACTTTTTATGGTGTTTGGTTTCAATTATCAATTCTCAATTGTCAATTGCGAAGCATGTTAATTGTTAATTCCCAATTATCAATTGTCAATTATCAATTATCAATTCTCAATTACCCCCTCAAACACCGTCTCTGCTGGTCCTGTCATATAGATGTGACCATCTTCCTTATTCCATTCAATAGTAAGCGAACCGCCGTCCATTATGATTGTGTTTGTGTTGCTCATTCCCTGAGTATGTGTTGCTGCAACCGATGTGGCACATGCGCCTGTACCGCATGCCATCGTGATGCCCGAACCACGTTCCCATACTCTCATCCTTATCTTTCCGTCAGGAAGGATGGTTGCAAACTCTATGTTGCATCTGTTTGGGAATGCCTTGTTGTGCTCAAGTTTAGGTCCTACATTCTCAAGGTCAATTTCATTGACATCATCCACGAATATCACATAATGTGGATTGCCCATTGATACTGAGGTGCCTTGCCAGCCGTCAACCATCGTCAGACTCTCGTCTATCACTGGCTTGCCCATGTCAACTCTTGCTCTGTTCACCTTGCCATCCTCGCCTTCATACAGTTGTAAGGTCTTTATTCCAGCAAGTGTCTCGAACGTTACTTCACTCTTCTCTGTCAAGTGATGGTCTCTCACGAACTTACCACAACATCTTACTCCGTTGCCACACATCATGGCTTCAGAACCGTCGTTGTTGAAGATTCGCATCTTGAAGTCTGCCACCTTACTCTTTTCGATGGTTATAAGACCGTCACTACCGATGCCGAAATGCTGCCTACTCCATTTGATTGATGCCTCTGGCAGATTCTCTATCGGATTGTCTGGCAGATAGACGTAAATGTAGTTGTTGCCACATCCGTGCATCTTAGTGAAGTGTATTTGTTGCGCCATATTATTATTTGTGTTGTGTCAAACCTTTTTTGTCGTGTAGTACTTTGTGCTGTGTTATACTCTGTCGTGTCACACTTTGCATCGTGCCATTTTGTGTTGTGTCATATATGTAATATTCTTTATATTGTATAATCATATTGCTATGTATATACTTTATTTGTTGACTTATTTCTTTATTTCGCTGCAAAAGTATGACATTTTAATATTTCTACCAAATAATTATTTACTTTTTTTCTAATATAAGCGTAAATAATTATAAAATGCAGTGCTTTTACTGTTATTTGTAACAAAAAGTCAATATAAATAATGTTTTTCGAGTATTTTGGTTTTACGATTGCGTTTATTTGTACAAAATGGTAAATCTTTGTTCTTAGGGTGTATGTCAGTATATTTATATGCAGAACACCCATATCTCCATGAACGAGAGATATGGGTGCAAATCGTATTTATAAGTAGGTGTGCAAAATTATTTTTATAATGATTGTATTGATTAATGATGTAGGTTCAGCGCATAAAATAAATGAGTGTAGTGACTCCTACTCGATTGTTTTTAGGCGTTGAAGATGCGCAGTAGGCGGTGCAAGGATT